>JALERO010000181.1 GCA_022764265.1 Eubacterium sp. | reverse complement strand
CATCGGGATTGGCAATACATTTCCATTCACTCCGCCAATGTACCGATACAGTGGAATTCCCAGTCCATCTGCCGCCGCCTGGGCTGTTGCCAGAGAGACACCTAAAATCGCATTGGCACCATATTTTCCCTTATTTTCCGTTCCGTCAGCTTCCACCAGAATCCGATCAATTTCCCTCTGATTTAGCGCATTACAGCCACATAACCGGTCACAGATTCGGGTATTCACATTGGTAACTGCTCGCTCCACACCTTTGCCTCCGAACCGTTTTTCTCCGTCTCGAAGTTCCACAGCTTCATATCGTCCCGTCGAAGCACCTGACGGCACAATGGCTTTGCCCAGCGCACCACATTTTAGCCTCACAGTGACTTCTACCGTCGGATTTCCCCGGGAATCCAGTATTTCAAGTCCATGAACATCCTCAATCAGGAAATGATCTTTTACAAATAAATGACTCATAAAATCCCTCCTAGTTATCAGTAAGAAATTTTTTCCTTCTCTCATTATGGGAAAAACCACTCTCTTTTATTCATTTTTTTCAAAAGAATTCGACGAAAAAAAGAGATCTGATATTCAGACCCCTTTTTCATTTTAATCATCAAATTCATAATTATATTTTTTCTCAAGATAGTTCTCTACTGTCTCCAGATAATCTTCTACCTTTTCAATCTCTTTCTCCATGGAACGATATGTAGTCCGGCTGATTTCTCCACTGTCATATTTATCTTCCCATTTATCTTCCATACTGTCTAACTTATTTCCGATGGAATCCAAACGTTTTTCAAAATCATTATACTGTGTTCTTCTTCCTTCAAATGTAGAAGCCAGGGTTACTTTTTTAATCTCTGTTTTTATATTTTTCGCCTTCTTTTTATATTTCGTCAATTTTGTTTTATCTGTTGATGTACTGGAGGTCGTACTTGTCGCCTTTTTAACTGTCACCTTCTGCGTTGCTTTTATATCGGTTCCTTTAATTCTGACAGTAATTGTCGTTGTTCCTGCTTTCACACCCTTCAATTGAGTGTCATCATCATATTTTCGAAGAATTTTGGCTACCGATGGTTTGCTGCTGGTCCAGATAATATCGCTGTCTTTCACTTCTACTTTATCTGGGTATATTTCACTGTCCAGTTCTATGGTTTTTCCCACTGTCACTGTCTTCTTTCCTTCGATGGCAATTTTGTCTGCACTGGTTGCTGCTGAAGCCGGGAGAATCATTGTTGCAAATATGGCTAACGTTGTTATTCCTGTAAATAATTTTCTTTTCATCATGTTCATTTCCTCCTTTTTTATTATGGCTTTATTATAAAATCCTCCTTTAAATTGGTTTTAAATCAAATTTAAACTATTTATAAACTATTTTTATCCTTTTCGAAAACGATATCCGGCACCCCAAAGGGTCTCAATCAATTTTGTATTGGCTTCGTCAGTTCCTATTTTCTCTCGGATCCGGTTGATATGAACCGCCACCGTCGCCGTATCTCCCAGGGCATCAAGACCCCAGATTCGATCAAATAGTGTATCTTTCGAAAAAACAATATTGGGATTTGACGCAAGAAAATGCAGTAAGTCAAATTCTTTATTTGTAAGCTCAATTTCCTTTTCACCAGCAAATACCTGTCTGGACAGGGGAAGGATTTTCAAATGTGCAGCCTCAATACATCCTCTTTCAAATTCTTTTTCTTTTTGTCCGGAATTCTTTCCTTTCAGTCTTTCATGAATATTAATGTGTGCTTTCACTCTGGCCACCAGTTCACCCGGACTGAAGGGCTTCACCACATAATCATCGGCGCCCAATCCCAGGCCTCTAATTTTATCCAGATCTTCTTTTTTAGCTGTCACCATAATTATAGCAACATCTTTCTCTTTTCTTATCTCACGGCAAATGGTAAACCCACTGACTCCCGGAAGCATGACATCGAGAAGGATAAGATCATAATCTTCTTTCAGAGCAAGTCGAAGTCCCTCTTGCCCGTCCTGACATATGGTGACCTCATAATTCTCGATTTCCAGATAGTCTCTCTCAATTTCAGCAATTAGAATATCATCTTCCACTATTAATATTTTCTTCATAACTATTTTCTCCTTTCAGAGGAAATTTCATAATCATTTTCAAGCCGCGACCATCCTCTCCGGCTTCTGCTTTTATCTCAGCTCCATGACCTTTCAATATTTCCCGGACAATGGATAATCCAAGTCCACTTCCATTTCCCGGATTTTGCCTTGCCTCATCTCCCCGATAAAAGGTTTCAAATATCTGCTCCCTTTCTTCCACAGGAACGCCGGGGCCATCATCCTCCAACTCAATATAAGCACAGTTTTCTTTCTTGTAAAGAGCAACCATCAGGGTTGTCTCATCCTGCTCTCTGTATTTGATGGTATTATCCACCAGATTGCCAAGTACTCTTTTTAATTGTTTTTTATCTCCGGAAATCCATAAAGGAACATCGGTCCAACTTCTTTTCTTCAAGAATAGATGATTCTCCCGAAAATCCATTTCATTTTCTTTGAAATAGTTATCCAGAAATTCATTTAAAACTACAGGTTCCATGGAATAATGATACTCTCCCCGGTCAAAACGGGAAAACAGGCTGAGATTATCAATCAATGCTTCCAAATCCGCCGTCCTGGTCTGAAGAGCTTTATAATACTTTTGTTTTTTCTCCTCTGTATTCGCTATCCCATCCCGCAAGCCTTCCACGTAGGCTTTGATAGATGTCAGTGGGGTTCTCAAATCATGGGAAATTCCGGCCAGCATCTGTTTTCTGGATTCCTCATATTGTTCTCTCTGTCTGACAGATTCTTCAAAATACTCTGCCATCTCGTCAAATTCATCACATGCCTTGCCAAGCTCATCTTTTTTTCTACTGTGAATCCGATAACTTAAATTACCAACCTGAATCTGCCGAACTCCTTCCGATAGCTCATCAAGAGATTTTCGCATTCCTCCACTCAGCCATCTGGTAAGAATAAAGATACTGCATACTACAGTTACAAGTAAAACAAACAAAAAGAATACAATCACAGTCATAATTTCACGAATGATTTGAGAAGAATGGGTAGTGTTCCTATATTGGTCACAATAAGCCAGGACTTCCATCTCTTTTCTATCGTCAAAATACGAACGCTTAACAACTGAAATATTTTCTTCAGAAACCGAAATATTTCGTATGGTTTCATATTCACTTCCCGCGACGGAAGCAATGACCTTTTCCGCACCATCCGGAAGATTACTTATGATCACATGATTATTCCATTGAATCTGATAATAATACCCCAATGCATTCAATTCATTTTCCAATTTGCCAAATACATCATGAATATTCTCTTTTTCATCATCATTTTCATCATCATTCTCATCGTCATCATCATCGTCATCATCATCATCTTGTTTTTCATCGTCATCATTATCTTCGTCCAGGTCATTTTCTTGAAGTGGCTCATAACTTAAAATCAAATCTTTATTCTGATATAAAATCGACTGCACATTCAGAAGGCCATTGTCATTCTCATACAAATCCTTCAATCGATTAATCATTCCATCACCCTTATAAAAAATAAGAAGAAAAGAAAGCATCACTGCCACTACAACAGGAATCAACACCATCAATACACTGGCAACCGTTAATTTCTTTCTGATATTCAAAAAAAGCCTCCTCTCTGAAAAATACTGGATTAAATACATTGTAACAGACAATTTTAAAGAAAAAATAAACGAAATAGATTTTTAAAATTAAAAAAGAAAGAATCCCTTGCAAGACAAATGATATGCAAGGGATTCTTTTTTGCCTGATCTGAAAGCTGCGCTTAACTATTTAATGTAGCAAATCTTTTTTCTCAATTTTATTCTTTTCCATTCCAGCAATATGTACACAGATTCTCCGGATCAATACCGATGGATTCAATCATATCATCCAGTCTGTGATACCGAAGAGATGTAAAATTCAATTTCTTACAGATTTCATCAAGCATTACCTGATATTTTTCACTGTCCGGATTAGCATATTCTTCCAGAACCTTAGGATCATTGGCTCTTTCCTCACCTTCACGTTCGAGAATGACTCTTCTGGTAATCAGATCCAACTCGGAATTGGAGCGGGAGAAATTCAGATATTTACATCCATATAAAAGTGGCGGGCAGGCAGGGCGGATATGAACCTCTTTCACACCGCTCTGGTACAGAAATTCCGTGGTCTCTCCCAACTGAGTTCCTCTTACGATCGAGTCGTCAATTAACAGCAATTTCTTTCCTTTGATCAATGCATCCACAGGAATCAGTTTCATCTTTGCGATAAGATTTCTTTTTTTCTGATTCTGAGGCATGAAAGATCTTGGCCAGGTTGGTGTATATTTGATGAATGGTCTGGCAAACGGAATTCCCGACTCGTTGGCATATCCAACTGCATGGGCAATACCGGAATCCGGTACTCCGGCTACATAATCCGGCTTCACATCATCTCTTTTTGCCAGCAGCTCTCCACATTTATAACGCATGGCTTCCACATTAACACCCTCGTAGCTTGCCGTTGGATATCCGTAATATACCCAGAGGAAAGAACAGATTTTCATCTTATCTCCTGCCGGAATAACCGTCTTGATCTTATCCGGTCTGACAAAAACTACCTCTCCAGGTCCCAGTTCCTTGCAGGTCTTATATCCGAGATTCACATAGGCAAAATCCTCGAAAGAAATGCAATGGGCATCCTCCTTTTCTCCAATAAACAAAGGAGTCCTTCCCAGACGGTCTCTGGCAGCAAAGATTCCGTGTTCTGTCATAACCAGCATACTCATGGATCCGTCAATGACTTCCTGGGCATAACGGATTCCCTCAGAAATACTTGGTTTTTCGTTAATCAGAGAGGCTACCAGCTCTGTTGCATTGACTCCGCCTCCGCTCATCTCCAGGAAATGTGCTCTTCCATTGTTAAATGCGTTCTGAACTAACTCTTCCTGATTATTAATTTTTCCAACTGTCGTGATGGCAAAGCTGCCCAGATGGGATTGTACCAGCAATGGTTGTGGTTCACTATCTGAAATACATCCGATTCCCAGATTGCCTTCCAGCTCGTCTACATCTCTCTCAAATTTTGTACGAAATGGTGAATTCTCAATATTGTGAATGGATCGATCAAATCCCTTCTCACCATGTACTGCCATTCCTCCTCTTCTAGTTCCCAGATGGGAATGGTAATCGATTCCAAAGAACAAATCAAATACGCAATTTGTCTTTGAGGCTACGCCAAATATTCCGCCCATAAATAATCTCCTCTAAACTTATTTATTCTTCTGATATTTCGCCTCATTTTCATGAGTACCGTCACAAAAATGATTTGACTGTTCACATAAGCACCAGTCATATTATAAAGGTAAATGTTACAAAAACAAAGTCTTTTTTTAATTTATTTAAATAATTCTCCATTTTTTGAGGCCTCTCCCCGTTAAAAAAGCTGCCTTTCTCACATCACAGTAAGAAAAACAGCTTTTCATTATTTCTGTTCACAACATCCCTGTTACGGACGATTATCCTTATTTTTTACAGATATCAATGTATTCTTTTACCACCTGAACCAGCTTATCGTAGCTCATGCTGGATGTATTCAGACAGAAGTCATAGTTTCTGGCATCATTCCAGTTTCTTCCTGTATGGTACTTATAATAATCAGAACGATATTTGTCTGTCTTTTCGATTTTTTTGATAATTTCTTTTTCCGTTCCACCGTTTTGAGATTTGACACGGGCAATGCAATCCTCCTTCGGTGCATAGAAAAATAATTTTATCACATGTGCCTCATCTTTCAGAATATAGTCGGCACATCGTCCGATGATTACACAGGATTCTGTTTTGGCAAGTTCTTTGATACATTTTGCCTGATAGTTAAACAGATTATCATCTGAAACAAATTCATCACTTTCCGGTGGGAATATTTCCCCTTTGTAAATCTTTTTACTGATACCAAAAAGGGGCATATTCTTCACTTTTTCATCCACTTCGCCAAACAGAGCTTCATTGATTCCACTTTCTTCCGAAGCCATACGAAGAAGTTCTCTGTCATAACAATTTACACCAAGTTCCTCTGCCAGAAGCTTACCGAGAGTTCTTCCTCCGCTTCCATAACCTCTTGCTATTGTAATTACAGTATGTTCCATGTAACCACCTACTCTCCAAGATATGCCTTTTTAATGGATTCATTGTTCATTAATTCTTCTGCATCACCGCTTAAGACGATATTACCAGTTTCCAGAACATATGCTCTGTCTGCGATAGAAAGGGCTTTTTTCGCATTCTGTTCTACCAGTAATACGGTTGTTCCTGCTGCAGATATTTCTTTTATAATACTGAAGATCTCTTCCACAAAAATCGGAGACAGACCCATAGATGGTTCATCCATCAGAATGATCCTTGGTTTTGACATCAACGCCCGGCCCATGGCAAGCATCTGCTGCTCACCACCACTGAGTGTTCCGGCTGACTGGTTTTTTCTTTCTTCCAGTCGCGGAAAGCTCTTATATACTTTTTCCAGAGATTCCGCGATCTCGTTTTTATCCTTCCGGGTAAAGGCACCCAGCTTTAGATTCTCAAGAACGCTCAAATGAGCAAATACTCTTCTTCCCTCCGGAACATGGGCCATTCCCATAGATACGATTTTATGTCCGGGAACCTTTGTGATATCCTCACCTTCAAAAAAGATATGTCCCTTTTTTGCCTGAAGCATACCGGTGATGGTCTGAAGGGTCGTTGTCTTACCGGCACCGTTGGCACCGATCAGAGCGATGACCTCTCCCTCATTTACCTCAAAGGAAATACCCTTGATGGCCTGAATCATACCATAATATACTTCCAGGTCTTTTATTTCAAGCATTGCCATACCGTTATTTCCTCCTATTCTCCCAGATATGCTTTGATTACTTCAGGATTATTTAATACATCGCTTGTCTTGCCCTGAGCAAGAACCTGACCGAAGTTCAGAACGGTCAGCTCCTCACAGATACCGGAAACAAGCTTCATATCATGTTCGATCAAAAGAATAGTCATGTCAAACTCATCCCTTACAAATCGAATGGTATCCATCAGTTCTTTTGTTTCATTTGGATTCATGCCGGCAGCCGGCTCATCCAGCAGAAGTAACTTTGGATTGGTTGCCAGCGCACGGGCAATTTCCAGCTTTCTCTGCTGACCATAAGGAAGATTGGATGCCAGATATTCCTCTTTGTCATCCAGCTCGAAAACCTTTAAGAGTTCTCTCGCTTTTTCATCCATTTCTTTTTCTACTTTCCGATACTTCGGCAAACGCAAAATACCTGTCAGGGTAGAATATGGATAATCATTATGAAGACCAATCTTTACATTATCCAGCACAGACTGGTCGCTGAACAGACGGATATTCTGGAAGGTTCTTGCCACTCCTTCTTTGTTAATCTCAATGGTGCTTTTTCCCACCAGATCTTTTCCGTCCAGTCGGATAATTCCGTCACTCGGTTTATATACTCCTGTAAGCATATTGAATACAGTTGTCTTACCGGCACCATTTGGACCGATGAGACCGTAAAGCTGCCCTTTTTCAATATTTACTTCGAAGCGGTCTACCGCCCGAAGTCCGCCAAAAGAGATACCAAGATTTTTAATCTCGAGCATTGCCATAATTACTGTACCTCCTCTGTCTGTTTTTTATGGAATAAACGTTTGATCGAATATTTTTCTCTCAGTTCAATTGCCTTTGGAGCCCAGTTAAAGAGCATCATGACAATTAAGACAATTGCGTAAATCAACATTCGGTAATCTGCCAGACCACGGAGTACCTCCGGAAGCATAGTCAGAATAACAGCTGCAATAATGGAACCGCGGAAACTTCCCATTCCTCCGAGAACAACGAATACCAGAATCATAATAGACATATTGTATCCAAAGTTTGCCGGAAGCGCTGTTAAGGTTGACAGGTTATGGGCATAAAGTACACCACCTGCACCGGCAATGGCTGCGGAAATACTGAACGCCATCAGTTTATACTTTGTAATATTGATTCCCACAGATTCTGCTGCAATACGGTTATCACGGATTGCCATGATTGCTCGACCGCTTCGGGAATTAACCAGATGGAACACAATCACAAGACAGATCAGAATCAGAATCACTCCAATGAGGAAGCTGGATTGATGCGGAATCCTTGTGATACCCTTCGCGCCATCCACCAGCATTTCTCCATCTTCACCCAGATTGAGGGAAGCTTTATCCTTTAAAGAGAAATGGAATCCATTGGAATCTCT
>JALERO010000176.1 GCA_022764265.1 Eubacterium sp. | reverse complement strand
AACTAGTTTATTTCCCACCGCTTAGCGCTCTGTGCGCTTGAAGCGGGGGACTTCTTCTGAAATGTTAAAGCTCTTATAATAAATGAAGTTTTTTAAACAGCCACTTTTTTTTATTGTATTCAAACACCCCGCCTTTGGTTACAGTTGCAGATATCCGTTTGGCTCATTCTGCTATGACATCTCCTATCGGATTATTCTCCCAGATATTTTTTCATCCAGTTCAGCATGTCTGAAAAAATCTCCTGATTCCTCTCATCGCTTTGAAGTTCATGGCGCACATCGGAATAGAGCTTCATTTCCACAACATGATCGGTTTTCCGGAGATAATGACAGACCTGTTCTACTCCTTTTCCAAAGTCTCCAATAGGGTCTTCTTCTCCACTGATCAGGAGTATCGGCAGATTTTCGTTGACGGAACGATACCATTTTGGTTCTGAAACCAGGCCCAGCATTTTGAAAATATTTTCATAAGCACTGATTGTAAAGGTGAACTGACATCTGCTGTCTGAGGCAAATGCCTCTCGAAGGAACAGATCCTTACTGTACCAGGATAAATCATCTTTTTCTTTTCGGAATTTGCGATTTAATTTTTTATATATCAGGTTTTCCAAATATTTACTTCTATGATTCAGTCCCTTGAACCGACGAAGGATCGCCGTCAAAAGAATACTGCGCCTGCAATATTTCTGTTTTCCACTGGTTCCTGATAAAATAACACCGTCCAGTCCAAAGTCACCGAGACAACATAACCTGGCCACAAGGGATCCCATGCCGTGACCATATAAAAAGTAGGGTACTCCCGGATATTCTTTCTGTATATAGGAAGCCAGCTTCTTTACGTCTTTTACCAAATAGGACCATCCGTTGGTCTCGTCAAAATGACCTCGTTTCTCCTCCTCTGAAGACCGTCCGTGACCGATAAAGTCACAACCGCATACCATGATTCCGTGATTCGTAAAATATTGGATAAATTCTTCATTGCGTTCTATGTAATCCCTCCAGCCGTGGGTCAGCTGTACGATTGCACGAATATCTGCCTCCGGCTCAAAGATATAATAATATATTCTGTTTTTATGATTTGTACTGCGGTAAGTACCGCTGAATTTCGAATATGCCATGTTCCCTCCAGTTGTTCGGAAAACAAGAATACGCTTTCCTTTTCTCTTTCCAAGTCATTCTTACTTACTATACAGGAAAATCATGAAAAAAAAAGGTTATTTCCCTTGCATTTTTGTTACAGGAAATAACCTTTTTATGAATTCTTTTGTAATTTCTTAAGATTTACGAACAATTACAGAATAATCTTTGCCGGACATTTTTCTGCACATTTACCACATCCGGTACATTTGCTGTAATCGATTTTGGCCACATTGTTCTCCACAGTGATGGCTCCCTCTTCACATACCTTTGTACACATTTTACATCCGATACATCCGGCAGAGCAGACTTCTTTTACGGCTTTACCGAACTCTTTGGAGTTACACTGTACCTTGTGAGGGGCGCTGTAAGGAACCAGCTCGATCAGAGACTTCGGACAGGTTGCCACACATTTTCCACAGGCAACACATTTTTCTTTGTCAACCTGAGCAATGCCGTTGACAATGTGAATTGCATCAAAGTCACAGACCTTTACGCAGCTTCCGAAACCGGTACATCCAAAAGAACATGCCTTTGGTCCGCCGCCCGGAACACTGATTGCAGAAATACAATCTTCATTTCCATAATATTCATACTGGGTTTTTGCTTTCTCACAGGTACCGGCACATTTGACAAAAGCTACCTTTTTCTCGGAAGCTCCGGCATCCACACCCATGATAGCACCGATTTTTGCGGCCGCATCCGGTCCACCTACAGGACAGGCACCAACCGGTGCTTCCCCTGCTGCAATGGCTTTTGCCAGGCTGTCACAGCCGGCGTATCCACATCCACCACAGTTGTTACCAGGAAGACATTCTCTGACTGCCACTTCTTTTTCGTCAATCGGCACTTTAAATTTCTCTGAGGCAATACCAAGGAGAACAGAGATGACAAGTCCTGTTCCTCCGACAACGACTGCCGCAAGGATAATTCCACTTACGCTCATTTTTTTCTCCTCCTGTTAAATAATACCTGAAAAACCAAAGAATGCAATGGACATCAGGCCGGCAGTTACCAGAACCATCGGCATTCCCTGCCAGGAAGCAGAGATCTCATTGTATTCCATTTTTTCTCTTAAACCGGCAAGAATGACAATGGCGATAGTAAAACCAACGGCAATACCAAAACCATAGATTACTGACTGAAGGATACCATATCCGTACTGAACGGAGTTGAGGGCAACACCGAGTACGGCACAGTTTGTTGTGATCAGAGGCAGATATACTCCCAATGACTCATATAAAGCCGGCATTGATTTCTTTAAAAACATTTCCACGAACTGAACGAGTGCTGCAATAACAAGGATAAACACGATGGTCTGCAGATATTCCAGTCCTAAAGTTACAAGAATAAATTTATAAATCACTGCAGTGACAAAAGAAGCAATTGTAATAACGAAGATTACGGCTGCACCCATACCAAGAGCAGTTTCAACCTTCTTGGAAACACCGAGGAACGGACATAATCCAAGGAACTGGCTCAATACAACGTTATTAACAATAGCAGCACTGATGATCAATAATATTAATGATTTCATAATCTTCTCTCCTCCTATTTGTTATCAACGTTTTTCTGGTCAACGGTCATATCAAAAAAGCTTCTGCTTCCGCAGGCACTGTTTTTACAGTTTGCACAATCTCCACATCCGGCTGAAGCTACAGGCTGTCCTGCTTCCTTCGGTTTGCGGTTCTTTACTTTGTTCTGAATGGCAACCAGACAGGACAATACGAAGAAGGCACCCGGTGCAAGAATGAAAATTGTGATCGGTGTATAGAAGGATTCGGATAAAATCACTTTACCGAAAATGGTTCCTGCTCCGAGAAGTTCACGGAATGCACCGAGGATGGTCAGAGAAACTGTAAAACCAAGTCCCATACCAACTCCGTCAAAGAAGGAATTAATCGGGCCGTTCTTGCTGGCATAGGATTCTGCACGTCCTAAAATAATACAGTTTACAACGATCAGCGGAATATATACACCAAGAGATTCATTTAATTCCGGCAGATATGCCTGAAGCACAAACTGTACAATTGTAACCAGCGAAGCAATGATAACGATGTATGCAGGAATACGAACTCTGTCCGGAATAAAATTACGAAGCAGAGAGATAATCATATTGGAAAACATTAATACGGCTGTGGTAGTAAGTCCCATTCCCGCACCATTGATGGCAGAGGTGGTAACAGCCAGAGTCGGACACATACCGAGCATCAGTACAAGGGTAGGATTTTCTTTCACAATACCGTTGATCAATCTTTCCACAGGATTGTTTTTATTCATCTTAGTTACCTCCTTCCAACGACTGGAAATAAGCAAGACAGCTGTTCATGGCACCTGTCACTGCTTTACTTGTAATCGTTGCACCGGAAATCGCATCAATTTTGGAATCATCAGCGGAACCGGATCCATCTTTCACAACATTGAAAGATTCCACCTGTTTATCTGCAAACTGTTTGCCCCAGTCAGGATCATCTTTGGCTTTCATACCAAGTCCGGCTGTCTCACCGATGGAAAGAACGGAATAACCGCATACGGTTCCATCTGTCTGAATGCCGACAGTCAGCTGGATATCTCCGCCGTAACCTTTTCCTGTAGTCACATTGAAAATGTAACCCATGGCATTACCGGATTCGTCCATCGCCATTACCGCAGAATCGATCACATCACCTGCATGATCATCGATCGGGTTGTCATAAGCTGCAATTACTTTGGAAGCAGCCTCTGTGGTAAATCCATCCACATCCTCAAAGCTTGCTGCATCCGGGAACACTTCTTTATAAGCTTCCTGTTGTTTCTTTTCTTCCTGTTTTGCGATCGGGTCTTTTGTGATTCCGTAAATTGCTCCCAGAGCCAGGCCTGCGATCAATGTAATCACAACAAGCTTCACACAATCTTTCACTAATGCCTTCATTATTTTTTACCTCCTTTTCCAAATGCGGTAGGAGTTGTAAATTTCTCAATTAAAGGTACTAACAGGTTACAGAAAATAATTGCATAGGATACACCCTCTGCAGATCCGCCAAAGAGACGGAAGATACCTGTCAGGATACCAAGCAAAATACCAAATACGATCTGTCCCTTCGGTGTGATCGGGGATGTGACATAGTCGGTCGCCATAAAGAATGCACCGAGCATTAATCCGCCACCGCATAACTGCTCTGCGAGATAGGTCATATCAAATCCGTGTCCGCCGAATAACAGAACAAAAATTCCAAGCACTACTATGTAGCATACCGGAATTCTCCAGCTGATCACCTTGCGGGCAATCAGATAAATACCGCCGAGTAATAGTAATACCGCAGATGTCTCACCGATAGTTCCGGCTGTGGTTCCAAGGAACATTGCCTTTAAGTTCACTGCTTCTCCTGCTTTTAAAGCGGCCAGAGGAGTTGCGGAGGTTGTCGCATCAAAGCTGCTTCCAAATCCATTGTAGGAGAAATCTGTCATGATTCCAGCAAAGGAAATCAGAAGGAAGCAACGAGCACCTAAAGCCGGGTTCATGAAGTTCTGTCCGAGACCACCGAATAACTGTTTTACAACGATGATTGCAAACACACCACCGATTACCGGAATCCAGAAAGGAACTTCCGGCGGAAGGTTCATAGCCAGTAATAAACCGGTTAAAGCCGCACTTAAATCGTTAATGGTTACTTTTTTATGCATGAAATGCTGCCATGCATATTCACTGATCACACAGGTCAGGATACAGATGACTGTATTGATGATGGCTTTCACACCAAAGTTCCAGAAACCGAAAAGGGTTGCAGGAAGAAGGGCGATGATCACATCAAGCATAATACTGTGAGTAGAAGCCTTATCCCTTACATGAGGATTGGCTGATACGTTATATAACTGTTCGTTCATTTTTCACCTCTCCTTATGTTATTTCTTCTTTCTTCTGAGGGCAAGCGCCTCACGGCGTCCTGTCTTCATGGACTGGGTTAATCTTCTCTTTGCCGGACAGACGTAGGAACAGCATCCGCATTCCACACATTCACATCCGTTTAACTGATCAAATAATTCAAAATTACCGTGATCTGCAATTTCTGAAAGTCTTGTCGGCATCAATCCGGCAGGACAGACAGTGACACAACGTCCGCAGCGGATACAGTTGCTTGGCTCGCAGGCTGCCACTTCATCTTTGGTGAAGCAGAGCAGGGAGGAAAATGTTTTTCCACATGGAACGTTTAAGGTTCCGAGAGCCATACCCATCATCGGACCGCCGGAAATCACTTTCTCCGGCTGCGTCTTGAATCCACCGGCTGCCTCTGCCAATTCAGCAGCATTGGTTCCTGCTTTTACCTTGAAGTTGCCAGGATTTGCAATGGCATCTCCGGTTACAGTAACAACTCTCTCGTATAATGGTTTACCCTCTGTCACTGCTTCATGGATAGCGATGGCGGTTGCCACGTTATCTACGATACAGCCTGCATCGGCAGGTAACATACTGGAGTTGATGGCCCGTCCTGTTACCGCAAAGATCAGGGAACGCTCTGCACCCTGCGGGTATTTTGTCTTCAGGGCAGCTACTTCAATTCTGTCTTCACTCTTACACATTTCTGTCAGTTTCGCGATGGCATCTGGCTTGTTATCCTCAATGCCGATCACACCTTTTGCCTTCGGGAAGATGGAAAGAATCAGGTTCAGACCGGAAATCAGTTTCTCCGGAACCTCCATCATGCAACGATAATCGGCTGTGATATATGGCTCACATTCCGCTGCATTGATGATAATGGTATCAATCTTGTCCGGTTCCTTCGGTGACAGCTTAACATGTGTTGGGAAACCGGCACCACCGAGACCAACAATACCGGCTTCTTTTACCGCACCGATAATTGCTTCCGGCGTTCTCTCTGCAACCGGCGTAAATTCTGCCTGCTCATATAGTCCATCGTTTTCCACGATGATACAATTTACTTTACTGCCACTTACCGTGGTTCTTGGTTCCACTTTTTTGACAGTACCGGAAACAGAACTGTGGATATTGGCAGACACAAAGCCACCTGCTTCCGCAATCTTCTGGCCCACTAAAACCCTGTCACCTTTTTTCACACAGGCAACAGCGGGAGCACCAATATGCTGGCTTAAAGGATAAACCAGTTCTCCCTGTGGCAAATATTCAGTAATCGGTTTATCTTTACTTAATTCTTTACCATCATAAGGATGAAGGCCACCTTTAAATGTAAGTAGTCCCATTTTTTTACCTTCTTTCTAAAAAATTTCAAACCTCATACAGGTTTATTATCTCACTACTTTACTTTTTCGTAGGAAAATCTATAGAATTTCTACAAAAAATTCAAGAATCAAACTTTATAATATAAGAAAAAAAGACGAAAATCAAGGTATGTTAAATTAGTAACAATTACTTTATTTTCGTCTTTGAAAATATAATATCCTGTTATTTTTACGACAAAAAATACATCTTGCCTGTTTTTTTTATGTGAAATTTAAAAACCGGAAAAAAACTATAATAATTTTTTTCGTATTCTATGCATTATTTGCATCTGATTGAGTAACATAATCTTTCTTTTTTCTACATTGTACAAAAAAGAAAACAATATTTTTACAATTCATTTCTATTATTGTCAAAAAAATAACTATCAGTTGGCAATCACATCAAACTCTTTTTCTTTCTGTCC
>JALERO010000169.1 GCA_022764265.1 Eubacterium sp. | reverse complement strand
AGTTCGCAACTGCTTTCTTTCCGGTATACAACTGGTAATACCGTCCTTTTTGTTCAATCAGTTCATCGTGGGAACCTCTCTCAATAATTCTTCCCTGTTCCAGAACCATAATACAGTCACTGTTTTTTACGGTGGAAAGTCGATGGGCAATAACGAAGGTGGTTCTGCCTTTCATCAATCTGTCCATACCTTCCTGGACGATTTTTTCTGTTCTGGTATCGATGGAGCTGGTAGCTTCATCCAGAATCAGTACCGGCGGATCCGCGATGGCCGCTCTGGCGATGGATAAGAGCTGTCGCTGTCCCTGACTTAAGTTGGCTCCGTCTCCGGTCAGGATTGTGTCATATCCGTCAGGCAGTCGGCGGATAAAATCATCGGCATTGGCCAGTTTTGCCGCTGCAATCACTTCCTCATCGGTGGCATCCAGTTTGCCGTAACGGATATTATCTTTCACCGATGCGGTAAACAAATGGGTATCCTGCAGAACCATTCCAAGGGAATGTCTCAGGTCACCTTTTTTAATCTTGTTGATATTAATGCCGTCATAACGAATCTTTCCATCCTGAATATCATAAAATCGATTGATCAGATTGGTAATGGTGGTCTTTCCGGCTCCGGTGGAACCGACAAA
This sequence comes from Eubacterium sp., assembly GCA_022764265.1. Classification (GTDB taxonomy): domain Bacteria; phylum Bacillota; class Clostridia; order Lachnospirales; family Lachnospiraceae; genus Anaerobutyricum. Next base: position 13,800 of record JALERO010000169.1, on the reverse strand, counting down.
GGCAATCTTCTGTCCCGGCGTCGCAAACATTTTGATGTCGTGAAGTACCATTTTCTTATCATCATATCCGAAATCAACACCCAGGAATTCCACGTCTCCCTTAAGTTCCGTGTAAGTCGTGGTGTCATCTACCTTATGGTAATGCTTCCATGCCCATGTGCCGGTATGATGATCGGCTTCATAAATGTTTCCTTCTTCGTCAAGAGTAGCATCGACCAGAGTCACATATCCGTCATCCACTTCCGGTTTTTCATCCAATAAAGTAAAGATACGATTGGTTCCTGCCAGTGCCATAACAATGAAGTTTACCTGCTGACTGAGCTGGTTGATCGGCATGTTAAAGCTCTTATTAAAGGTCAGGAAGCTGGCCAGTCCGCCGAGGGTAAAGCCTCCCACACCATGAATGGCCAGAATACCTCCCACGATGGCGATGATCACATAACTGATATTTCCGATCTGTGCGTTGACCGGCATGGTCATATTGGCATATTTGTTGGCATTATCCGCACTGACAAAAAGCTCTTCATTGAGTTCATTGAATCGCTTTGTGTTTTCTTCTTCACGACAGAACACTTTGACAACCTTCTGTCCCTGCATCATTTCCTCAATAAAACCGTTGACCTTTCCCAAATCTCTCTGCTGCGCTAGGAAGTATTTGCTGCTCTGTCCCGCCAGCTTTTTGGAGAAAAAAATCATCACACCAACCATAAGCAGAGTAATCAAGGTCAGTGGAATGTTGAGTTTAATCATACATACCAGCACACTGATAATCGTAATTCCACTGTTAAAAAGCTGCGGGATACTCTGGGAAATCATCTGTCGCAATGTATCAATATCATTGGTGTACACCGACATGATATCTCCATGGGCATGGGTATCAAAATATTTAACCGGAAGATCTTCCATGTGAGTGTATACATCTCTTCTCAAATCTTTCAGAACACCCTGAGTGATATAAACCATAATTTGTGACTGCAACAGTGCCGCCAGCACACCGATTCCGTAAAAGCCTGCCACACGGCTAATTGCAGCAGCAAGAGCAGAGAAATCGGAGCTCTCACTTTTCAGCATCGGAACAATATAGGCATCAATCAGAGTCTGCATAAACATGGTTCCCTGCACGTTGGCAAGGACACTGATCAGGATGCAGACCAGCACGCAAACGTATGCCACTCCATATTTTTTCATGATATATTGAATCAATCGTTTTAATAATTTACCCGGATTCTCCAGCTTCGGACGAGGTCCTGCCGGCCCTTTATGTCCATGGGGTCCTTTCATTCCTGCCATTATGCTTCACCTCCGTTTTCATCAAAATCTCCACCGCCACTGGTCTGAGACTCATAAACTTCTCTGTAAATCGCATTATTATCCAGTAATTCTTCATGGATTCCAAAACCATCGATTTCCCCATTGTTTAAGACCAGAATACGATCCGCATCCTGCACGCTGGAGATTCTCTGGGCTATGATCAGTTTTGTGGTATTCGGAATTTCTTTGGCAAAGGCCTCTCGGATTCTTGCGTCGGTCGCTGTATCAACTGCGCTGGTACTATCGTCAAGAATCAAAATCTTTGGTTTCTTCAGCAAGGCTCTGGCAATACAGAGACGTTGTTTCTGACCACCGGATACATTGGTACCGCCCTGCTCAATATAAGTATCATAGCCATCGGGCATCTTCTCAATAAATTCATCGGCACAGGCCAGTTTGCAGGCTCTCTTGCACTCTTCCAGGGAAGCTTCCTTATCTCCCCAGCGGAGGTTATCCAGAATGGTACCGGAAAAGAGTACATTTTTCTGAAGTACAACGGAAACCTCATCACGAAGGGTTTCGATATCATATTCTCTGACATCTATTCCTCCGACTCGCAGTGAACCTTCCGTCACGTCATACAGACGGCTGATCAGGTTCACCAGACTGGACTTGGAACTTCCGGTTCCGCCGATAATACCGATGGTTTCTCCCTCATTAATAGAAAGATTAATATCATGTAATACCTGTTTTTCGCTGTTTTTATTATAGCTGAAAGAAACATGATCGAATTCAATGCTTCCATCTTTCACTTCATAAACCGGATTCTCCGGATTTACAATATCTGCCTTTTCATTTAAAACTTCCGTCACACGTTCTGCGCTGGCCACACTCATGGACATCATGACAAAAACCATAGACAGCATCATCAAACTCATGAGAATATTCATGCAGTAGGTGAGAAGCATCATCAGCTCACCGGTAGTCAAAGTGGACTGCACAATCATTTTGGCGCCCAGCCAGCTGATTCCGAGAATACAGGAATATACTGTAAACATCATTAACGGCATGTTAAGGGAGACAATTCGCTCCGCACGTTTGCCAAGATAATATAACGCTTCATTTGCCTTCTGAAACCGTTTTTTCTCATAATCTTCTCTAACATAAGCCTTTACCACACGAATGGCCGACACATTTTCCTGTACACTGGCATTAACATCATCGTATTTATGGAACATTTCCTTGAAATATTTCATGGCTTTTGCAATGATAAGTGCCAGAATCAATCCCAAACCGCATACTGCAATCAGATACACAGATGCCAGCTTTGCATTTACCATGAAGGACATCGCCATAGCAATGATCAAGCTGAAGGGAGCACGCACACACATGCGCAGTAACATCTGGTACGCATTCTGCAGGTTGGTCACGTCCGTAGTCATTCTGGTAACCAAGCTGGCGGTGCTGAACTTATCAATATTGGAAAAGGAAAAGGTCTGAATATTTTCAAACATGGACTTTCTTAAATTCTTGGCAAAGCCAGTGGACGCTCTCGCACCAAACTTTCCTCCCATCAATCCGCAGAACAGACCAAAGCCTGCAGCAACAACCATCCAGATTCCGACCACATAAATGTGATGGATATCTCCTTTCTCCACTCCGTCATCAATAATAGAAGACATCAACAGAGGAATAATCATTTCCATGACGACTTCCAGAATCATAAAAATCGGAGTCAGGATCGAAGCAGTTTTATACTCCTTCACCTGCGCCCCTAACGTCTTTAACATACATCCACATCCTTTCTGTTTATCGAACTATCTTTTTGAAGATTATCGCGAACTTTTCGGGCAACCTTCAAAAAAACTTCTTTTTCTGCAGGGGTGATTCCCTGGCAAATCGTTTCCTCAATCATTTGAATATTCGCAATAACTGTTCTGTGAGATTCCTCTCCTTTTTGGGTAAGGACAAGCTTCTTTAAACGGCAGTCCCGATCAACGGCCACCCGGCGGATATATCCGTTTTTCTCCATCTCCTTGACGATTTTTGTCACAGTGGAACGGGCAATACAGAAAGCAGATTCCAGATCCTTCTGGAAAATCTCTTTGTCCTGATTATCATACAGATACCCAATCACCCATCCATGAATCGGAGGAGGAAGCTCATGCTGCGTGGCCTCAAGCACTGCCATTTCTTTTCTTACAATTATTTTATTTAAGGTTTTTATTGTAAACCCAACGGTTTCTTCTCTCTTCACAAATACCTCCTTCCTAATTCAAGAACGTCTCAACGTTCTTACTGTGAGATAAAAAGTTCACAATTAAAATTGTTCACCGCAAAATTGTTCATCAGTGAACTATCTATGCATTACCTATTATAGGCAAATAAATAAAATTGTCAACACAATTTGGAAAATGAAAAAAAAGATGAATGAATTCTTTATCCTCTTCTTACAAATTTGTAAATTGGACTAAAGACTTCATTCATCCTCTATTATTATTGTATCGATATTTTATTTTGAATATTTTGCCATCTGCTCTTTGATCATTTCATCATTATCAAAGTAGTTGATTCTCATGGCCGCCTTTACTTCCTTCAATGTCTCTGCCGCCACAGCCTCTGCTTCGATGCTTCCCTTTCTGAGAATCTCATAAACAGCCGGGATATTCTTCTCCCATTCTTTTCTTCTCTGGCGAATCGGCTCCAACTCCGCCTGCAGCACTTTGTTCAGGAATTTCTTAACCTTCACATCTCCAAGACCGCCTCTCTGATAGTGATCCTTTAATTCCTGAAGATTATTATATTCCGGCAGAAATTCTGCAAAATACTCATCTTTACAGAAAGCATCCAGATAAATGAATACCGGATTACCTTCCACCTGACCCGGATCCTCAATGCGAAGATGGTTCGGATCTGTAAACATGGACATGACTTTTTTCTTCACTTCCTGCTCTGTATCGGATAAATAGATACAATTGCCGAGAGACTTACTCATCTTTGCCTTGCCGTCAATCCCCGGGAGACGCAAACAAGCCTTATTATCCGGCAGGAGGATCTTCGGATCCACAAGAGTCTCTCCGTAAACACTGTTAAATTTATGAACGATCTCTTTGCACTGCTCTACCATCGGCATCTGATCCTCTCCGGCCGGAACCGTCGTTGCCTTAAATGCAGTGATGTCAGCCGCCTGACTGATTGGATAAGTAAAGAATCCAACCGGAATGCTGGTCTCAAAATTACGCATCTTAATCTCGGTCTTAACAGTAGGGTTTCTCTGCAGACGGGAAACCGTTACTAGGTTGGCATAATAAAAGGTGAGTTCCGTAAGCTCCGGAACCATGGACTGAATAAAGATGGTAGATTTCTCCGGATCAAGACCACAAGCCAGATAATCCAGTGCCACCTCCATAATATTCTGACGCACCTTTTCCGGGTTATCCGCATTATCCGTCAATGCCTGGGCATCTGCAATCATAATAAAAATCTTGTCATATTCACCGGATTCCTGTAATTCCACTCTTCTTCTTAAAGAGCCGACATAATGTCCCACATGAAGTCTTCCGGTTGGTCTGTCACCTGTCAATATAATCTTTTCCATCTTAATAATCCTCTTCTTCTTTTATTTAACCACAATATAATTTGTCTCTATTGACATTTCATGGCATACAAATTCTTTTCTTTTCATCTTATAGTATTATACTATAAGGTATTTTTTTGTCAATGAAGAGCAGTTAAAAATAAAAAAGAATCCGGATGGTTGATTTTTTTTGTTATATCTGTAATAATACAAAGAACAATTAGAAAGGATGTGAACTATTTCCATGAATCATAAAATGAAGCAACCAATGCTTTTAATTACATTTGGTGTGGTTTTATATGCATGTTTGATGAATTTATCCAGCGTAATTGTCTTTTTCAAAAGTCTTTTCGGAATTTTTCTTCCAATTATCAGCGGGCTGATTCTCGCTTTCGTACTGAACGTTCCCATGTCCGGTTTTGAAAACCTATACCATCGGTTATTTCAGAAAGCAAAGCGCCAGCCAGGGGAAGGGCTGATCTCTACTATCAGTCTCATATCCACCATCGGATGTATTGTTTTGATCCTGATCCTAATCTGTACGATGGTGATTCCGGAAATTGCCTCTTCTGTACGAAGCATTTACATCCTTATCGGAGAAAAAAGTCCGGAATGGATTGCCAAACTGGGGCAATACGGCGTAGATACCAGTTGGATCAATGAACAGTTATCGGGTATAGATTTTGAAAACCTGTTCAAAAATCTCCTCACCGGTGCCGGCAGCATTCTGAATTCTGCCGTGGGTATCGCTTCCTCTACCATCAGTATGTTTGTAACCTGTGGTTTTGCCATCGTGATTGCAATTTATGTACTGTTAGGACGAAAGACTTTAGCAAGACAATGTAAGATGCTTCTTTACGCCCACACAAAGAAGCCGATTGCCGATAAAGTGTGTTACGTTGCAGGATTGATCAATGATACCTACTCTAAATTTTTATCCGGCCAATGTATTGAAGCAATCATTCTCGGTTTCATGATCTTCATTGCGTTCTGGATTTTCAAAATTCCATATGCCAGCCTGATTGCCCTGCTGACAGGTGTCTTCTCCTTTATCCCGTACATAGGAGCCTTCTGCGCCTGCTTCATCGGTGTCATTCTGGTTCTCATGGTCAATCCGGTGCAGGCACTGATCAGCTTCGTCGTCTATCAGGTGGTACAGTTTATTGAAAATCAGTTCATTTATCCAAATGTGGTTGGCGGCTCCGTTGGTCTTGCTCCTCTGTGGACACTCATTGCCGTATTGATCGGCGGCGACCTGTTCGGCGTGATTGGAATGATCTTCTTTATTCCGTTGACAGCAGTGGTGTATCAGCTGTTGAAAGAATTCACCCACAAGAAACTCAAAGACAAAGATCAGAAGTTTTGATTTTTCTGTGCATCAATAAAATCAAAAGGCTTCGTTGGTTTGGTTCTCAACGTTGTTTTTTGATATTTCGCCACAATCCTTCAGAGATGATAAGTCCGGCGAGGGTAAGACAGGTTCCCATTGCAGCCATCAGGGTGATTTTTTCGTGGAGTACGATCATGGATGTGAGCACCGTAACAATAGGTCCCATATATATGTACAGGCTGGTTTTTACGGCACCGAGTACTTTTACTCCGAAGTTCCAGGTCACAAAGCAGAGGGCGGATGCGCCCAGCCCAAGATATAGCAGGTTAAAAATGCAGACTGTGTGGGCGAAATCCGAAGGTTGTATTGAAATATCAAAAAATGGAGCAAGGATTATCATGAAAAATAATCCATAAGCAAATATTCTTCTGGTGTTTTGTATGGTGTGGTATCCGAAGCTGCTGATTTTCCGGACCTGTACGGCATAAAGGGCCCAGACAAGAGCGGCCAGAACAGCCAGTATATCTCCCACCGGATTCAGTTGTAGTTTTGATCCGTTGAAGCTGATGAAGCAGATTCCAATCATGGCTACCAGAAAGCCTGCAAAAAAGTTCCACTGGAGTTTTTCTTCTCCCCGAAAGAACAGGTGCATCATCATTGCGGTAAAGCAGGGTGCCACCGCCAAAATGACCCCCACATTGGAGGCCATGGTGTAGGTGAGTGCGATATTTTCCAGCAAAAAATACATGCAGGAGCCGGTTAGTCCTGCCAACGCAAAAATCAACTCCTGTTTTCGATCCGTAATCTTCATCCGGTGGGGATAGGCGGCACAGAGTGCCAGAAAACCTATCACTGTCCGAATGAAGAGAATCTCTATAGGATCAAAGTATTCTAATAATAATTTTGTGGAAATAAAGGTGGTTCCCCAGACAATATTGGTAAAGATTACCGCTACATGTCCAAATGTTGTCTGATTTTTCATTGGATACTGATTACCTCATAGCCTGCTTCTTCCACAGCTTTTTTCAGAATCTCTTTATCCACTCCATCGGCGGATACAGATGCAGTCTTTGCTTCCAGATTCACTTCAGCTTTTACACCTTCGATAGCATTTAATGCTTTTTCCACCGCTGCTTTACAGTGTGGGCACATCATTCCTTCAATAGTCATTGTAATCATTGTTTGTTCCTCCTTTGGGTTATTATTTCTTTCTATATTATTGTTTTTTTCATTGATAGGCATTGCTTCCTCCGGATTACATTTATCCAAGTCCATATCCTTTTTGCTAATCGCCTTAAATTTGCGTAATCGCAGGGCATTGGTCACAACAAAAATACTGCTCATGCTCATGGCTGCCGCCCCAATCATCGGATTTAACTTTAGTCCAAATGCTGTATAGAATACGCCGGCTGCCACAGGAATTCCCAGAGTATTATAGAAAAACGCCCAGAACAGGTTCTGTTTGATATTGCAAATCACCGCTTTGCTGAGGCGAACTGCATTGACCGCGTCAAACAGATCATTTTTCATCAGTACCACATCCGCACTCTCAATGGCCACATCAGTACCGGCACCGATGGCCATTCCCACATCCGCCCGGGCGAGGGCCGGGGCATCGTTGACGCCATCCCCTATCATTCCAACGGTCATTCCCTTCTCCTGAAGAGCCGCAATTTCACGCTCTTTATCCTGAGGCAGGACTTCTGCAAGCACGGTATCAATCTCCAGCTGCCGACGGATGGCTTCTGCGGTCCGCTTATTGTCACCGGTCAGCATGACCACCTGAATTCCCATTTCTTTGAATTGTTTGAGGGCAGCCTTGCTGGTCGGCTTCACCACATCGGCGACTGAAATCATGCCGAGAATACCTTCTTCACCTGCAAATAACATCGGAGTTTTTCCTTCTTCTGCTAATTCTGCCAGACGGTCTTCGTATCTGTCAAGGGAAATTCCATGTTCTTCCATCAGCCGCTGATTGCCAGCCAGATAACATGTTCCATTTTGCTTCGCTTTCACACCTTTTCCCGGAACAGACTGGAAATCTGTCATTTCTGACGGGACAATGTTTTGCTGGCGAACATATGACAGTATTGCTTCCGCCAACGGATGCTCACTTCCATTTTCCAGTCCGGCGGCCAACGCAAGAAACTCTGTTTCATTCATATCCGTATCGATATCCGTCACCACCGGTTTCCCTTCGGTTACAGTACCGGTTTTATCCACCACAATACAATCCAGATTGTGGGCGGTTTCCAATGCTTCGCCTGATTTAATCAGGATACCGTTTTCCGCCCCCTTACCGGTTCCCACCATGATGGCCACCGGCGTAGCAAGGCCAAGGGCACAAGGACAGGATATCACCAGAACACTGATGGCACAGGACAAGGCAAATTCAAAGGTCGCACCGGAAATCAGCCATGCAACAGCCGTTATGATTGCGATTGTGATCACTGTCGGCACAAATATTCCGGATATTCGATCGGCAATTTTGGCAATGGGTGCCTTGCTGGCACTGGCCTCTTCCACCAATCGGACAATCTGAGAAAATGTGGTATCTCCACCGACTCTCGTTGCTTTGAATCGTATGAAGCCTGTCTTATTGATTGTTGCGGCAATGACTGCATCATTCACCTGTTTTTCCACCGGAATACTCTCCCCGGTAATTGCAGCCTCGTCAATACTGGTATTTCCTTCCACAATAAAACCATCCACAGGAATACTCATTCCGGGACGAACCACCAGAATGTCACCAACCCTCACTTCTTCCACCGGTATCTCCGTTTCTTTTCCTTCTTGCTCCACAATAGCGGTCTTCGGTGCAAGATCCATTAATTTTGTGATAGCTTCACTGGTCTTTCCCTTTGACCGGGTTTCCAGATATTTTCCCACTGTGATCAGGGCGAGAATCATAGCTGCGGATTCAAAATATAAATCATGATAATATCGATGCACCAGTTCCATATTTCCACTTCCCAATCCGAAACTCATCCGGTAGATGGCAACCACTCCATAAATCAGAGAGGCAGAGGAGCCAATGGCTATAAGGCTGTCCATATTTGGAGCCAGATGAAATAAAGTCTGAAATCCTTTTATATAGTATTTTCGATTGACGAAAATTACCGGCAGGCAGAGCAAAAATTGGGTAAATGCAAAGCTTACTGCATTCTCCACTCCGGAGAGGAAAGCCGGCAACGGCAATCCAATCATATGTCCCATGCTGACATACATGAGGGGAATCAGGAATCCAAAGGAGACCCAGAGCCGGAACTTCATCTCTTTCATCTGCTGTTCCATTGGATTCTCCTGAATTTGATCTCTCCCCCGCACTTCGGTTGCCGAAAAACTTCCTCCTGCACTTTCTTTTGGCGACGCACCGTATCCTGCCTTCACAACGGCATCGATAATCTGTCGCTCTGAAAGCTGATTCTCATCATATTCTACCTGCATACTGTTGGTCAGCAGGTTCACTGTCACCTTCTGAATTCCGGACAATTTTGACACAGCCTTCTCCACTCTGGCAGAGCAGGCAGAACAAGTCATTCCTGTCACATTATAATTTGCTTTCATGGTTTATTATCACCTCTGTTTCTATTACTTTCAATATCTATCATTTATCTGTATTTTCCCGGTTATTATACTTATTTCAGAATTTTTCCAAGCATGGAAACAAGTTCATCAATCTTCTCTTCTTTTTCTTCCTGTGACTCCGCGTGGCTCACGCAGTTCTTTAAATGAGCGGTGAGTATCTCTTTATTCACTTTATTTAAAATCGCTTCGGTCGCCATCAGCTGCTGAGAAATATCAATACAATACCGGTCTTCTTCCACCATTTTTAGAATTCCGTCCATCTGCCCTCTGGCGGTTTTTAAAAGACGGGTTACCTTCTGTTTATCTGCCTGCATCTTTTTCCTCCCTTTCTTCTAAAACAGTTACAACAATTATAATAACGAACCCCAAAACAACACCCCACTGGGGTGTGGAGTATACATCATGAGAATAAACCAAAACCTTTGTTTTGTCAATGGCAGAAAATGATACTTTATCTCATTACCCCCCTTTCTTTTCCCTTTCATTTCCATCATTTTCCTCAATTCATTTAATTGAATTTCAACATCGTTTTATATTCATTTATTATGTAAAAATCATTTTATATTTTACTTTTTTGAATTTATTGTTATATCATTATTCATTCTTGCATTATTTCTTTCAATTTATTTTCATTTATGTGGTTTTTAACTTTCAAATGATACTTTATTAGTTATATACTGTCATTTTTTATTTTTCGCTTGCCTTTTATTTCAACATAGGTTATACTGGGCGAAAAATCGCTTTGTTGACAAAAACTATTTTTTAAAGGAGAAGGAACTGACATGAATAATTATTCCATAAAAAAATTTAAAAAGGTTATGGTTGCCAATCGTGGTGAAATTGCCATCCGCATTTTCCGTGCTCTCAATGAGCTTGGTATCACCACTGTCGCTGTATTTTCCAAAGAGGATAAATACGCTCTCTTCCGCACTAAAGCGGATGAATCCTATGAGCTGAACCCGGAGAAAGGTCCCGTGGATGCGTATCTGGATATTGATCAGATTATTAAAATTGCCAAGGCAAAAAATGTCGATGCCATTCATCCGGGCTATGGTTTTCTTTCGGAAAATCCGGAATTTGTTGAGGCCTGTGAGAAAAACGGCATAACTTTCATCGGTCCTTCCAAAGAGCTGATGGAACGCATGGGAGATAAAATTTCTTCCAAACAGATGGCCATTGAATGTGACGTGCCGATCATTCCGGGTGTGGATTACGCCTTGAAGAGTGAAAAAGCAGTCATAGAAGCGGCCCATCAAATCGGTTATCCGGTTATGCTCAAGGCCTCCAACGGTGGCGGCGGCCGCGGTATGCGTATTGTCCGTTCTGAAGAAGAGCTGATTAAAGAATATCGGGAAGCAAGAGAAGAATCCAAGAAAGCATTTGGTGATGATAAGATTTTCGTGGAAAAATATCTGGAAAAGCCAAAGCATATTGAAGTTCAGGTTCTTGCCGACCAATATGGAAATGTGGTGCATCTGTATGACCGTGACTGTTCCGTTCAGCGGCGTCATCAGAAAGTAGTAGAGTATGCTCCGGCTTTCACAGTTCCGGAAAGCACCAGACAGCAGATTTTTGACTGTGCTGTCCGTCTTTCCAAGCAGGTGGGATACCGCAATGCCGGTACTCTGGAATTCCTGGTAGACAGTGACAATCATCCATATTTTATTGAAATGAATCCTCGTATTCAGGTAGAACACACTGTAACAGAAATGGTAACAGGCATTGATATTGTACAGTCTCAGATCATGATCGCAGAAGGTTATCCTCTTTCTTCTCCTGAGATCAATATTCCTTCTCAGGAATCGGTACAGTGCAACGGATACTCCATTCAGACCAGGGTAACCACCGAAGACCCGGCCAACAATTTCCTTCCGGACACCGGCAAGATCACTGTGTATCGTTCCGGTTCCGGCTACGGCGTTCGTCTCGATGGCGGAACTTCCTACACCGGTGCGAATATCCTGCCATACTATGACAGCCTTCTGGTAAAAGTGATTTCCCACGACAGAACCTTTGAGGGAGCCATCCGCAAATCCTTCCGTGCATTAAAGGAAATCCGTATCCGCGGTGTGAAGACGAATATTCCGTTCCTCATCAATGTGTTAAACCATAAGGTATTCCGTGCCGGTGCCTGCTACACAGATTTTATTGAACACACACCGGAGCTTTTTGATCTGACTGTCAGTCAGGACAGAGCCACAAAGGTACTGGAATTTTTAGGAAACAAGATGGTTAATGTGGCAAAAACAGAAAAGCCATTTTTTGAAAACCGCATTCTTCCAACCTATGATGATACGAAACCAGTCTATGGTGCCAGAGACGAATTTTTAAAACTGGGAGCAAAGGATTTCACCCAGAAAATCCTCACGGAAAAGAAACTTTATATCACAGATACCACCATGCGAGATGCACAGCAGTCTCTCATGGCAACCCGTATGAGAACTAAGGATCTGGCCGGTGCTGCCAGAGCTGCCAACGCATTTATGGCCAATGCATTTTCCGTGGAAGCCTGGGGCGGAGCAACCTACGATACTGCCTATCGTTTCTTAAAGGAATCTCCCTGGAGAAGATTGGAGCTTCTCAGAGAGCGCATGCCAAATACTTTGATCCAAATGCTGCTCCGCGCCTCCAACGCAGTTGGATACAGCAATTATCCGGATAACGTGGTCAAAGAATTTATTCGTATTTCTGCAGAAAAAGGCATTGATGTGTTCCGTATCTTTGACAGCCTTAACTGGGTGGAAAATATGAAAATGCCAATTGAGGAAGCCTTAAAAACCGGAAAGATCGTGGAAGGTGCCATCTGTTACACCGGTGACATGTCCAACCCGAATGAGACCAAATATACCCTCGATTATTATGTAAAAAAAGCAAAAGAGCTGGAAGCACTGGGCTGCCACATCTTCACGATCAAGGATATGGCCGGTCTGCTTAAGCCTTATGCGGCAAAGGAACTGTTCTCCACTTTAAAATCCGAGCTTCATATTCCGGTCAACATTCATACTCATGATTCCACCGGAAACGGTGTCAGCACCGTATTGATGGCTGCCGAAGCGGGCGTGGATATCGCCGATCTGGCCATCGAATCAATGAGTTCTCTGACCAGCCAGCCTTCCATGAATGCGGTTGTAGAGGCACTCCGAGGACGGGAGCGGGATACCGGTCTCGATTTCGAAGAACTCAATGAGCTGAGTCGCTATTACGAAAGAATCCGAAAGCTTTACAAAACCTTTGAAAGTGAGATGGATGCGCCGAACACTGAAATATACAAATATGAAATTCCGGGCGGTCAGTACTCTAACTTGCTCGCTCAGGTACAGGAAATGGGTGCGGCAGACAGCTTTGAGGAAATCAAACAGCTTTACAAAGAAGCCAATGACCTCCTTGGCAATATTGTTAAGGTTACCCCTTCTTCCAAAGCCGTGGGGGATTTCGCCATCTTCATGCTGAAAAACGGCCTGAACAAAGACAATATTCTGGAAAAAGGAAAGAATCTCTCCTATCCGGATTCTGTTGTAGATTATTTTAAAGGAATGATGGGACAGCCGGACGGCGGCTTCCCGAAAGAATTGCAGTCCTATGTGTTAAAGGGGCAGGAACCGATCACCGTTCGACCTGGAACACTCCTGCCGGATGTAGATTTTGAAGAAATCAAAAAACACTTGAAAGAAAAATTTGATATGTCCGCATTCAGCGATTATGAAATGGAACAAAAGGCTCTCAGCTATGCCCTTTATCCAAAGGTATACGAAGATTACTGTGAACATTTCGAAGCCTACAACGATGTCTCCCGTCTGGAAAGCCATGTTTATTTCTACGGACTGCGCAAAGGCGAGGAAACCACTCTGAAAATCGGAGAGGGAAAGGAACTGATTATCAAATTCATCGATATGTCCGATGCTGATGAACAGGGTGTCCGCACTCTGACCTTCGAGGTGAACGGTTCCGTCCGTGAAATCAAGATTACTGACCGAAATCAGGAAGTGAAAGCGGACCGTAAATTAAAGGCAGACAAATCCAATCCACTGCATCTGGGTTCCACCATTCCGGGAAC
>JALERO010000065.1 GCA_022764265.1 Eubacterium sp. | reverse complement strand
TAAATGTGTCGCTGGTAAACTTATAATAATCTGTTGCGGTTATACTGAACCGATAGTAGCAGTCATTCCCATCTTCCTTTTCAGACAAGTGATATATTCCAGAACTGTCCTTACTTTTTTGAGTCCAGTTAGTCTGATCTGTTGAAGATTCCAAAGTAATACTTGGTTTTGAAATGAGATTATTGCTTTCATCTATGGGCTGAATCTTTACCTGATATTGTTTTGATACTTTTGTCAGAGCAGGCTGAATGGTAATCATTCCATTTTCCCCAATTTTTAAATCAAAATATGGATTGCTTTCCTGTGTGAAAGAAAACGACTCACTGGCGAATTGCTCATAATCAGTAGCTGTTATACTGAAGCGATAATAGCAGACATTCTCGCCATCTTTCTCTGTAAGCTGATACTGCCCGTCAACTGGGTCTACCGATGACCAGCTGCTGGCAATTCCAGGGTTTGTTGAAGATTCCAGAGTAATATTTGCTCCTGAAATATCATCTCCATCTTTATCCACCGGCTGAATTTTGACCTGATATGTTTGCTCGTTATCTTCTTTCACCGCTGCATTTGGTGCAGATTTGGCTTTCGCGGTAGAAGCAGTTTCATCGGTAGCGGCAGTTTCCGTTTTGTTTTCGGTACCTTCTGTACTTTGATCAGGAGCTTTTTCGGTTTCGGAATCTGTTTTGTCTTTTTCTTCTTCCGTTTGTTTTTCCGAATCACTTTCTGTTTTCTTTACACTTTCACCGCTTTCTGTTTTGTCATTTTTTTCTTTGTTTTCTTCTTCGGCCACATCTTTTTTGTCGGTCCCCTCTTCAGCAGAGGTAGTTTTCTCTGTTTTTTCTGAAGATTCTGAGGATTTCTCCTCATCTGATGCGTCCGTTTTCTCCGGCGTTTTATTACTTTCCGCCTCCGTACTTTTTGATTTTGCGGCCGTTGATCCTTCTTCTGCCTTCTCCTTGGAATCCGCCTCACCTTCGGTCATCGCCACAGATGAAACATCATTTCCATTGGCCTGAACCCTCGCTCCCGGAAGGGATATCTGGGTCAGGACGAGCATGAAAATCAATAGCCACACACCCACTTTTCTTCTCTTTTTCATTCCATTCTCCTTGATAATTGTTTGTCCTGATAACTCATTTTTCTTATCGTGTATTATTTTGTTCTGGACATATTTTGAGTTATAACTTTTCGCTTTAAGACTGCTGAAATTATAACATAAAAAAATACCCCTTCACCGACTGTAAAGGGGTTCAAAAACATAGATTTTGGCAATATTCTCTATTTTTTTAATGGTTTTTTCTCATTTTTGCCGAACGAATTGCAAAATCATACATCTTAAAGTAAACTTTATTGTCTTTTTCCTCCTTTTCTCAACAAGAGTTTTCTCCTGTCAAAAGAGAGGATTTTGTCTCGTTCATGTTGGCTTTGTTAGTATTAATCTAACAAAAAACTGTCTGAATCCAATAACATTCAGACAGTTTTTTCAAATCGTATTTAACTATACAACGGCACATAGAAGTGCAGCTTTTGATCGTAGTACCTTACGTAAGTGAGTTTATTTAAGTTGACTCGCACACGATTTTCTTTAATCCAACCATAAAACACCAGCCTGTTCAGCATCCGATAAGCCTCTGCCAGATTTGGTTCATCGCTTTCTTCCATGGTTTCAAAAATTGCGTATTTGCCGCCGTCTACGGTAAAGGTTCTTACATCATCCGGAAGATTCCGGAATTCCGCTACCACAGGACCAAGGATATAATCGTATCCCTTTCCGGAGCTGGCGTTGCACCAGACGGCCATGTTATTTTCTTTGCCCGGCTCTTTACAGGCATAGATTGTATTTTTGATTGGCTCTGTATCATGGCGCATCCAGTAGCCGGCCAGACCCGGGATGTCAATGTCATCCTTCCGCTCTTTTTCCGTTTCATATGAACGCAATGCCACACCGATCATTTTTGTCTCATTTTCTTCGGAAAATGTAACCTTGACCTGTTCTTTATGTCTGGAATAATATTGTTCCAGATTGATAATCTGAAGATCTACCTTTCCATAGTCTTCCGGATCCACGTCAAATTCTTTTCGAAACAGAGTACGAAATGTGTCTTCTGAATGGAAATGATATTTTGATGCAATTTTCTGAATCTCCCGCTCACTTTTTGCATTTCTTATCTCACTGGCTGTTAAATACAGTCGCCGCTGCCGGATATAGTCTGCCGGTGATGTTCCATAGTAACTTTTAAAGATTTCACGGAAATGGGTTTCTGAATAATGTACTGCCATGGCAATGTCTTGTATTGTAAGACTTTCTGTAATATGTTTATCAATATAATCAATCCATTTATCAATACCGTGGGTGTCTTTCTCTTCTACGATAGATTGCTTCAGCATTCCTCTGACCAGAGGTAAAAACAGATATGTATAGTTTTTGTCAAATGCTTCATAGGTAAATGCCATGCGATCCGGCTCTTTATGATTCATGATCTCCCACTCATTCATGGCATAACGAACCATCATTCTCTG
>JALERO010000246.1 GCA_022764265.1 Eubacterium sp. | reverse complement strand
CCCGACAACATTTTATACTCCATCCTTCTGCTCCGGCTCACCGGATATCTTCCGACAATATATTAATGAGGCTCATAAACGTGGTATTGGAGTTTTGATGGAGATATCTCCGGGATATTTTTCCAGAGAAGGTGCCGGGCTGGAGCAATTTGACGGAACGACTCTTTATGGAACTGCAGTGGATCGTGTGAATCCAAACGAAGAAAGTGCTCTTTGTCGTTTCTTTTTTGAAAAGCCGGAAGTCTCCAATTATCTTTTGTCCAATCTAGTATTCTGGATCAGGGAATATCATATTGATGGATTTGTATTTGGTGGAATTACGGACATTATATCAACCCAAAAGAACATATCCAATAATTTGAATATAAATGGAGCTGTGGAAAACAGGAGAAATGAAACGGTGGGAGAGACCGGCCGGAATTTCCTGAAACAGGCGGTGGATACGATCCGGAAAGAAGATCCGGGTGTTATTGTAATTTCAGATGAATATGCTGAATTGTCCGATAAAGATAAAAATCTATTTCTTGGGGAGGCAGATTTCGATTTTTACTGGAATTATAGTGTGAAAGAAAATCTGGATTTCTATCTGAGTGGGGATAAGTTACATAAAATGCAGCAGCATTTTAAGCTTACGCTGCCTTTACAGAAAGCCGGACTCAGTCGTTCTCTGCTTTTACTTAATTATAAAATGCCGGAGGTTTTTCGCCAAACTTCGATTGACAATCCACTTTCGGATGGTTATGATATGTTATCAGAAGCAAAAATATCTTATGCATTTTTAATGGGCGTACCGGGGAAAAAAGTTTTGTCAGAGATTTATGACAGTGCGGAGCTTCGCAGATATATCCACAGTCTCCTGCAGCTTTACAGACGATATCCTGTTTTATATGAATATGAGAAAGAGATGAAATCTTTTGAATGGGTCAACGGCATGGATGCGGTATCTTCGGTGGTGAGCTTTATCAGAAAGTCTTCTTCCAACAGAAATCAGCTTCTTTTCATCTGTAATTTCAGCTCAGATATCATTGAAAACTATCAGGTTGGAGTTCCTCATTTCGGAAATTATGTATTGCTTTCCAACAGTGATGCGGCGGAATTTGGAGGGGAAGGACGTTTTGAAGAGCAGAGTCCGACAGTGGTGCGTGAACCATGTGATTTCCGACCTTATTCCATTGAGGTATCATTGCCGCCAAACGCTGCATTGATTTTTGGATTTGGTTCCGCATTTGATTAAAGGAAAGGTGTGTGAAAGTATGAAAGACGATTGTATTTTTTGCAAGATTGCGACGGGAAAGATTCCTTCCGCTACGGTTTATGAGGATAGTCATTTCAGAGTGATTCTGGATATTAATCCTGCCACAAAAGGACATTGTCTGATTATTCCAAAAGAACATTTTGACAATATTTATGATCTGGATGGCGAGACAGCCGGCAAGCTGTTTTCGTTGGCAACCTGCATTGCCCGTGCCATGAGAGATGCTCTGGGCTGTGATGGAATGAACATCGTGCAGAATAATGGAGAGATTGCAGGTCAGACGGTTCTTCATTTCCACCTTCATCTGATTCCGAGATATGAAGGGGATGGAGTTCAGCTGACATGGAAGCCAAATGAATCTAATGAAGAAGAACTGGAAGAGATTCGCAAGGCAATACGTAAAGAAATATAATCCAGATACAAGGTACATAAAGAAAGGGAAGAGCATGGGTAAAATTGATTTCAAACCGGGGAATATGTTATATCCGCTCCCGGCAGTACTTGTTACAGTGCGGGACAAAGAAGGAAGAGATAATATGATTACAATTGCCTGGGCAGGGACCGCCTGCACCAATCCGCCCATGCTCTATATTTCCGTCCGCCCGGAAAGATATTCGTACAAAGCTTTGCGGGAAACCGGTGAATTTGTGGTAAATCTGACCACGAAAGACATGGCAAAAGCAGTGGATTACTGCGGAGTCCGATCCGGAAAGGATGTGGACAAATTTAAACAGACAGGTTTACAGAAAGGCGAGGCATCAAAGGTAAATGTCTCAGTTATTGAAGACAGTCCTGTGAACATAGAATGTAAAGTCAGGGAACTTCTGGAGTTGGGATCTCACCACATGTTTCTGGCTGATGTAGTTCATGTGACGGTGGATGACAGATATATGGACGAGAAAGGTACTTTCCATCTGGAGCGTGCCAATCCGATTGTCTATTCTCACGGAACCTATTTTGATATCGGGAATTCGCTGGGGACATTTGGATATTCTGTCAGAAAGAAAAAGAGAAAAAGGAAATAAATGGATTTTACAAAATCCAAATTATGAATTTACAAATGAATGGATTCTTGTTATAATTAAGTGATTGTAATTTGACTAAATGTGTCGAAAAGTACATATTTGAAATTTTGCTGGAAGTGTTTTCCGGTTATATATAAAGATCAGAGATTGTAGAAGATAACAGGATATAGATAATTATAAGCCGGGTATTTGAATAACAGACCGCTTTCTTTTTGGAAAAGGTCTGATTTTGTGAGTGGTTTGAATAGATAGTTTGGTGTAGATTGATGGGACAGCAGTGATTCATGGAACTTCAGTCGAGAGAAGATATCCGGAAATATTGAGAGTGATAATAAGTTTAGATTTGATATAGAGGTGCGATATGGAACAATATATAATTAAGGGTGGTAATCCTTTGGTTGGTGAAGTTGTGATTGGTGGAGCAAAAAATGCTGCACTTGGAATTCTTGCGGCTGCAATTATGACAGACGGCCAGTGTCTGATCGATAATATGCCGAATGTACGTGATACCAATGTTTTATTGCAGGCGATGGAAGGAATCGGCGCAACAATCATTCGCAAAGGGGATAATGAAGTCCTCATCAGCGGAAGAAATATTGATTCCAGTGGTGATTTGGTTGTTGATAATGAGTTTATCAGAAAGATCCGTGCTTCCTACTATCTGATAGGAGCTCTTCTGGGCAAATATAAAAAGGCACAGGTGGTATTGCCTGGCGGATGTGAAATCGGAAGCAGACCGATCGATCAGCATATTAAAGGGTTCCGCGCCCTCGGTGCAGAAGTCAAAATTGAGCACGGGATGATCATTGCGGAGGCAAAGGAATTAAGGGGAAGCCACATTTATCTGGATGTGGTTTCTGTCGGAGCGACCATTAATATTATGATGGCAGCCTCTCTTGCTGTGGGCAATACGATTATCGAGAATGCGGCAAAGGAACCGCATATTGTTGATGTGGCTAACTTCCTCAATAGTATGGGAGCCAACATCAAAGGTGCCGGAACCGACGTGATCCGTATTAAGGGTGTGGAGAAGTTCCATGACACAGAATATTCCATTATTCCGGATCAGATCGAGGCAGGTACTTTTATGATGGCTGCAGCGGCAACCCGCGGAGATATTCTGATAAAGAATGTAATTCCGAAGCATCTGGAAGCAATTTCTGCCAAGCTCAATGAGATTGGCGCTCAGGTGGAGGAATCTGACGATGCAGTGAGAGTTGTTGCAACACGCCGTCTGAAGCATACGCAGATTAAGACCCTGCCGTATCCGGGATTTCCGACGGATATGCAGCCACAGGTTGCGATTACTCTGGGACTGTCCAAGGGAACCAGCATTATCACAGAAAGCATATTTGAGAACCGTTTCCGCTATGTGGAAGAGATGCGGCGCATGGGAGCTAACATTAAGGTTGTGGATGGCAATACAGCCATTATCAATGGTGTGGAAAAGTATACGGGAGCAACCGTAGTCACACCGGATCTTCGTGCTGGTGCTGCTCTGGTCATTGCCGGATTGGCAGCGGAAGGATATACAACCGTCAAGGAAATCGGTTACATTCAGAGAGGATATGAACGCTTCGAGGAGAAACTTCGTGCCTTGGGAGGTATGATTCAGAAAGTGGATTCTGAAAAAGAAGCGAATAAATTTATATACAAGACCGGAATGGTCAAATAAGGAGATGAATGAGGATGGAAAGAGTATTATTTACATCAGAATCTGTGACAGAAGGACATCCGGATAAGATGTGCGATCAGGTTTCTGATGCAATTTTAGATGCATTGATGGAGAAGGATCCGATGAGCCGAGTTGCTTGCGAGACAGCCATGACAACCGGTCTGGTTCTGGTTATGGGTGAGATCACCACCAACGCTTACGTGGACATTCAGAAAATTGTCCGTGATACTGTGAAAGAGATCGGCTATACCAGAGGTAAATACGGTTTTGACGCAGAGACCTGCGGTGTTATTGTTGCCCTCGATGAGCAGTCTTCCGATATTGCAATGGGTGTGGATAAGGCATTGGAAGCCAAAGAAAATAAAATGTCCGATGAGGAACTGGAAGCCATCGGTGCAGGTGATCAGGGTATGATGTTTGGCTATGCCGACAACGAGACAGAAGAATATATGCCATATCCGATTGCCCTTGCCCATAAGCTGGCATTACAGCTTACCAAGGTCAGAAAGGAAGGAACCTTAACTTATCTCAGACCGGATGGAAAAACACAGGTTACGGTAGAGTACGATGAGAATGGTAAACCGGATCGCCTGGATGCGGTTGTTCTCTCCACACAGCATGATCCGGAAGTCACTCAGGAACAGATTCGTGAGGACATCAGAAAATATGTCTTCGATCCGATTCTCCCTCAGGATATGGTGGATGAGAATACCAAGTTCTTCATCAATCCGACCGGCCGTTTCGTAATCGGCGGACCACACGGAGACAGTGGTCTGACCGGACGAAAGATTATTGTTGATACTTACGGTGGATATGCCCGTCACGGTGGCGGTGCTTTCTCTGGAAAGGATTGTACTAAAGTTGACCGTTCTGCGGCATATGCAGCAAGATATGTAGCTAAGAATATTGTAGCAGCAGGTCTTGCAGACAAATGTGAGATTCAGTTATCCTATGCGATCGGTGTTGCAAAACCAACATCCATCATGGTAGATACTTTTGGAACCGGAAAGCTTTCCGAAGAGAAGCTGGTAGAGATCATCCGTGAGAACTTTGATCTGAGACCGGCAGGTATCATTAAGATGCTTGATCTGAGACGTCCAATCTATAAACAGACAGCGGCCTACGGACATTTCGGACGCAACGATTTGGATCTTCCATGGGAGAAACTGGACAAGGTAGAAGTGTTGAAGAAATATCTTGCATAAATTGATTGAATATAAATCCGAAGAATCTGCGATAGCAGATTTTTCGGATTTCTTGTTTCGAATGAGAAAATTTTTGTTTACGAAAAGGGAAAGGAATGGTATATTGTAATAGCATTAAAATTTGTGGATGGTATTCGTAAGAAACCATACCGTATGCGGAACATATAGACATTGAGCTTATATCAGGCATGAATGAGACTCGGAGTGTCACTTTACGAAAGTAAGGTGATAATATGCAAACAGGAATTATTGGTGCGGGGAAGGTAGGATGTTCCCTGGGCAAATATTTTTCTTTACACGGCCTGAGTGTATCAGGCTTTTATGATGTTGACCAGGAGTCAGCAAGAGAAGCGGCAGAATTTGCTGATACGAGCTGCGAACAGGAACTCGATAGTTTGATCAGGAGAAGTGATGCTCTGTTTCTGACCGTGCCCGACGGCCTGATCACCGAAGTGTGGAATCAGATTCGGGATTTGCCAATAGAAGGCAAGTTTATATGTCATTGCAGCGGTGCCTTGTCCGCGGAAGATGCCTTTCCGGGCATAAAGGACAGGGGAGCCTTCGGATATTCAATCCACCCACTCTTTGCAGTAAGTGATAAATTTCATTCTTACAAAGAGCTTTCACATGCATATTTTACAATTGAAGGAGATCAGGAACGACTGGATGAAGTGACTGCACTTTTTGAGTCTTTTGGCAATCAGGTGCGTCTCATTTCCGCAAAGGATAAGGTAAAGTATCATTGCGCGGCGGCAATCTGCAGTAATCATGTGATTGCACTCATTCAGGAAACGCTGGACTTGTTGTCCGAATGTGGCTTTGACGAGCAGAGTGCCCTTGCGGCTCTCAAACCAATCGTCACAGGAAATGTATCCCACATTCTGGAAGACGGTCCGGTGAACAGTCTGACCGGTCCCGTAGAACGATGTGATGTGAAAACCGTAAGAAAGCATCTGAATTGTCTGGATGAAAAGGATCAGATGTTATATTGTCTGTTATCGGAGAAACTGGTGTCCATCGGAAAAAGAAAAAATCCGGACAGAGATTACAGCGAGATGGAACAGACATTGTTACAGGCAGAGAGAGATTAGGAGGTATTATAATGAAGAACACAGTCACTACATTTCGTCAAATGAAAGAGAACCATGAAAAGATTTCCATGCTGACAGCTTATGATTACTCTACAGCAAAGCTGGAGGATGAAGCAGGCGTTAACTCCATTCTTGTGGGAGATTCTCTGGGAAATGTAGTATTGGGATACGAGGATACGATTGCAGTTACCGTGGAAGATATGATTCATCACGGCAGAGCTGTGGCAAAGGGTGCTAAAAATGCACTGGTTGTTGTGGACATGCCGTTTATGTCCTATCAGACATCCGTTTATGATGCCGTTGTAAACGCAGGACGCATTATGAAGGAAACCCATTGTGGAGCTGTGAAGCTGGAAGGCGGAAAGGTTGTTTGCCCTCAGATTAAGGCAATTACCGATGCATCTATTCCGGTTGTGGCACATCTTGGCCTTACCCCACAGTCGATCAACGCTTTTGGTGGATTTAAAGTACAGGGAAAAACAATTGAGGCAGCACAGAAGCTTCTGGATGATGCGAAAGCAGTAGAAGAAGCAGGTGCCTTTGCTGTTGTACTGGAATGCGTTCCGGCGAAGCTTGCCAAAAAGGTTTCTGAATCCATCTCCATTCCGACCATCGGTATTGGTGCAGGAAACGGCTGTGACGGACAGGTACTTGTTTATGCAGATATGCTCTCCATGTTCTCTGATTTCTGCCCGAAATTTGTGAGAAAATTTGCCAATGTTGGCGAGACAATGAGACAGGCATTCAAGGATTACGATGCAGCAGTGAAAGACGGTTCTTTCCCTGCAGCAGAGCATACTTATAAAATAGACGATGAAGTAATCGAAAAATTATATTAAACTTTGATAAATTCAGAGCCAATATGAAAAAATCTTATTTAGCATACTCGGCTCTGAATTTTCTGAAGTTACCGGTGTCCAGCTGAAAAATAAATGGACAATCAAAAAATCTGTGATATGATAGTGGAGGAAAAAATGAAAATCGCATATACAGTTAAGGAAGTAAGAGAACAGGTTAAGATCTGGAGAAAAGAAGGACTGACCGTAGGACTGGTTCCAACCATGGGATATCTCCATGAAGGACATGCCAGCCTCATGAAAAAAGCCGTAGAGCAGAATGATAAGGTAGTTGCCAGCGTATTCCTCAATCCAATGCAGTTTGGACCAACGGAAGATCTGGAATCCTATCCAAGAGACTTTGAGCAGGATTGCAAGCTGTGTGACTCCATCGGAGTGGACATGGTATTCCATCCGGAACCGGAAGAAATGTACGCACCGGACTTCTGCACCTGCGTGGACATGGATGTGTTATCCAAAACTCTTTGCGGAAAGAGCCGTCCGATTCACTTCCGCGGAGTATGTACTGTCGTAACCAAGTTATTCAACATCGTGACACCGGACAGAGCATACTTCGGACAAAAAGATGCGCAGCAGCTGGCCATCATCCGCCGTATGGTTCGCGACCTGAATATGGACATCGAAATCGTCGGATGCCCGATCATCCGTGAAGAAGACGGATTGGCAAAAAGCTCAAGAAACACTTACTTAAACGAAGAAGAAAGACAGGCAGCCCTCGTATTAAGCAAAGCAATCTTCCTCGGCCAGAAAATGGTAGAAGACGGAGAACGAGATGCAGCCACAGTCAAAAAAGCAATGATAGAACTGATTGAAGCAGAACCCCTCGCAAAAATCGATTACGTCGAAGTTGTAGACGGACTTTCCATGCAGCCGGTTGACACATATACAGAACCAACCCTCACCGCCATGGCAGTCTACATCGGCAAAACAAGACTGATAGACAACTTCATATTCGAATGAGCCATGCACCGATAGACACAAAAAGACTGCTTGAGCTCGCTCAAGAGCAGGCGATTTTGTGCCTATCGGTATAGGGCGAATGCCCTGATCGAGATGAAGCGAAGCGAAATCGAGATGGCATGGCACATTCGAAAGAAGGCGAATGCCCTGATCGAATTTTTTGCGAAGCGGAGAAAAAACTGGGAGGAATAGAATGCAGATTACAATGTTAAAAGGAAAAATCCACCGTGCCACCGTGACCCAGGCAGAGCTGGATTATGTGGGCAGCATCACCGTAGACGAGGATTTGCTGGATGCCGCCGGAATTCTGGAATATGAAAAAGTTCAGATTGTAGATATTAACAATGGAAATCGATTTGAGACCTACACTATCGCCGGAGAGAGAGGCAGCGGTGTAATGTGCTTAAACGGTGCTGCTGCGAGATGTGTCAGTGTACACGATAAAATCATTTTGATGTCCTATGCGGAAATGACTCCGGAAGAATGTAAGGAGCATCATCCAACCGTTGTTTTTGTAGATGACAACAATGCCATCAACCGTATTACAAATTATGAAAAACATGGTCGTCTGAGTGACATGGAATAGAGGAAAGAAGATGTTAAAAGGGAAAACTGTCGTATTAGGTGTGACAGGCAGTATCGCTGCCTACAAAATTGCAAATCTGGCCAGTATGCTGGTCAAAAATCACTGTGATGTTCATGTGATCATGACACAGAACGCAACGAATTTTATCAATCCGATTGCCTTTGAGACATTGACCAATCACAAATGTCTGGTAGATACATTTGACCGGAATTTCGAATTTCATGTGGGGCATGTTTCCGTAGCACAGAAAGCAGATGTTATGCTGATTGCACCGGCTTCTGCCAACATTATCGGAAAAATAGCCCACGGTATTGCAGACGATATGCTCAGCACGACAGTCATGGCATGTTCCGGAAAGGTGATTCTCTCACCGGCCATGAATGTGCATATGTATGAGAATCCGATTTTACAGGATAATCTGAAAACCTTACGTCACTATGGATATGAGATTATTGATCCTGCGGTGGGATACCTTGCCTGCGGGGATACCGGAGCCGGAAAAATGCCGGAACCGGAAGTGTTATTTCAATATATTTTAAAAGAAATTGCCTGTGAGAAAGATATGGAAGGCATCAATGTGATGGTGACTGCCGGCCCGACCAGAGAGGCCATTGACCCGGTTCGCTACATCACCAATCATTCAACGGGAAAGATGGGATACGCCATTGCCAGAAGAGCCATGCTCCGGGGAGCAAATGTGACTCTGGTATCCGGTCCGGTTTCCATTCCTCCGGTGCCATTTGTAAAAACAGTGCCGATTGTGTCTGCGGAAGATATGTTCCAGGCAGTGAAAGAAAATCTGCCGGAAAATGATATTTTGATTAAATCCGCTGCAGTGGCAGATTATCGTCCTCCGAAAATCAACTCGGAGAAAATGAAGAAAAAGGATGGAGATATGTCCATCGAATTGGAGAGAACAACAGATATCCTTCAGTATGTGGGTGAACACAGAACCAAAGAGCAGGTCATCTGTGGCTTTTCCATGGAAACTCAGAACATGCTGGAGAACTCCAGAAAGAAGCTGGAAAAGAAGAAGCTGGATATGATCGTAGCCAATAACCTGAAGGATAAAGGAGCCGGATTTGGAACTGATACCAATCTGGTGACGATCATTACAAAAGAAGAAGAGAAATCTCTGGAATTAATGTCTAAAGATATGGTAGCCGATGAGATTTTGAATGAGATACTGAAAATAAGAAAAACCAGATAGATACTTGAAATTCAAGAACGCCTCGGCGTTCTTGCTGCGAGATTCGCGATTTAATCTCTTTATATAACGAGGTGGTGCACTTGCTGAGAAAGAAAAAAGTACCGATACTATTTGAAGATGAGAGTATTATTGTCTGCGAGAAGCCGATCGGTATGCCGGTACAGGCGGATAATACGAGAGATATGGATCTGGAAACCTATCTGAAACATTATCTATTTGAAAAACAGGAGGGTGAGGAAGAGCCTTATCTTGCAGTTGTTCACCGACTGGACCGGCCGGTGGGAGGCTTGATGGTTCTGGCCAAAACAAAAGAGGCAGCTGCAGAGCTGAGCAGACAGATTCAAGAATTTGAATTTGAAAAATGCTATCAGGCCATTGTCTGCGGCAATCTCCAGGAGGAGTTTGGTACCTTTGAAGATATGCTGCTGAAAGACGGAAAAACAAACACAACAAAGGTTGTAAAACCGGGAACAAAGGGTGCAAAGGAAGCTATTCTTGATTATGAACTGATCGATATGATCGAGACAAAGGAAGGTGTACTATCCTGGGTGTTGGTGATTCTTCACACCGGACGCCACCACCAGATACGAGTTCAGTTTGCTTCCAGGGGACATGGTTTATACGGAGATACAAAGTACAATCCGATGTATCAGAAAACAAAGAAAAAGTACATGCAGCTTGGTCTGTATTCGACAAGACTTGCATTTTTCCATCCGGTTACAGGGAAAGAAATGGTATTTAAGACAGAGCCTCAGGGAGAAGCTTTTGACCTGATGGATGTGGAGGCTTTCTAGAGGATTGACAAATGCCTTTACTTATTTTACAATAAAACGAGCGAAAAACTAGTATAAATAATTAATAAAGTGGGCTTGCCCACTTTATTTGTGTGACTATCTTCCGTCCTATATTTTGAGGCGAGAGGGAGTTAAGTGAAATATCAGGAAAGGGATTAAACTATGGCGAAAGAAAAGAAATTAGTGGAGGCCATTACTCCAATGGATACTGATTTTGCACAATGGTATACCGATGTTGTGACAAAAGCAGAATTGATTTCCTATTCAAACGTAAAAGGATGTATGATCATCCGTCCGAGAGGATATGCCATCTGGGAAAATATTCAAAAAGAACTGGATCGAAGATTTAAGGAGACCGGCGTGGAAAATGTTTATCTTCCAATGCTGATTCCGGAAAGTCTGTTACAGAAAGAAAAAGATCATGTAGAAGGATTTGCTCCGGAGGTTGCATGGGTGACCCAGGGAGGACAGGAAGAACTGCAGGAGAAACTCTGCATTCGTCCGACATCTGAGACCTTATTCTGCGACCATGTAAAAGATATCGTGCATTCCCACAGAGATCTCCCGGTAGTCTACAATCAGTGGTGTTCTGTGCTCCGCTGGGAGAAGACCACACGTCCGTTCCTTCGTTCTGCAGAATTTTTATGGCAGGAGGGACATACTTTCCACGCAACAGCAGAAGAAGCAGAGGAAAGAACTGTTCAGATGCTCAATGTATATGCAGATTTCTGTGAGGAAATTCTGGCGATCCCTCTGGTAAAAGGAAAGAAAACAGACAAAGAAAAATTTGCCGGTGCGGAAGCAACTTATACCATCGAGGCATTAATGCATGACGGAAAAGCATTACAGTCCGGTACCAGCCATAATTTCGGCTCCGGATTTGCAGAAGCCTTCGGCATTCAGTATGCAAATAAAGAAAATAAACTGACTCCGGTTTTTGAGACATCATGGGGTATGTCTACGCGTATTATCGGTGCTATCATTATGGTTCACGGTGACGACAGCGGTCTGGTGCTTCCTCCGAGAATTGCACCGGTTCAGACAATGATTATTCCGATTCAGCAGAAAAAGGAAGGCGTTTTGGATAAGGCTTTCGAAATTCGTGATATGTTAAAAGGAGATTACTCCGTTAAAGTGGATGATTCCGATAAATCCCCGGGATGGAAATTCAGCGAGCAGGAGATTCAGGGTATCCCGACTCGAATCGAAATCGGACCGAAGGATATCGAGAAGAATCAGGCAGTAATTGTTCGCCGCGATACCCGTGAGAAGATTGTTACACCGATTGACGAACTTCCGGTAAGATTAGGTGAAGTTCTTGAGGAAATGCAGAAGGATATGTACGACAGAGCCAAAGCTCATCTGGAAGCAAATACCCACGTTGCTCATGACTGGAACGAATTCCAGGATCTTCTGAATAATAAACAGGGCTTCATCCGCTCCATGTGGTGTGGTGAAAGAGAATGTGAAGAGGCCATCAAGGAAGAAACCGGAGCAACTACCCGCTGTATGCCATTCCATCAGGAAAAACACGGTGAAGTCTGTGTACACTGTGGTAAACCTGCAAAATGTGAAGTTTACTTCGGAAAAGCATATTAAGTTGATAGAAAAGACGCCGACGGAAGCGGTGTATGTTGCCGCATTCCCCACTTCTGGGCGTTGTCCAAAAAAAAGCAGGACATGGACATCCATTGTGTGCAAGCACACAGGATTGCCATGTTTCTGCTTTTTTTGCCTACCTAAGACTAAGTCGTACTAAGCCGTCGTCTGTTGTATCGTTATCTGTTGTAGCGTTATATCGTCTGTTTCAATTATGTTCATACAAAAAAGGATTCGTCGCAATGTGACGAATCCTTTTAATAAACTTAACTATGTACTATGCAAAAAGTGGAGCAAGTGC
>JALERO010000225.1 GCA_022764265.1 Eubacterium sp. | reverse complement strand
AATATTATTTGGGGTTGAAGCCCCTGCAGTAATACCGAGCATCCCGATATTCTGAAACTCCTCCATATTCAAATCATTTTTTGTTTGTATATAAAAAGTATTACTACATTCTTTTTTACTTATCTCAAAAAGTTTTTGAGTGTTCGAACTGTGTCTGCCACCGATCACAATCATCGCATCAGACTTCATCGCCAGTTCTCTGGTTTCCTTCTGACGCTCCTCCGTGGCATTACAAATCGTGTTAAAAACATTTATATCATAACCCTTTTCTGAGATAATTTCAACTAAATATTGAAATTTATTGTAGTTAAATGTCGTTTGAGATACAATAGATAACTTTGTATCAGGACCTACCACAATATCTTCTGCCTGCTCTCGATTCTCAATGACAATCGGCCTGGTATGGCACCAACCTTTGATTCCTTCCACTTCCGGATGATGGTCGTTGCCCACAATAATAACTACTCTGCCTTCCCTGCTCTCTTTTTCCACCACTTTATGAATCTTTCTTACAAAAGGGCAGGTTGCATCTACCAAATCGAGACCTGCATCAGCTATCTCATCATAGACATCTTTTGGTACTCCGTGGGAACGGATGATGATCGTTCCCTCCTTCAGAGACCGGAATTCCTTTTTGTCATTTATGACACCGACTCCCTGCCTCTCAAGATCTGCAACCACTTCATCATTATGAATGATAGGGCCATAGGTATAAACATTCTTTTTTACAGATTCTTTATATACTGTCTCAACAGCTCTTCGAACCCCAAAACAAAAGCCAGCAGACTTTGCTATATTGATTTCCATTGTTTACTCCGGCAAATTATTTTATTTTTTCAAATTCAGTGACAACTGCCTTCACTACTTCATCAATCGACATGTCGGAAGAATCAATGAGCACTGCATCCTCAGCTCTGCGCAGAGGTGCGATCTCACGGTTCATATCCTGTCTGTCTCTCTCAATGATATCCTTCTCAATCTGATCCAGATTACAGTCGATACCTTTCTCACACATTTCATCATACCGTCTTCTTGCCCGAATGGCAGTAGAAGCCGTCAGATAAATCTTGAGAGATGCATCGGGCAGGACATGGGTGCCGATATCTCTTCCGTCCATTAATATATTGGAAGTCAACGCCATATTACGCTGCAGATCAAGTAAAGCCGCACGGACTGCAGGTATCGCAGATGTGAGGGATGCCATCATACTGACCTCCTCAGAACGAATCAGCGGAGTTACGTTCTCACCATTAAGAATTACCTGTTGCCTTCCTTCTTCATCATAGGACAGGCTCACCTTAATGTTCGGACATTCCTCTGCAATGCGCTCCGCATCATGCCCGTCTATCCCCTTACGGAGAAAATACAGAGCAATGGCACGGTACATCGCCCCCGTGTCAACATAAATAAAATCGATATCTTTTGCAATCTTTTTTGCAATTGTACTCTTGCCTGCACCGGCAGGTCCATCAATTGCAATACTGTAATACATGAACATTGCCTCCCGTCAATCATTGTCAATCAGTCACACTATTAGCTAAGCAGTAGCAACTATTCTAAACTAGTTTAACATAAATTGTTCAAAAATAAAAGCATTATTTTTATTAGATAAAAAATATTTCTATGCATTTTGTCCTGCCACATATCCTGTAGACCAGGCAATCTGCAGATTAAATCCCCCTGTCACTGCATCAAGATCCAACATTTCTCCTGCAAAATAAACATTTTTGACAAGCTTCGATTCCATTGTCGTCGGAGAAACCTCTTTCACATTAACGCCACCCCTTGTGACAATCGCTTCGTCAAAGGTTCGAACTCCCTCGATATGCATCTCCAGACCCTTCATGAGTTCCATCATTCGATGACGTTCTTTTTTGCTGATTGAATGAACCTTCTTATCTTCCGGTATATCTGCAATCTGAAGGAAAATCGGCACCATTTTTTTCGGAAGCATCCGCTCGATTACATTAGAGATATTTTTATTACGATAAGT
The DNA here is from genome assembly GCA_022764265.1 of Eubacterium sp. Classification (GTDB taxonomy): domain Bacteria; phylum Bacillota; class Clostridia; order Lachnospirales; family Lachnospiraceae; genus Anaerobutyricum. The sequence continues at coordinate 6,005 of JALERO010000225.1, read as the reverse complement.
ATCAAATTCTCTTAAAAACCGTTTCTCCATCTGCTCCATTGTCAAAGACGGCTTCATATCCAGAATTAGCCTTAATTTCCCTTCCTCTAAAGGTTTCTGATATTTCCCAAGACAGGTGCTTGCAGTAAGAACCAGCGGACCACTTACTCCGAAATGGGTAAATAAGAACTCTCCGAAACCTTCATAGATACTTTTTTTGCCATTTTTCACCGTGATGGAAACATTTTTCAGAGTCAAGCCCATCAGATCTTTACACCAGGTTTCCTTCATAACAAAAGGAACTAACGACGGATAAACCGGTTTGATCGTGTGGCCGATGGACTCTGCCAGAAGATACCCTTCTCCGTTGGAGCCTGTAGATGCATAAGAATTACCGCCACAGGCCATGATCAGAGATTCCCCTGTAATAATCTCTCCGTCTTCCAGCCGCACACCGGAAAATGCTGTCTGCTCATCATTCAGCAAGATGTCTGTCACCCTCGCATGATAACGAATGATAACGCGATTTTTCTCACATTGTCTTTTCAGAGTCTGGATGACATCCGAAGAATGATCAGAGAAAGGAAATACTCTTTGCCCCCTCTCCACCTTGGTTTTCAGTCCGGCGGTGTTTAAAAAAGCAATCATATCTTCATTATTAAATCGAGAAAAAGAACTGTATAAAAAACGAGGATTGGTCATCACATGATTTAAAAACTCTTCCGGCGGACAGGCTGTTGTCACATTACATCTGCCTTTTCCGGTGATAAATAGCTTCTTTCCAAGCTTTTCATTTTTCTCCAGTATAATAACCTTTTTTCCGGCCTCTGAGGCAGAAATAGCAGCCATCATTCCGGCTGCTCCTCCACCAATTATTATTACTTTCTTCATAATTATATGAATACTCCTGTTCTTATGGAAATATTTCTGCTTCTGATTGGTTTCTCTCTCAGAAAAATCACTTCATGCTTCTATTATAAACATCATATTCGTTCCATAATTCTTCCAATGCCATCAGACGCTTTTCAACATCATCTTTTCGAAGAAGAGCGACTGCTGTCACAAGGGCATTGACTACACTTAACGGGCAGACCATGGAATCCACGATCGTCATCACATCACTTTTGGCAATGAGGCTGCAATCGGCATATTCCACGATCGGAGACTGCATATTATCCGTAAGTGCAATGGTTTTTGCTCCATGATTTTTAGCAAACTGGAGAGCGACAATCGTTCTCTTGGAATATCTCGGGAAAGTGACTCCAATCATGACATCATCAGGTCCCATATTATAAATCTGTTCCAGAGTTTCCGATGTGCTGTTTGCATCCACAATAATTACATTGTCAAAAAGCATCTTGAAATAATATCCTAATAATCCTGCCAGATAAGCAGCACTTCTGGCTCCCAGAATGAAGAGTCTTCTCCCGTCATTAATCAGCTGAACCGCTTTTTGAAATTCTTCTTCATCGATTCCATTTTGAATCGTATCCCGAAGCCGCTCACAATCTGTATACAAAATACTTTTTAAAACACCCTTTTCCTGATATCGTTTGGAAGAAAGGGACATCCTCTGAATGGAGTTGGAATTGGTCTTTACAATAACCTGAATAGCCTTCTGTAGTTCCGGATAGCCATCATAATCCAGTTGATATGCAAATCGAACAACAGTCGACTCACTTACCCCTGCTTCCTTTCCAAGTTTAGATGCCGTCAGATAAGCTGCGATATCGTAATTCTTGGTAATATATTCAGCCAATCTTTTCTGACCTTTACTGAAAGAAGATTCTTTTTTCTCAATTCTCTGTAATAAATTCAAATGTTCCAATTGATTGTTCCACCTATTCATTTTCTACAGACCAATCCCTTTACTTTTTACTGGTCTGCGCTTATTAATGATACCGCAAAATCCTTCATTTGTAAATTGTATTACTGATTAAATCCATACATATTTGACAAAAAAAGAATCCCTGCACAGAAAATCCTGCACAGGGAAAATATTATTTACCTGGATAAACAATAACGGATTCCACGTCATATCCGGCGAGTTTTTCTCTTCCATTCAAACCTGCCAGTTCCATGACAAAAATAGCTTTTACAACTTTACCTCCGAGCTTTTCGATCAATTCGATGGCAGCCTTGGCAGTTCCGCCTGTTGCCAGAAGATCATCAACCAAAACCACTCTCTGTCCAGGGAAAATAGCATCTTTATGCATCTCTATGGTTGCTGTACCATATTCCAGGTCATATTCCTGACTGACGGTCTCTCTCGGAAGCTTACCCTTTTTACGGATTGGCACAAAGCCTTTTCTTTTATTATATGCCAGCGGCATTCCAAAAAGGAAACCTCTGGATTCCGTTCCGGCAATCACATCAAATTCTGTATCCTCAAGCAAATGCATCAGCTCATGAATACTGAGCTTCAATCCATCCGGATCCTGCAGAATCGATGTGACATCTCGAAATATTATGCCTGGTTTCGGAAAATCCGGTATGCTGACTACATATTGTTCGAGTTCTTTCACTACGCTCACCCTTTCTCCTCTAACATAAGCCTTTATCGAAAGTACTTACATCCATATTCCTTTCTTATTATAACAGAAAGTTTGTGGAAATAATAGTTAAAATATCATTTTAATAAGATAAATTCCATCGAATTATTTCATTTGACATGATATGATCACAATTGTAAATCACAAAAATGCTCGATGGCGAAGGCAACCCCTTCCTCATCATTAGTCTTTGTTATAAAGTCGGCGATTTTCTTTACACCTGGCTCGCCGTTTTCCATGGCGACACCGGTTCCTGCCTGTTTGATCATCTCATAATCATTATTTCCATCTCCGCAGGCCATAATCTGATCCAGAGAGATGTCCAATATTTTTCCGAGATTCAGCAGTGCATCCCCTTTATTGCAGGATCGATCATTGATTTCAAGATTATTTACCAGAGAGCAGGTGACAGCCAGATCCGGCACTTTTTCAAGCTCCGTAAAAGCCTTCTGTCGTTCTTCTTCTCTTGCAAAAAACATATTAATTTTTTCAATCGGTGCCTGATGTTCTTTGACCCAGGACCGAAGATCATCAATGCGGGTTCGGGATGTACGGATGAGCTGTTCGATATGCGGTTCGATCCGATATCGTTCAAGATGATCGTAAAACCGACCCTCACACCATCCTTTACCGAGAGCATATATATCATAAAATGTATGATATTCTTCCAGGATATCAAAGATTTCCAATGCTCTCTCCCAGGAAATGCAATTGGTATACACATTTTCTCCGGTTTCCAAATCCACTACAGCAGCTCCATTGGATACTACAACATAACGTATTCCCTCGATTTCTGTCAGGTAATCCGGAATACCAGATCTCGCCCGGCCGGTTGCAGGCAGAATCTGAATTCCCTGTCTTAAACAGGATTCCAACACTTCTTTTGTATGTGGCGTTAATACTTTGTCTGATGTCAATGTGGTTCCATCCAGATCCAGACCAATTAAGCGTATGTCTTTTTTGTTCATAATTATAATTCTCCGTTTTACTTATGATGTAATAATCAATTATATTGTTTTGAATCGATAATTTTTTATGACAATCTGAATGGTTTTCTGTCCTTTCCATTCATTGATCTCGGGATAGTAAGTGCAATCCATCCGTATCCGGTGAGAAAGACCTCTTTGCAAACGATCTGTTTCCCTTGCTCCGCAACTATTTTTCATCTCGTCAAAAAACATTGGAATATCACCAAAATAAATGGCTTCAACGGAATATCCATTTTTGTCTTCGAGAAACATTTTCAGACAGCTGCCTGTCGCACCCAGAACTCTTACTCCATGAATGTCTAATTCTTTTTGAGCAAATAGTGGTTTGGAATTACCATTTCCAAACGGTTCCAGGCAATTTAATTCATGAATAAAGGTTTCTGAAAGATATGGGATCGGCAAAGCAATGTCAATATGTACCTTTCGAATAAAATCCTGTTCTGTTAAAGTAGAATTCTTATTAATTTTTTCTCGGAATTCTTCCAGCTTATCTTCCGGCATGGAAAGACCGGCAGCCATGGGATGACCACCAAACTTATCAAAGCATTCCCGAACCCTGACCATCTCCTGATACATATGGTATCCCTCAATGGAACGACCGGATCCCTTTAACCCATCCTTTGTCTTTGTCAAAACAAATACCGGCTTATTATAGCACTCCCGGATTCTCCCTGCAATAATTCCCGCAATACTTTCATGACAGTCAGGAAGGAATACAATCAACACCTTATCTTGTAAATGCCCGGTCGTTTTCAGATATTCATGGGCCTGCTCTTCTCCTGCTTTTGTCATATTCTTTCGTTCGGTATTTAATTCCAAAAGCTTTTCTGCCATTTGTCTGGCTTTCGTTTCATCTTCACATAACAAAAGTTCCAATGCCAATCTGGCTGTGGATAAGCGGCCGGAAGCATTGATACAGGGTCCAAGGACAAAGCCCAGATGATATGCTGTCAATCTGTTTTCTGACAATTGATTTACAGCGATCAGTGCTTTTAAGCCCGGATTATCTGTATGATTCAATCGTTTCAGCCCTTCTTTTACAATAATACGGTTCTCATCCTGAAGAAGCATGACATCGCAAACTGTTGCCATTGCAGTTATTTCCAGATACTCTTTCATTTCCGAAGGATCAATGCTAAACAGATGATATAAAACCTGAATAAATTTAAATGCAACCACAGCACCACAGATATTTTCCATCGGATAATTACAGTCCGGTTGTTTAGGGTTTATGACTGCATCTGCCTCGGGGATTATATATTGTTTTGCTCCGTCCTTCTCAATAAAAGGAATATCATGATGATCGGTCACCACGAAAGTCATTCCACGTTCTTTTCCAAATCGAATCTGTTCCAGAGCGGCAATGCCGTTATCACAGGTGATTATGGTATCAATGCCATCTTCCAGCGCATTTTCTATCAAATGTTCATTGATGCCGTAACCATCCTCAACCCGGTCCGGAATTTTGTAGTCCACCACAGCACCACATCTTATCAATCCTTTGTACAATATATAATTAGAAGAAACTCCATCCACATCATAATCTGAAATAATACGAATCTTTTTTTTCTCTATAATTTTATTTTTAATAATACCTGCACCTTTTTCAACGTCTTTTAAAAGATATGGATCATAGAGATCCCTAAGGGATCCGTGCAGATAGCGCTCCATCTCCTGCTCCGTTGTCAGATCTCTGTTTCTCATAAGTCTGGCCAACACAGGACTGACGTGAAGTTCTGACGCCAATTTGTTAAAATCCGCCCGTTTGGATGCAATAAACCATTGTTCCATTCTCTTCTCCTTAAAACGAAAAAGACTCCAAACGGAGCCTTCTTCATTGTAGAATACTTATTTCTTTTTAGAAACTGCTTTTTTCTTTTTATCAGCATAGCTCTTCATGAAATACCAGATCGGACCGGTAATACAAACAGAGGAATATGCTCCAAAAACAATACCACACATTAATGTCAATGTGAATTCTTTAATGGATGCCACACCAACGATATACAATACAAAAATTGTGATAAAAGATGTGAGGGAAGTATTAATGGAACGAGTCAATGTCTGACTGATACTGGTGTTTACAACCACATCGATTCCCTGTTTTACCATCTGGTTATTTTTCAAATTCTCACGAATTCGGTCAAAAATAACAATGGTTGCATTGATCGAATAACCGAGAATTGTAAGCATACATGCAATAAAGGTATTACCAACTGACAATTTAGCCACAGAATACACCATTAATACCATCAAAACGTCATGCATCAGAGCGATAACGGCACTGAGACCAAACTTCATATCTTTGAAACGGAAAGCGATGTAAAGAAGCATGAAAATTGTTGCAATGATAACGGCAACAGCTGCATCACTTCTCATTTCTGAAGAAACGCTGGCTGTAATCTGTTCTGTCTGATAATCGGAAATCGGATAAGTTTCTTTTAATTTATCTTCCAGAGCCTGACGTTGATCTACAGTAAGCTCG
>JALERO010000220.1 GCA_022764265.1 Eubacterium sp. | reverse complement strand
AAAGGCTTCCTCGGCACCATGAAGAATCACTTCCTCGGTCAGCCCCTTATTGATGACATCACGCATTCTCTGGGTTCCTGCTTCAGGGGCAAAGGTGAGGCTGCTCTTTCTGACATCCTGCACCTTACTCATCACATCCAGCGAAAAGGCGTCAATTCGTAGGGACGGTAAGGCAATATTAATATTTTTCTTTCTAAAATTATCAATGAGGAAATTACATAATTCCGGCAGCTGACGAAAATCACTGGAGCTTAAAGAACTCAGGGAAATCTCATCATTTCCCGTGGACGCCAGCATTTTTTCCGCCATATCCTCCAGCATGTCAAGACTTCTTTCCCTGAGCGGACGGTAAATCATTCCTGCCTGGCAGAAACGACATCCCCTAGTACATCCCCTCTGAATCTCCAGCACGCAGCGATCCTGGGTGACTTTGATATACGGAACCAATGGCTTGTCCGGATAAAAGGTATCAGTCAGGTCCATCTGCACCTGTTTCAGGATGGTCTTTGGTACATCAGGATAAAGCGGTTCCATGGAAGCAATCGTTCCATCTTCGTGATAGGTGACCTCATAAAGGGACGGCACATAAATTCCCGGAATCTGAGCTGCTTTCCGGAGAAATTCCTTACGGGTTCCCCCTGCTTTTTTATGTTCCTTGTATAAATCAATCAGATCATAATAAACGGTTTCGCCTTCTCCGATATAAAACAGATCAAAAAACGGAGCCAGCGGTTCCGGATTGTAGGTGCAAGGACCGCCACCGATCACAATCGGTGCATCTTCTCTTCTGTCTTTGGCAAATATTCCAATCTGACTCAGATCCAGAATCTGCAGAATGTTTGTATAACACATCTCATACTGGATGGTGATTGCCAGAAAATCGAACATAAATACAGGGTCTTGGCTCTCGAGAGCAAATAGCGGAATATGCTCTTGGCGCATGACCTCATCGAGATCCACCCAAGGAGAAAAAACGCGTTCGCACCACACATCCTCACGGCGATTCATCATGTCATAAATAATCTTCATGCCGAGATGAGACATGCCAATCTCGTAGACATCCGGGAAGCACATGGCAAAGCGAACCTTGTCTTCCGGAGACTTCATCACAGAATTAATTTCATTACCAATATAGCGCACCGGCTTTTCTATCTGAAGGAGTATTTCATCTTGCAAAGCCAGTAACTTTTGTGGATTTTGTATGGAATTCATTAACTTAACCTCACATTTTTTGTATATATATTATAAAACGTCTTTGATAAAATAATATTTTATTAAAACCATATCGAGTGTTTATCATAAAGGAAAACTGTAATTTTTTCAAGCATTAATTTTGTAAAATTCTGTATAAAAAATATTAATAATTAACCCAACTGCCTGTAAACCATGGATTACACCGATAGTCCCGTTCATAGAAATCAACTACTCTCCCATTAAAATTACCATCTTTGTCATAAAATCGAAGATCATAGTTAATCACATCTGGATTTTGTTTTTGATAAACAGTCAAAGATTCATAAATTGTCTTAACAAATCGCTCACTTGTGGCAGCTGGTGTATCTATAATCTTACCATCTTGAAGCTCATACACATCTTTATCCGGATATCCATAAAATGAGTTATATTTATCTGGCATTAAAAATTGAGTCATGTTATATCTCACACCCTCAAATCCCTGATTAGTTTCAATACTGAAATCCTTATCCATGTTTGCAATGTCAGCTGCATACCATTCTCCATCAATTAAAACATGATTCCATGCATGTCTTAGTACATTTGAAGTATTATAACGATAATTAACTACTTTTTTACAAGGAATATTCAAACCATCTAACAAGTATTGATATGTATCTGTATATCCACCACATACCGCGGTCCCTTTATCAAGTGCTTCTTCATAAGTTTGTCCACTGTAGGAACCCAGTTTGTGTGAAAAATCATAATTAATATTATCACACATCCATTTAGCAATTAAAAAACACTTATATTGAGTTTTCATCGAATTAGAAATACCAAGTTGCTGGTATATTTGTTCGCGTTTTATTTTGTAACGGCTATTTTGAACCTTAATTGTCCATTTATATTTTTTTCCTTTAGATACAACAGTAATCACTGTTTTTCCTGTACCATTATAGGAGAATTCCATTTTGTATGAGTTAATTTTTCTTACAGAAATTACAGACGGATTTGAAGACTTAATGGAAGAGGTTTTTGCCGCTGCTCCATTTATATACTCTGTATATATAGTATCTTTTTCAAGTTTGTCAATCTTTATAGTTACGCAGCTTCCATTTTCATGGTTTATCTTGTTTCCAAATAATACAAGAACTTTTCCATTCGTCGGATTTTTCTTTTTTACTGAGATTTTACATTTTAATATTTTCTTTCCTGCTTTTGCAGTGATAATTACATTTCCTGTTTTTTTGGTCTTAACTATTGCTCTATATTTTCCCGATGATTTAATTGTTGCAATTTTCTTATTAGATGTTTTCCATTTGATTTTTTTGTTAAAACCAGTCACCTTCAAATTAAGTGTTTTTCCGACTGTTAAAGTAGCTTTTGTTTTGTTTAATTTAACTTCCTTAGCTTGAACTGAAATCGGCATGATGAGTCCAATCACAATAAAAACAAAGACAGCCAATAGAAGCCATTTTCTTTTCATATACTTTTCCTCCTGTACGCATATATGTTTTAAAGATTCTATATGATTATATCATATTGGACCAACTTTGCATAAAAGAACAAAAAACTTAGTTCCGGTTTTGCTTTTACGTATCCGTTAAGGTGATGCCAAATACAATATATGGACCACCATCGCCATCAGGATCATTTGTTACTTCTACCATTTTACTATATACATCCTGTGCAAAACAATCACTCTGTTCTGTGATAAAATTATCTATTTCTTCAGACTGGAATACTATAGGAATCAAAACTTTTACTCTTCTATCATTATCATATCTGTTTTTGTATATTTTCCTTAAACATAGGGCAAGGTCATTCACCATTTCGTTAATAATTTTCTCATATTGCCACCAGTAGCGAGCATCAGAAGAAAAATTTCGATTATCTCCCAAAACAAAATAAGAATCCTCCGGGCCGAGGAATTAAATATTTTCCACATCTTTTGTGCTCCATTTTTCTTTGACATAATCTTCTTCGAGCCTGGTTTCATCAATATAAACATATCCATCTTTGAATGATACTGTTTCATCAGATAATCCAATTATTCTTTTAATATATGTATCGTCTTCAAATGGTGCCGGGAATATAATAATATCACCACGTTTGGAATCACTAAATTGATAAGCAAGATGATTAGATACTACAAGATTATTAACTTGAAGCGTGGCTTCCATGCTTTCAGATGGAATATAAGCAATCATACACAAACAAATAGAAGCTCCCTTCCAAGTAAACAAGTTTTTAAATATCCTTGTCACATCTATTATTTTTTTCCGTCTATATAAGTGAGAGGAAAATTTCTCTTCAAAAAAATGAAAAAAGTGATTATTGCTTAAGGTGGAGGAAAACATCATGAAAAAAATGAAAAATTTATTAAAAAACAAAAAACTTGCAGGTTTTGTAGTTATCTTCTTTATCGTAATTCTCCTGCTCTACGGAATCTCGAATCGTAAAAATAATTCTGACTCCGGTGAGCAGATGCAATCGGATTCCTACAATGTATCTTACAATTCCAATGTATCCATAGATGGGGAGATGGCAGGGAAAGAGGAAACAATTTCTGATAACATTAACTTGAGTG
>JALERO010000196.1 GCA_022764265.1 Eubacterium sp. | reverse complement strand
GAAAAAAGCAACTATGATTTGTTTCTTAATTGGATTTTGTTTTCTGTGGACAGGTTCCGGATACCTGACATGGCTGTATCGCTTATTAGATTTTTATCCGTCGGCTTTGGTTGATGTACTGACAGAAGTAGTTGGATATTTTTTTCAGATAATCGGACTGATTAGTTTTTCTTTGTATTGTAAACGAAAAATAGAGAGCTTGAACAACAAAAAAGGTTTTGTTATTATCATGCTTGGTGATTATTGTTTCATTGTGCTTTCGGCATTGGCATGGAATGGTCCGAGTGCCTTGTTTTTTGGATACTGCATGAATTGGCTTCACGGTATTGTTGCGGGTTTCTACTTAACCCTGTTGGTTACCCATGTCAGTCAGCAGCATCGGGGGCGTGTGTTTGGAATAGGTTACGGAATGGGCAGTATAGGATCCTGGATTTTATCGTTAATTGGAAATCAGAATTTCTTACAGAGCAGATATATACTGATTGCTTATGCCCTATTTACAGCCATCTCCATTGTCCTGTATATTCTCATTGACAATGTTGACATTTCAGCCATTGATCAAAGTATAGCGAATCGGCATCCAATATCCCCCCAATTTATTTTATTGGCCGGAATCACGATTTTCCTTCTCAGCGCTGTGAAAAATGTTGGTTTCTATTTCCCAACCGCTGACCTTTCGGCAGGAAATGTCAGCTTGGAATTTACGCGTGCATTTTATGCACTTGGTCTGGTGATCGCCGGTTTTATTTCTGATTGGAATCGGAAATATGGGGCAATCTGCTGTATTGCAGCACTCGTCTTTCCTTTTGCCATGTTAGTATTATTGGCAGACGTGGGAACCAGTGTCATTCTTTGGATTATTGGCTATGTTTTTTTTGGCTTTTTTGTTGTATATCGTGTGATTGTATTTGTGGATCTTGCAGGGAAGTGTGAATCCAACCTGTTTTTGGCCGGAGTTGGATTAATGTTTGGACGTGCGGGGGATGTGATGGGGACAACCCTTGGTATTTGTCTTGCAAATCGAATATCGCTTCTTGTGATTCTGGCGGCGATTGTTTTTGTTGTAACAATATTTGTATTTTTTATTTTTTATCAAAAAATGTATTTTCCGATTTTGTCAGAAGAAAGAAATGAAGAATTGCTATTGGAAGATTTTACCCAAGAGTATGGGCTTTCACCTCGTGAAAAAGAGGTATTCAGTCTCATAAAAGAAGGCCGCTCCAATTCTGAGATTGCAAGCGACCTGTATATTTCCGAGAATACGGTTAAGTTTCATATAAAAAATATTTTGAAAAAGACAGAATGCGTAAATCGGACAGAACTGATTATACTATTCAAAAATCATTGATGAAAAAGAGCAGAGAAAAAAACGAATGAAAACGGAGTTGAATTATGAGTATATTAAACGTTGAACATCTTACCCATGGTTTTGGTGACCGCGCTATCTTTAATGATGTATCCTTTCGTCTCCTGAAAGGAGAGCATATCGGTCTTGTGGGAGCCAATGGGGAAGGAAAGTCCACTTTTATGAATATTATCACCGGAAAGCTGATGCCCGATGAAGGTACAGTGGAATGGAATAAAAATGTGAGGGTTGGGTATCTGGATCAGCACACGGTATTGAAGAGAGAGATGTCCATCCGGGATGTGTTGGCTTCCGCTTTTGATTTCCTCTTTGACATGGAAAAAAATATGAATGAAATGTACGAAAAGATGGGAAGTGCCACTGACGAGGAAATGGCATTTTTAATGGAAGAAACGGGAACCATTCAGGATATTCTTGACGCCCATGATTTCTATATGATCGATGCTAAGGTGGAGGAAGTGGCACGGGCGCTGGGATTATTGGAACTGGGTTTGGATAAATCGGTGGAGGATCTGAGCGGGGGACAGAGAACCAAAGTGCTTCTCGGAAAGCTTCTTTTGGAGAAGCCGGATATCCTGCTTTTGGACGAGCCGACCAACTATCTGGATGTGGAGCATATTGAGTGGCTGAAACGGTATTTGAATGAGTATGAAAATGCATTTATTCTCATTTCCCATGACATTCCGTTTTTAAACAGTGTGATCAACCTCATCTATCACATGGATAATCAGGAACTGAATCGTTATCCGGGGGATTATGATCATTTTCAGGAAGTTTATGCCATGAAAAAGGCCCAGCTGGAGGCGGCCTATAACAAACAGCAGAAAGAAATTGCGGACTTAAAAGATTTTGTGGCAAGAAATAAAGCCCGGGTTGCAACAAGAAATATGGCTATGTCCCGCCAGAAAAAGCTGGATAAGATGGATATCATTGAGCTGGCGGCAGAGAAACCGAAGCCGGAATTCCATTTTAAGGAGGCAAGAACACCGGGACGTTATTTATTCCAGACAAAAGAGCTTGTGATTGGATACGACGAACCTCTTTCCTCTCCACTGAATCTGGAAATGGAACGGGGACAGAAAATCGTGCTGACCGGAGCCAACGGAATCGGAAAGACGACTCTTTTAAAGAGCCTTCTCGGATTGATTCCATCTTTAAGCGGGTCTGTGGAACAGGGAGATTATCTTCATATCGGTTATTTTGAGCAGGAGATGGATCAGAATATCAACACAACCTGTATTGAAGAAATGTGGAATGAATTTCCGGGATTCAGTCAGTATGAGGTGCGGGCGGCCCTGGCAAAATGCGGACTGACCACAAAGCATATTGAGAGCAAGGTGAAGGTGCTGAGTGGAGGAGAACAGGCAAAAGTACGTCTGTGTAAGATCATCAACCGGGAATCCAACCTGCTGGTTCTCGATGAGCCGACCAACCATCTGGATGTGGATGCAAAGGAGGAACTCAGACGGGCTTTGCAGGCATACAAAGGAAGTATTCTTATGGTGTGTCATGAACCGGAATTCTATGAAGGACTGGCGACGGATGTGTGGGATTGCAGTCAGTGGACCACGAAGTTGATTTAATAATAATTGGAGAGTAAATAATGTTTCGTATTATCCCGGGGAATTTTTTTGTGCCCTTGTCTTCACCGAATCGAATTGTATATTGGGAATGTATTTGTAAACTGTTTTCCGTCATGGAACATCAGCTTTCTTTTGGTGTAGAGAGAGAAGTGCTGGCGGATGAACTGGAATATTATTTTGATCAGACGCAGGCCGCCGAGATGGATGAAGAAGAATTTCAGTCCCTGGACAGCCGGGGCAAGGCTAACAGTATGCTAAGAAAGCTGGAGGCTTATGGCTGGATCGAGATTGAGACAGATAAAAGCTATGTACAGCGAGTTAATTTCAAAGAATATGCAGTAAAGATCATTAAGACTTTGCTGGAGATTGCAGACGGGAAACAGATTGAATATCAGGGATATATCTACACCATTTACAGTCTGGTTCGCAGTACAACAGATCATCCTGGCATTGTGCTTCTTCAGATATTGGAAAATACCGATCTGTTGATCACGGCTCTTAAGAATCTGAATTCAAATATCAAGCATTATATTGATGAGTTGACAAAGCATAAAACAGTGGCGGAAATTATGGATGCTTTGTTTAATGATTACATTACTAATATCGTAGACAAAGCGTATCATCGGCTCTTAACGTCAGATAATGTGTCGAAGTTTCGCCCGGAGATTGTGGAGAAGCTGGAAAAGAAAAGCCGCAGCAGAAAATATGTGGAAAATGCAGCAAAAGAAATCGCCGGAATTCGTGAGATACCGGAGGAGGAAGGACAGGAACTTGTCTATCGTTATATCCATGAAATTGTGGAGGCCTTTCGCAACATGGATGATATACTGGCGGAAATTAATCAGAAAAATACCCAATATCAGCGTGCTGCAATTAATCGTGCCCGATTCCTGCTTTCCGGGGATGAAGATGTCCGGGGGCAGTTAAAAGAGATTCTCCTTGGTTTAAATGAAGCAATGAACGAAGAACATATGGAGTTGGGAGGCATTTACCGGGTGAAATTTCTGGAAGGGTTAGTCCGCTTGTATAGCAGTAATGTGATGGATGCCGGTTCCCTTTACTCGCCTGCCGAGGGAAAAAAGGAGTTTGTGCCCGAGGAGTTGGAGGATGAGGAGCCGGATCTTCTCCTTCGCCGCGAAAAAATCCGTCGTCTCACAGAAAAGATGCAGCGGATTTTAAGTCCGGAAAAGATTGAAAAATATGTAGAAAAACAGTTGGGGGATAAAGATCAACTTCCTGCTTCTCATTTTCCGTTGGATCATATCGAAGATTTTATCAAAATCATTTATATTCGACTTTATGGACAGAGGAAAAATATGAGATATTCCATAGAAGTGCTGGAAGAAATTGAGACAAAAGGATACCGTTTTAGAAATTTTATCGTAAGGAGGAAACCGTGATGGAACTGTTAGAAGGTCTGCTTCAGAAAGATAAAGATGAATTTAAACGTATTTGCAATCGATTGCTTAGCAGTTGTTTTCTATGTAAAAGGAACCAGAATAGTCGATCAGACTATTACTTTGTGCTCAAATACAGAGATAAATTTCGGGATTATCTGGATGTACTTGGATTTCGTCTGGAAATCAATGAAGATTACGGAGTGATTCAGCTGACCAATCCGCAGAATTATAATCGTTTGAATCTGAAACTATATGAGTCCATTATTCTATTGATTTTGCGAATCTTATATGATGAGAAGAAAAGAGAACTTTCTGTCAGTGACGAAGTAATCATAAATCTGGGCGATATACAGGATCGATACCTTAGTTTGAAAATCCGTGAGAAAATGATTGATAAGACGACGATGCGAAATGCCATGAGCTTATTCCGCCGATTTCAGCTTGTTGAGACACTGGATAAGGATCTGACCAATGAAGAATCCAGAATTCTGATTTATGACTCCATCCTGATGGCTGTCCGGGTGGAAGATATTCGTCAGGCACAGGAGAAGCTGGAACTATACAGAAAGGGGAAGGGAACCAATGAAGAAACTGACGCGGATGAAATTGATTAACTGGCATCGTTTTACGAATTGTACGGTTAATTTTGGAAGCTCCACCCTGATTTCAGGTGAAAATGGAGCGGGAAAATCCACGCTTTTGGATGCCATTCAGTTTGTGATAAATTGTTCTGCCAATTCCTTTAATAAAGCCGCACATGAAAATGGGAAGAGAAAGCTGACGGGATACATCCGGTGTAAAACAGGTCGGGAGAATAAGCCTTATGAAAGAACCGGAAAACTGAGTGCTCACGTTGCACTGGAATTTTATGAAGAAAGTAAAAAAAGGTATTTTATCATCGGTGCTGTGGTGGACTCTGCCTCGGAAGGGCAGGAAACAACGGTCCGTTATCTGATTGATAACAAACAGATCCGGGACGAAATGTTCCTGAACGGTCGTCATATCCGCTCCATTTCGGAATTTCGTGCGGCCAACAAAGGGATTAAGCAGTGGTGTAAGACACAGACAGAGGCGAGAAAAATGGTGCTGTCCCGTCTGGGACGAATTGAAGATAAGTTTTTTCGCCTGATTCCCAAGGCCATGGCGTTTAAACCGATTGATGATATCAAAGATTTTGTATATTCCTATGTGTTGGATGAAAAACAGGTTAATATAGACGTACTTCGGGAAAATGTACGAACCTATCAGGATTTGGAGCGTACATTGGAGTCGGTAAAAAAACGGATGTCCAAACTGGAGCAGATTGAAAAATATCATGAGGAAGTACTGGAGTGCGAGAAGAAGGATCGCATGTATGAATACTTCCTTCATCAGGCTCAGGTGGATATTCGAAAGAACAATATAGCACAAACAGAAAACCAGATACGTATCGATGAATTGCATAGGAAAGAGCTCGAGGAGGAACTGCTTCAGCTTAATCGGGAGTTGACCGGTAAGCAGGAAATGGAAACCAATCTTCGGGTGGAACTGAAACAGAACAAAGACTTTCTGGCATTGGAAGAACAGCAGAAAGAAAAAAATCGTCTTCTGGCGGAAGAAAAGAACTGCAGAGAAGAAAAGAAGACTTTGATGAGCAGTGTTCGGAGAGCATCAAAAGAGGTGGAAAAACTTCTGGAAGTCTCGGACGTGGATGAATGCGTGAAAGAATATGGAGAAATGCTTGCCAATCTGGATAAGATTTCCGATGTTTCTGAGATGAAGCTGTTAACGGAAAAGGTGATCCGTTATAAAAATACGATGTACGGAAAAATCCAGCGGAAAATGGCGGAACTTCAGGTTGAATTAGGTCAAATCCGGCAAGAAAGAGAAGAACTGGACAGAAAAATTGAGCGGTTGGAAAAGAAAAAATTGACATATCCTGATGGTGTGGAAAGGCTGATGCATTCTTTAAAAGAAGAATTCGTGCGTATCGGACGGAAAACAGAGCCTTACGTATTATGTGAAATGCTCGAAATCAAGGATGAGCAGTGGAGGAATGCCGTCGAAGGATATCTGAACACCCAGCGCTTTTATATTTTGGTGGAGCCGGAAAGCTTTGATATCGCTTTAGGTACCTATGATAAACTTCGGAGAGAGAAAAAGGCTTATGGTGTGGGACTGATCAACGCACAGAATATGGAAAAATACGACGAAGCACCAGAGAAAACGCTTGCTACTGTGGTCACTTCCAAGAATAAATATGCAAAAAGATACATTAATATGATTTTGGGACGGGTACAGATGTGTGAGCGTTACGACGATCTGAAAAAATATCCGGTTTCCATCACAAAAGAATGTATGCGCTACCAAAACCGGGTGGCAAGTGCCATTCATCCGGATATTTTCCGTGTTCCGTTTATTGGGAAGCATGCTTTTAAAGTGCAGCTGGAGCAGGCCAGAAAGAAAAAAGCAGAGCTGAACACGTCCATTGGAAGACTGGAAAAACGATTGTCGGATATGGAATCGGTTTTTGGACCATTAAATACAGAAATTGATGTGGATATCAAGTATCGTCTGGATGTGATTACACAGCTTCGCCTCCTTCAAAAAGAAATTAAAAATTGTGAGGATAATATCAGAACTCTGAAAGAAAATGCAACGCTGATCCAGAAACAGATTCAGCTGGAGACATTGGAGAGAATTGTTCAGGAACTGAATCAGGAAATCGGAAGGAAAAATCAGAAGATTGGTATCCTATGTCAAAGAATCGAAGAAAGAAAGAATCACAAAACGATTCTTTTACAGGAGCAGGCAAAGATAAGGGGGGAAGTGGATCGGCTTGCAATTTCAGCAGGAGATTCGTTCTCACTGTGGTTGAAAGAATATGAAAGCCAGACGGCAGATAAATCCTTCGAGCAGTTTTACGATAATTATGATCGGAGAAGAAAGGCTAATGCTACTATTCGGGGGAATGCAGAAAATCGTATGGTGGAATGTATGATTTCCTACAAAACGGAACACGACTTTGGTGCTGCTGCCACTATGGCCGGATACCCGGATTTTGCCGAGATTTATGATCGTTTGAAAACATCAGAACTTTTGGAATATGAAGAAAAAGTACAATCTGCCCGCATGGCTGCGGAAGAAGAATTCCGTGAGCAGTTCCTTGCCAAGCTACAGGAAAATATGAAACAGGCGCAGGGAGAATTTAAAAATCTCAACAGAGCTTTAAAGGATATTATTTTCAGTAATGAGCAATACGAATTTCAATTCATGCCAAGTCGGAAATATCGCAGTTACTATGAGATGATCATGGATGATTTTAATGTAATACAGGGACAATCCATTTTCAGTGGAATTTTCCATGAAAATCATAAGGAAGTGATTGAAGAACTCTTTGAACGATTGGCGCTGAATAATGAGAGCAGCACAAAAACATTGGACGAGTTTACTGACTATCGTACTTATATGGATTATGATATAAAAATAATTCATACAGACGGAAACTTTTCTTATTATTCTAAAGTGTGTGAAGAGAAGAGCGGCGGTGAGACCCAGACTCCATTCTATGTGACGGTGGCGGCATCCTTCGTGCAGCTTTATACCAATAATATTGGCGGCGAGGCAGCAGGTCTTGTAATGTTTGATGAAGCCTTCAATAATATGGATGATGAGCGAATCGGCGGTGTACTGGAATTTTTAAATCGCCTTCCACTTCAGATGATTATCGCAGCTCCACCGGATAAGATTCAGTATATCGGACCTTCTATGGAGGAAACCCTCCTGGTTATGACTGATGAAAAAGTAAGCTTTGTAGAGGAATACTATCATGCTTTATGAGACAAGGATTTTGAATGCACTGTTGAATTCTTATGAAAACAGCTTGCTCTCGCGAGGAGAAAATAAGGTGGCGGTTCACATTTCCTATGCTTTTACGAAAAAAAATATGCCTGCCTATTTTGATGAAAGTTCCATGGCTTATGAGGAGATTCATGGAGTAGCAGAGCATCTGGAAGAATTGGGTTTTATTAAGATCATCTGGAAAGGAAACCAAAAGAACCACATTATTCAGAAAGTATTGTTATGTGAAGAAAAAATATCAGAGATTTATGCGTATCTTCACCGGACACCGAAAAAGAGACAAGAGGAGAAACAGCTTGCTGTCTTGCAAGAACTAAAGGAAATCTGTCATACACCGATTGCTTCCCGCTTTATTTTCTGGTTGTCAGAGAGGATTTGTGCAGGAAAAACGGTAAAAGAATATCTGAATCTGGAAGAACCCGAGGAAACCAGAAAGCTCATCCGAGCGATCTCTTTCATGGAGGAAAACCAGGAGGAAATCTATATCCGTGAGTTTTCCATCCGTTGTTTTGGCGACAGTAAAATTCTGGAAAAACGATGGAGTCTGCTTGGAAAGATTTTTCGACGGTTTTCTGATGATTATGAGGACATGGATACGGACGCAATTTTTGCAGAACATGGGATCTATCACACGCCAAATTATGTTTATATCAAGGGAAATGGATGTATACAGATCGGATCGAAACATTCGATGATTGATTTGAGAGGATTAAAGCAGGGTATCGGTTTGTCCGGAGAGGATTTGTACACATTACAATGGATAAAACAAGTGCCTGTAAAACAAGTCATAACCATAGAAAATCTGACTACCTTTTTTCGGTGGGAAGAGGAGAATAGCATACTGATTTATCTGGGAGGTTACCACAATGAAGTCAGAAGAAATCTCCTGAAAAAAATGTACGAGACTTTCCCGGATGCCCGATATCTTCATTTTGGAGACATTGATGTAGGAGGCTTTGAAATCTATCAGGATCTTTGCCGACGGACAGGAATTCCTTTCGAGCCTTGGCTGATGGGAATGGAACAGCTGAAAAAGTATCAATCCTACACAAAAAAATTGACAGAAAATGACCAAAAAAGATTAGAGGGACTTCTGGAAAAAGAAGAATACAGGAAGGTATGGCCGGTGCTGTGCTATATGGCTGAGCACGGTGAAAAGCTCGAACAGGAATCCATTATTAAGGAATAGAAAAAATCCAACAATTAGGATCGTAATTGTTGGATTTTTTCTGATATTTCTTTCAATTCTTCTTTATCAAGCTCCGGCAGTCGTTCAAGCTTATCCATGAAAAGTGCAATGGCGTCATCCTCCTGACTTTTCATTTTCACCTGATGATAGGTCACGATGGTGCTGGTGATGATCGCAATCATTCCGATGGAATAAATGGAAAGCAAAATGCTCAAAAACTTTCCGAGTCGGGTGACCGCAACCAGATCGCCGAAGCCGATGGTCGTTACCAGCTCGAAGCAATACCAGAGGGCTGCACCATAGGTTTGGAACACGGCTTCATGTCGGTAGATCATAAAGGCAAATCCGAAGAAGACAATCAGGTAGATACATAGAGTCTCAAAAAAATGAGTTTGTTTCAGGACAACACCAAGTGCCTTGTTCTTTTTTCTCTTCATATTATTTACTCCTTGTCACCTGTCCGGCGAGTATCGCGGCCAGAAAAATCCATAGTCCCATCTTAATCGGAAAACAGAGAAACATCAGGCAGGTGACTGCCAATGGTTTTCGGATGGATACACTTAAGGCAGAGGCGGTGGTGATTGCCGCCGCAAAGGTTGCATGGGCGGCACTCATCGGAAATACCAGCAGTGAGATGCCGTATCCCAGACAGACAGCGGAAAAAATCACCGGAAAGAAATGCCCGCCCTTCAGTCCCATCTGAATACAGATATTCGTAATCAGTACTTTCAGAAAGGCGATTCCGATCATGGCGATCGGTGCATACTTCGCATAATCCGTCATCAATATGGCCATCTGCGATTCTCCCGAGAACTGAACAACCGGAAGAAAGGCTACGACGCAGCCAAGGATAAGACCGGCTACAACTTCTCCCAATACAGGAGGTGTTTTCTCAGATATTTTTTCCAACCATTGTTCTGATTTTTCAAAGAATAGTCCTAAAATGATACCGCCAATCAGATAGATGGCGATCATGGCAAGATCCCATCTGTTCGGCTGTGCCCGTTCAAAACTCGGAAATCCTTCGGAAACCTTTCCGAATAAATGATTAAACAGAGTCAGGATACCGAGGGAAGAGACGATGGATATCCCATATACAAGAAGCTTTGAACTGCCATCAAGGCTCCCTTCCTGATTGTCTGTCAATGGAGAATCCTCATTTTCAACGGCAGAGAAGAATCCGAAAAGGGGTGAATAAAAGAGTGCGGACAAGGAAACCGCCATGCCGACCTTTGAATAGAGGGCGGCATTTTCTTTGGCAAACCTGACATTTTCATTGATCCAGCATCCTAAGGCCACTACGACACCCACCATGCCGGCTTCCGGCCCCACACTGCTTCCGAATATCAGTGGAAGGGCAGCGGCAATCAGAATCACAACGATTTTTTGATATGGGTAGGTTCCCGTTTTCTTTACCGTACCGATTACCGCTTTCATGGACTGAGGATAATCTCCGAAAAATTTTCGGAAGATACCGATGATTGCACCACCTATGGTACACAACAGGATGGGATACCACCAAGGTGCATTAATTGTTTCCGGAAGCATCTCCCACAAAAACTCTGTGCCCAACTGGACTATTTTCAGGAAAAGCCATAAAACCGCTCCGGAAGATGCGCCGAGAATCGCACAGAATACTATCAGTTTTAATTTGTTTGTAATTGTTGTTTTTTCCATAGTAATGTTCCTCTGAGTCTCAATTTGGTTTAAATTATACTATAAACAGGTCGTTTTGTCACTATTCGCTCCTATTCAGAGCAGGACAAATGAGAACTAAATTATGAAGAATTATTTCATATTAAAAGAATTAATTAAAATAAATCCGGATATATACGGAAGTCAATAAGGAAATTATCCTCTTTCAATAAAAAATCTACCGTATTAAAAAGCCCGCAATTAATAAGCCTGATAATAAATTTATATTATAATTAGAAACAGATTACAGCAGAAGGAGGAATTTGGCAGTAGAACATTATAATTAGAATTAGAAAGTGAGGTTGGGGGGAATGAAGCAGTCTAAAGATGAATTTTACATGAAACAGATTCTGGACTATATCATAGATGGGGAAATTGTTTCAACAGGAAAGATTGCAAAAGAAGTCGGCATTTCTGAAAAGTCCGTAAGAAATAAACTAAATGATCTGGATGACTTCCTTCGGGAAAATGACTTTGGAACCATACAGCGAAAACCCAGAGTAGGAATCTGGCTTGAGGCAACCCAGGAACAGAAAACAGCGCTGTATCATTCAATCAACATGAAAGGGAATGATCTGGTAGAAAAATATAATCCCAGAGAGCGAATGACGGAGACCTTAAAAATATTCTTTCATCTCTGGCCATGGCAGAAGATCACCACCCAGAAGCTGGCGGATCAGCTCTATCTGAGTGTGCCAACGGTCCTGAAAGTATTGAAGGAATGTGAAAACTGGCTGGATAAATATAATATGAAGCTGGTCAATGAAAGAGGAAAAGGCTATTGCCTGAAGGGCGAAGAAAGTTCCTACCGAATTGCGCTCAAAAATCTCATCATGGAGAAAAAGAGCGTCGAGGAGATCAAAAAGAATCTGGATTATTTTTTCACCAATATTAATGTAGATACCATGGAAAAATGTATCATTCGGGCGGAGAATGCCTGGAAGAATCATTTTACCGATGAATCTTTTTATGAAATTCTGATTTATTGCTGTCTCGCTTACAAAAGAAAAGAATTCGGGTATCCCCTTGTGGGAACCTACGATAAAGAAGAATTGGAACTCCTGCAGAAATATAACGAATATGAATTCACCATTGCAATCTTCAAGGAAGTGGAGGATGAATTCCATGTTCGTTTTACAGAAGAGGATGTATTATTTTTATCCATTCAGATTTTGTGTTCCAAATTCATTGGTTTTTCCGAAGAGAATGTGACGCTCGGTCAGGTAAAAAAATATGATAATAAGCTCCTTGAGTTTGTGGATAAATTATTGGAGGTCATAGGAAATATCCTTGAAGTGGATTTCTCTGATGACCAGAAGCTGAAAGAAAGTCTGATTCTTCATCTTCGGCCTACCATTTTCCGACTACGGTATGGGGCACCGGAAGAAAATATTTGTGTTGTGCCGGCTGCGTTAGGCGAAGATTGTGGACTGATCGGAGCGGCTTGTCTGGTATTTCAGAAGAAATAATTTCTGACTCTTATATTTAAAAGGGCTGTCCTGAATAATTACGTTTCAGGACAGCCTCTTTTAATTTATAAATCTACCCCAAGAAAGATTTTTGCAACCTTTCCTACTAAGAAGGAGAGAACGGCCACACTGATACTGATGGTTGCCATCTCGATGAATCTTGATTTGAATGGCTGATCCTGAGCAACAGAGGTGTAATAAGTAAAACCTGCGATGATCAAAATTACAATCACCAGCATGCAGGCAAGTGCCAGCATATACTGTGCGTTACCGAAGATCAGGTACGGCGCAATCAGCAGCACCACGGTCACCAGATAGGCGATTCCCGTGTATGTACAGGACTTAAGGGCATCGCTCCGCCCTTCACTTTTTGCCGATAAAAATTCGCTGGATGCCATGGAAAAGGTGGCGGAGATTCCAAGAATCAGTCCTGACAGAGCGATTAAGCGGGTGTTCTGCATAGCCAGAGTAAAGCCGGCCAGAGAGCCGGTCAGCTCCACAAGAGCATCATTGAGACCGAGCACCATACTTCCCACATACTGCAGGATTTCCTCATCCAACATATTCAGAAGAGCAGCCTCATGTTCTTCTTCCTGCTGGCGGATGGAAACACTTTCCTCCACTTCCTGCGCCAACAGCTCGTATTCAGACTGAGCATTTTCCTCACCGTTTTCCATTAATTTTACGGCAAAGGTGAAGCCAAAGATCCGGGCGATCATTTTGTACTTAAATACCTTTCCCTTCTGTGGCTTCATCTCAATTCCGGTGTAACCTTTCCAAATCTCATAATGGGCCTTTTCTTCACTGGCCAGACGAAGCAGTGTCTTTTTATTTTCATCGCCTTTAGCAAATTTGGAGATTTCCTGATAGATGACGCTTTCTGTCAACTCGTTTTGCTGCATCTTTTTGATGACAGACAGAGCGGCATCGGATATCGTTTTATTCATCTTCACTCTTCCTTTCTTATTGATAATAATTATCGAAAGCCATTATAACTCTTTTGCTGAAAATAGACAACCAGTTTCTGGAAGCGGTAAAATATTATATCTATAAAATTGACACATTACTCTGCATTTTGAACTATCGCGAAACCTTTGTTAGCGCTATAATTATGATATATGAGGGAGGGAAAAACTATGGTGCGAATGGAAATTGCTTTATTAATGATCATGTCTTTTGTGGCGTTTGTATATTTTTCTGCGGAGAAGAAGAACCATAAACTTCACAAAACGTTTTCCATATTGCTTGTTGTAGTGATTATTCATCTGATTTTTGACGGGATCACCATTTATACGGTCAATCATCTTGATACGATTCCGGTGCTTCTCAATGATATTTTTCATCGCATTTTTATCGGCACGATGGTATTGGTGGTGTTTCTGTTCTATGAGTATATTGCGATTCTGATTGAAGAAGAAACAGGGAAGCCAAGGAAGTTGGACCTGGTGGCAAAAATATATCTGGCAATCGCAGAGTTTGGGGCTCTGGTTCTGCCGGTGCATTATGCCGTTACAGCACAGGGAAATTACTCCGATGGGATTCATGTCAGTGTCTGTTATATCTCAACCGCATTTTATCTTATTTTATGTGGCGGATTACTGGTGTATAACTGGAAGCAAATTGACCGGAAGAAGAAGTTTGCCATCGGGGTGGCGCTTGCCGTTGAGGTAATCGTGTGCATTTTGCAGGGATTTCATCATACCTGGCTGATCAGCGGGATGGGAATCACCTTGATGACGATGGCCTTTTATTTGACCCTGGAGAATCCGGATATTCTTCGGGGAGAGCTGGTGGAGCAGAAAATGTCCATGCTTTATCTGAAAAGTCAGGTGAATCCCCATTTCCTGTACAATACCTTGGACACTATTCGGATTCAGGCCCAGCTCAATGATGACAAGCCGGTGGCAGATCTGCTGATGCGTCTGGTGGATTTCTTCCGGCTGAGCGTGAAGGTGGATCGCCAGATGGTGGCGCTGGACGATGAACTGGAATTGCTGGAGGCCTACATGGAGCTGATGTGTTATCGGTATCCGGAACTCATTTGCAATTATGA
>JALERO010000186.1 GCA_022764265.1 Eubacterium sp. | reverse complement strand
TTCTGAAATGTTAAAATGACAGGATATCGAACAGGAGGTTTTGCAATGTATTACGGATATGGATATGGAATGTACTGGGATCCGACTTATTTCCTTGTAATTATTGGTCTGATTATTACCATGATTGCGTCAGCAAAGGTGAAAAGCACTTATGCCAGATATGAGAGAGTTTGCAGTCATTCTGGAATTACGGCTGCACAGGCGGCAGAGCAGATTTTGCATGGGGCAGGATTGTATAATGTCAGAATTGAGCGGATTTCCGGTCAATTGACTGACAATTATGATCCGAGAAGTAAAGTCCTGCATCTTTCGGATTCTACTTTTCGTTCTACTTCGGTGGCAGCCATCGGAGTGGCGGCCCATGAATGCGGACATGCGATTCAGGATGCCAGAGACTATGCACCTTTAAGAATTCGCGGTGCGATTGTTCCAGTAGTGAATTTCGGGTCTGCCTTATCCTGGCCGATTATTTTAGTCGGTGTTTTATTGAGTTTTAATCAGTTTTTGATTACTCTGGGGATCATTTTATTTTCCCTTACTGTGCTGTTTCAACTGGTTACTCTTCCTGTGGAATTTAATGCTTCTTCAAGAGCACTTCAAATTCTGGGAGATTCTCATATTTTATATGATGATGAACTGTCCAGTGCCCGCAAGGTGTTAAAGGCTGCAGCATTGACCTATGTTGCCGGAGCGGCAGCTTCCATTTTACAGCTTCTGCGTCTGATTTTACTTTTTGGAAGAAGAGACGACTAGAGGGTAGGATTATGAAGGGAATAAAAATCCTCTGTGTTGGAAAGATAAAAGAAAAATATTTTACAGAAGGTATACTGTACTATGTTCGCCAGATTCGAAAGCAATATCCGATGGAAATCCTGGAATGTTCCGACGAACCAACGCCGGATAAAGCATCGGAAGCCGAAGAAAATCTGATCAAGACCATAGAAGGAAAACGCCTTCTCCAGAAAATCCAGCCTGAGGATTATGTAATAGCTTTGTCTATTGATGGTAAGCATTATGATACGATTACCTGGCGGGAGCGAATGAAAAAACGCTCCCGCGAGACACAAGGCTTTCTGGTATTTGTTATTGGCGGCTCCCTTGGATTATCCCGGGAAGTGGAACAAAGAGCGGATGAGAAACTGAGCTTTTCCGCCATGACATTTCCCCATCAGATGATGCGGCTGATATTATGTCAGCAGCTTGCGGGATTAGAAGGATAATTGTTCCATAAAAATCTGACTGGTGGCAAAAAAAATGCAATAGGCCATTCCGCAGATGGCAAGTATAATTACAGGGTGTATATTACAGTGAACAAATAGAAACTGATACAGCTGTCGGGAACCCCATCCTCCTGCCAGAGCAAGGGCAGAAGGGAAGAGCAATGTTTTCTCAACGGAAAAAGAAAAGATTGTTATCCGGAAGATGTACAGAAGATTTAGTATGATCTGAATGATATAACCAGCAAGAAGCCCGTATAAATAGCCTTCAATCCCTATAGCGGGAATTGCAGTGAGTATAAAAATAATTCGAATTCCCACACTGATCAGATTATGATATAAAGTTTGTTTGGTATTTCCAAATCCATTCAGGATGCTGGTTATGGTCTGAGAGACATACATAAACGGGCATAATATTGCAAAGGTATAGACATAGTGTCCCGCCTCAGAACTGTTAAATATAATCTCCCCCAGGGCATTGCCGTAGATCAGAAAAGCAAAGGTACTGAAGATACCGATTACAATACAATAATGAATACTTTTTGAGATGGTACTTTGAATCTGTGCCATCTTTTTTTGCTTGTAGGAAGAAGAGATGGCCGGTAATAACATGACAGAGAGAGAATTTACAATCGTTGCCGGAAAAAAGAGAAAAGGCAATGCCATCCCTGTCAGTGTTCCATATGTTTCGAGAGCCGTTGTCTGGCTGCCGCAGAACCGAATCAGCATAAAAGGAATGAGCATATTTTCCAGACTGCTGACAATGGTCAGAGAAAAATGATTGATGGTAAGAGGAATGCTGAAAGTAAAAAATTCTTTTAACAAAACAGAAGCGGGCATTGCCTGCTCTTTTATGCCGTGAGAAAACCGGGGATTATATTTTTTAGAGTTTTTGATTCTGGTTGTATAAAAATAAGCTATCATTGTGTAAATAGCAGATACGATTTCGCCAAAAACCATTCCCCAGACGGCAATCCGCGCATCAGCTGTAACCGTATATAAAGTAATAGAAAGAAGATAAATGCTGCTGACACGGGTAATCTGTTCAATTAATTGGCTGGCTGCCGGGACGCTGGAACGATTCAGGCCGATGTAATATCCATGAAGACAGGATTTAATTGCAACAAAAGGCAGAGCCAGGGAAGCAATCCGAAGAGCAGGTGCTGCCGATATTTCTTTTAGCAGATATTGGCTCAGATAATCTGCACTTTGAAACAGCAGGAATGATAGCAAAAGAGAAAGAAAAAAGGAAATAATACAGGTAAATTGTATCAGTTTATGCATGTTTTTCTTTTGCTTCATTGCAGCAAACCGGGAGATTAAATTAGATATTCCGGTTTCAAATCCGTGACAGACTAAAGTAAAGCACAGCATGTAAACCGGAAAAATAAGTTGATAAATTCCCAATTCTTTGGCACCGATCAGGTTGGAGAGGAATATTCTGTTATAGAACCCTAAGATTCTGGATAAGAAGCCAGAAAGAGTAAGAATGAGAGTTCCGGTAAAGATAGTCTTTTTATAGGACATAGAAACACCTGTTGAAAGGGTCGATTTATCATATGCAAAAAACAAAAGAAGTAGAAGTATAAAAAAGAAAGTTGGTGTAAAAATGGCAGTTATTTATCTGGATAACGCAGCAACTACACCGGTATGGCCGGAGGTGGTAGATGCAATGCTGCCTTATTATAGAGAAAACTACGGAAACCCATCGGGAATATATGAGTTTGCAGCAAAAAGAAAAAAAGATATTCAAAATGCCAGAAAAAAGATAGCTGACAGTCTTGGAGCGGAAGAACAGGAAATTTATTTTACTTCAGGAGGAACCGAATCCGATAATTGGGCATTACAATCTGCCGCAACCATGGCGGGAGATTGTAAAAAACATATTATCACAACCCAAATGGAACACCATGCAATTTTAAATACCTGCGTATCCCTTGAAAAACAAGGGGTTGAAGTGACTTATTTGAAAGTAAATGAAAATGGCATGATATCACCGGAGGAATTGGAAAAAGCCATTCGCCCTCATACCTGTTTGATATCTGTCATGTATGCAAACAATGAAGTTGGTACCATTCAACCCATTGAAAAAGTTAGTTATGTAGCAAAAAAACATCATGTTTTATTCCATACAGACGCGGTGCAGGCTTACGGACATGTTACGATTAATGTAAAAATGTCGGGAATTGATATGCTGAGCGCCAGCGGGCATAAATTAAACGGGCCCAAAGGAATCGGGTTTTTATATGTGAACAAAGACATAGATTTCCCACCATTTCTCCACGGAGGACATCAGGAAGGTGGAAAGCGAGCAGGAACAGAAAACGTTGCCGGAATCATTGGTCTAGGAAAAGCGGCTGAGATAGCAGAGACAATGATGGAAGAGAGAGAAGAAAAAGTAAAAGCAATGAGAGATTACCTGATGAATCGGATTCTCACCGAAATACCATATGTGAGAGTAAATGGAAGCAGAAAAACCCGCCTGTCCGGAAACTGCAATTTCAGCTTTCAATTCATTGAAGGTTCCTCTTTGCTGATCTTACTGGACACGGATGGTATCTGTGCCTCTGCCGGTTCTGCCTGTAGTTCGGGGCAATCTTCTCCTTCTCATGTTCTATCAGCCATGGGAGTGCCGGACGATATCGCAAGAGGAACTTTGCGACTGACAATCGGATCACAAAATACCATGGAAGAAATAGACTACACAGTGGAGTGCATCAAAAAACATGTCAGAAAATTGCGGGCTGGTTCCCCGGAATATGAAGATTACCAAAATAAAAACCTTGCAAATCAATAAAAAATGTAGTAGTATAGACAACGGAAGTTTTTTAAACTCCCTGGACCAGTAGCTCAGTTGGATAGAGCAGCAGTTTCCGGAGCTGCGTGTCGGGGGTTCGAATCCCTTCTGGTTCATATTATCCATATACTTATAGTGATATAAGTATATGGATTTTTTATTTTATAAAAATTCAATTTGCCAAAGAGTAAACTTATAAGTAGTTATAGGATTATTTTTTCATAAATTAACGTATCTGTGTTGACTGAGCTGTGATTCTATGCAATAATCTGATTGGAGGTGAAATATATGTATAAAGTGAATCCTTACAGACCGGGGGCAGGATTAATGCCTACATATCTTGCCGGCAGAGAGGAAGATATTCAGAATTTAGAGCAAATGTTTGATGCTCTTACAATGAATATTCCAACACAATCCATTATTTTCAGTGGCTTAAGAGGAGTTGGAAAAACAGTCTTAATTAATCGACTTCAAAAGATTGCGGAAGATAAAGATATATTCTGCAGGCACATTGAAGTAGAGGAAAGAAATGATTTTATTTCACAAATAGCAACTTGTGCACAGGCTTTTTTGAGAAAAGTCAGTACAAAAGAGAAATTTAAAAATCTGATTCAAAAACCATTGGATGCGATTAAATCACTTGTGGTTTCTTTTGATCCAAATGATAATACATTTTCTTTGTCTTTGCAGGAGAAGGAATTGTATAAATCTACAAATTTGACGCAGAGTTTGACAGAGGTTTTTACAACAATCGGGGAAACCGCCTATAAATCATCAACACCAATATGTTTTTTTATAGATGAAATTCAATATATGAAACCAAGAGAATTAGGTTCGTTGATTGCTGCCTTGCATCGAACGAATCAACTGGGATATCCGGTAATGGTTGTGGGTGCCGGTTTGCCTAAAATCTACAAAATGTTATCGGATGAAAAATCATATTCAGAAAGGTTGTTTTTATATAAAGAAATCGGATCTTTAAATGAAGAACAGTCGAGAAATGCAATCGTAATTCCAGCGAGTAAATTTGGGGTGTCCTTTTCCGAAGGTGCCATAGAGAAGATTATTTCATTAACGAAAGGATATCCGTTTTTTATCCAACAAATGTGTCAGGTGGTATATAAAAACACAGATGAAAAAGAAATAAAAAGTGCCCATGTGGAAGAAAATACAGATGAATTTTTTCAAACATTAGATATTGGTTTTTTTAAAGTCAGATATGAGAGATGTGCCGATAGTGATAAAAAATTTGTATTTGCGATGGTTAAATGTGGAGAATTGCCGTGCGCGATATCCAACATTGCCAAAACACTTCACAAAAATGTAAGTCAAATATCAACAACAAGAGCCCAATTGATTAATAAGGGAATCATTTTTCCGATTCGATATAAAGAATTGGATTTTACTGTTCCGGAATTCAGTGGATTTATTCAGAGATTAGAGGAATATCAACAATGGTGTCAGGACAATGCTAACCGGTTGCCTTGATTTGTGGGAATAAGCGATGAAATACGAAATCTATGTTTTTGAACAACAAAAAATCCCGTCATTTTATAAACAGGCCATTGCAGAGTACACAAAAAGACTGGGACGATATTGTAAAATAAAATGTGAATTTATAAAAAAACCAAAAGAATGGGAGAAGAAGGTGGTAGAATGCTCGAAAGAGGACAGCTATTTTGTTATGCCGGGCAATAATTCTGTATCTTCCGAAGAATTCAGTCACCAGATGGCGGTCTGGGAATCCTCAGGCAAAGGAAAAATTCAGTTTTTCATTCCGGAAAAAATCGAATCAGAAAATGATTATAACGGAAATATAATAAACCTCTCAGACTTCGCCATGGAAAACGCCATGACAGCCATGATCCTCCACGAGCAGATATACCGAGGATACCGCATTATACACAACCACCCATACCACAAATAAACAGACAGGGAAGAAGGATAACATCTCACAATCAGAACACTCTGTACTAAATTAAGCCATTGACTGTTGTGTTGTCTTCGGAAGGAGCACAGTCTTAAAATAAGGAAAGCCTCCGGCGGATTGCAGAGATGCGCATTAGAAATTTGTCATGCTAACACATGACGCGCATCTCGCAGCAAGAACGCCGAGGCGTTCTTGAATATAGTCCGGAAACTGTGCTCCACTATTCGGTAAGACAACACAGTTTTAGCTTTCCTGTTCCAGAAATTCTTCTTCCTGCGGAATTCCGATGCCTCTTGGCTTAACGGCAGTAGAGAATACAATCTGTGTCTGTGTATTCCCGTATTTCTGTAAATGACCGATAAAGGTATCCAGCTCCATAGTGCTTGGAAAAGCCACCTTCAGCATGATGGAATAAAGTCCTGTGACACAGTTACATTCCAAAACATTTGGACAGGCCTCCACATATGGATAAAACTCATTCTTTTGCTTTGGATCCAATGTGAGGTTGATAAAAGCGGTAATGTGGTATCCAAGCATAATCGGGTCGACTGTGGCATGATAGCCGGTGATGATGCCGGCTTTTTCCATCCGTTCAATTCGTGTTGATACTGCTGGAGAGGACAAAAAGACTTTTTGTGCCAGATGTTTTAAAGGGTATCTGGCATTTTCCTGTAATAGAGATAAAATTTTTTTATCAATCTTATCCATGATCTCGACCTCCAAATCTGATTCTATGATAATGATTTTAATCTGTCCAACTAAGATGTTCCCTCTCTGAATATCCCAGTGAGGTTGGTAAAGGAAAGGATATTCAGAGTTATGTATAATGCATAGGAACATATTATGATAGGAAATATTATAACACAAAAGGGAGTATTCCGATATGGAACACTCCCTTGCGTCGAACTTATTATATATCATTCGATAAAAAATAGCAAGCATTTTTTATCGAATTGAAAATCTTAGCAGATTCCCTGTGCCAACATAGCGTCTAATACTTTCTCGAAGCCGGCAAGGTTTGCACCTGCAACATAGTCGCCTTCTTTATCGTAACGTTTTGCAGCATCGCTGATATTGTGATAGATGTTGATCATGATATTCTGAAGTCTGCTGTCAACATCTTCGAATGTCCAGCTTAATCTCTCGCTGTTCTGAGACATTTCAAGGGCGGAAACAGCAACACCGCCGGCATTGGAAGCTTTACCAGGAATGAAGTGAACACCATGCTCCTGTAAATATTTGGTAGCTTCTAATGTTGTAGGCATATTTGCACCTTCAGCTAATGCGATACATCCGTTTTCTACTAACATTTTTGCGTCTTCTGTAAATACTTCGTTCTGGGTTGCACATGGACAAGCAAGATCACATTTGATCTGCCATACACCACGGCCTTCATGATATTCACTGTTTGGACGATATTTTTTGTATTCAGTAAGACGAGCACGTTTTACTTCTTTGATTTCTTTTAATGCAGCAACATCGATGCCTTCCGGATCATATACCCATCCTGTGGAATCGGAACATGTCACAACTTTAGCTCCTAACTGATGAGCTTTTTCAATTGCGTAGATAGCAACATTTCCTGCACCGGATACACAAACAGTTTTACCTGCCATATCCATACCGTGATCTTTCAGTAACTCTTCCAGGATATAGATTACGCCGTAACCGGTAGCTTCTGTTCTTGCAAGAGATCCGCCGTATGTAAGACCTTTTCCGGTTAAAACACCTTCGTATTTGTTTGTGATTCTCTTATACTGTCCGAATAAATATCCGATTTCTCTTCCACCGACACCGATATCACCGGCTGGTACGTCGCGGTCAGCGTTGATGTGTTTGTAAAGCTCTGTCATAAAGCTCTGGCAGAATGCCATAACTTCACGGTCTGATTTTCCTTTAGGATCAAAGTCAGAACCACCTTTACCACCACCGATTGGAAGACCGGTCAGGGAGTTTTTGAATACCTGTTCGAAACCTAAGAACTTGATGATACCCTGATTTACAGAAGGATGGAAACGTAATCCGCCCTTGTAAGGTCCGATTGCGCTGTTGAACTGAACACGGATACCCATGTTAACCTGAACCTGTCCTTTATCGTCTACCCAAGGTACACGGAACTTGATCATTCTTTCCGGTTCTGTGATTCTTTCCAGAATCGCTTCTTTTTTGTAGAATTCTTCATTTGCCTCGATTAAAGGGCGAATGGAATCGAATACTTCAGTTACTGCCTGATGAAATTCCGGCTCACTTGGGTTTTTTGCAATTACTTTTGCGAGTACGTCATCAACGTAAGACATAATTAGTTCCTCCTTAACGTGCATTATACATAATTCTTTTTAAAATTTCCTTTACCGTTGCCTATTATACTATATTGTTCTTTCATAATCAACAGAAAGAATAGCAAAATTTACATTTTTTTTGAAAAAAATTTCATAAGATGAGCCAAAACTTAATATTTTTAAGGAAAAAACGTTGAAAAATGATATTTTTTCGATTCAAACCTTCATATTTTTACATCTATTTGTTTAGATATGTATAACGGCAGGGAAAAGGAAGAGAGGTAAAAAAATGTACCTTTAAATGTATTCTTTTTTGACAGACAGATAAAAGTGAAAATAATGTGAACAATAATAAATGTTCACAAAATTATCTTAAATACGGCATATGATTATTACCGCAAATAAAATACGATATCAATGCGAGCATCGAAAAGATATCGTTAAAATAAAATGGAGGATTGTTATGATTGAAGTAAGTAATTTGGTGAAAGATTACGGAAATCATCATGCGGTAAAAGATATCAGTTTTACGGTAGATGACGGACAGATTGTCGGACTTCTCGGCCCCAATGGAGCGGGCAAATCAACTACCATGAATATTATGACCGGATATATTTCTGCCACATCCGGTACCGTTAAAATTGGTGGATGTGACATTCTGGAAGAACCGATACAGGCGAAAAAGTTGATTGGATATCTTCCGGAGCTTCCGCCTTTATATGAAGACATGACAGTGGGTGAGTATTTGAGTTTTGTCTGCGATTTAAAAGGAATCCGAAAAAAGGAAGATAAGATTGCAGCTGTAACAGAAGTGGAAGAAGCCGTTAAGATAACAGAAGTGAAAGGACGCCTGATTAAAAATCTTTCGAAAGGATATAAACAGCGTGTTGGACTGGCACAGGCCCTCATTGGGAATCCTCCGCTGC
Organism: Eubacterium sp.; assembly: GCA_022764265.1. Lineage (GTDB taxonomy): Bacteria > Bacillota > Clostridia > Lachnospirales > Lachnospiraceae > Anaerobutyricum. The sequence continues at coordinate 4,781 of JALERO010000186.1, read as the reverse complement.
TGATTCTGGATGAGCCGACGGTGGGATTGGATCCCAATCAGATTATTGAAATTCGTTCCCTGATCAAAAGCCTTGCCGGAAAGCATACGATTATTTTAAGTTCTCATATTCTTTCTGAGGTCAATGCAATTTGTGATTATGTACTTATTATTGATAAAGGAATTCTGGTGGCAGAAGACACTCCGGAGAACCTGTCCAGGCATTTTGCCGATAAAAACCGGATTCTGCTTTCTATAAAAGGAGAGAGAACACAGGTGGAAGAGGCGCTGGAGGCATCCTTGTATCTGGAATCCTTTGAAATCACATCGGAACATGACGACATTATTGACGTGACAGCCGAATCTTCCTCTGAAAAAGATGTGAGAGACGAACTGTTTTTTGAATTTGCAGATAAGAAACTACCTATAGTGAAAATGGAAACAGAAAATCTCAGCCTTGAAGATGTTTTCCTGAAACTGACCGGACAGGACATAGATGAAATGCAAAACGAGGAAAACGAATCACAAGAGGAAGATCAGGAAGGAGATGGGAAATAATCATGTTAGCAATTTATAAAAAAGAAATGAGATCATATTTCCATTCGTTATCCGCGTGGCTGTTTCTGGCCCTCTTTCTTGCAGTGTCCGGTGTGTATTTTTCGGTCATCTGCATGGCCTACGGATATACGGATTATGCGGCGAATATATATTCTAATCTGACAATTTTATTTATTGTCATTGTGCCGATTCTCACCATGCGTTTGCTTGCGGAAGAAAAGAAACAGAAGACAGATCAGCTGTTACTGACTTCACCGGTGAAAGTTTCCGGCATCGTGATCGGAAAATATCTGGCGGTGTTGACGTTGCTTCTTATGGCGGTATTGATTTGTATCATTCAGGCCGGAGTGCTGAGTCTGTATGGAACGGTGAACTGGAAAACGGTCCTGACGGGAAGTCTCGGCTATTTTCTTTTGGGAGCCAGTCTTCTGGCGATCGGATTACTTATTTCAGCAATAACGGAAAGTCAGATGATTTCCGCGGCATTGTCCTTTGGTGTGGTTTTACTCTGTATGCTGTTGCCGAATCTGTCCGGTATTGTTCCGGGAAGAGCGAGATATACCTACATTGTTTGCGGATTGATCATCCTGTTACTTGCATGGTTTTTCTATAATGAAACAAAAAATTTGATTCCTTCCGCGATTGTGATTGTGATCGGAGGAGCAGCTGTGGGAATTACTGCTTATCTGAAACCTTCTATATTTGATGACGGGCTTTCAAAGATAATTGAGTGGTTTTCTGTGATGGATCGATTCTATGATTTCTGTTCCGGGATATTAAATGCATCCTCTGTAATTTATTATCTGTCCTTTATTGCGGTATTTCTTTTTCTTGCAATATGGGTCATTGAAAAACGCAGATGGAATTAGGAGGACTGGAAAATGAAAAATAATAAACTGAAAAAAGGATTATTGTCTTCCGTTGCGGTTGTGGTGGTGATTATGGCAGCAATTGCAATAAATGTTCTGATTACCTGGAAAGATTATAGTGTTGATGTGACCTCGTCAAAAATATATTCCATTTCCGACCAGACAAAAAGTATTCTGGACGCATTAGATCAGGATGTCACTTTCTATGTGATCAATTCAGAATCGGATGCCAATGATTCTTACAAGAAAATATGGAACGAGTACAAAAAGCATTCTTCAAATATTAAAATTGAGTATAAGGATCCGGAACTGTACCCGAATTTTACAGCGGATTATGTAGACAGTTCTGAAAGCGTTAACGCGGACAGTGTAATTGTGGTGTGCGGAGATAAATCCAGGTACATTTCCTCCGATGACTATGTAAATTATAGCTATGGAAGTGATTATTCCTATACAGCGGATTCGCTTGAACTGGAAAGTCTGTTGACAGAGGCCATCAATTATGTGATTTCTGATGAAACGCCGATAGTCTATACCCTAAGCGGTCATGGGGAAAAGAATTTTACAACCAGTGTCACAAGCAGCTTTGAGAGGGATAATTATGAGGTGCGTTCTCTGAATCTGCTGTCTCAGGCAACTGTCCCGGAGGATTGTGCAGTACTGATTATCAACGGACCGGAGAAAGATTTGTCCGATGATGAGAAAACGCAGATTGATTCTTATATGAAAAATGGCGGAAAAATATATATATTCCTGGATGCCGGAGTGGATGATCTGACCAATCTCTATGCTTTAATGGAAGAATATGATGTTGGTGTCAGCAAAGGTGTTGTAGTGGAGACGGACAGCAATATGTATACCCAGTATCCAATCTGGCTCCTTCCGAATATCGAGAGTTCCGAGGCAACTGCAGCCCAGTATAACAGCAATGTATATGTACTGGCACCAAGTGCCAAGGGTTTGACGGACCTTTCGACGGAAGAGGAGACAGCGGATGAAGGAGAAACTTCTGAAAATACCTGTATCGTCACTCCGCTTCTGACGACAAGTGAGAATGCCTATTCCAAAGTGGATACCACAAGTTCCACTATTGAAAAAGAGAAAGAAGATATTGATGGACCATTTCATATTGCGGTTTCCGTGTCCGATGAAAATGGCGGAAAAATGATCGTGGTCGGATGCACCAATATGCTGGAAGATACGATTGATGCTGCAGTCAGTGGAGCTAATACAGATTTTGTCATGAACGGAATCAATTATCTGACCCAGCAGGAGAGTAAAATATCTATCCGGGCCAAAGATCTCACCTCAGAGACAGCGATCGTTCCGGCCTTTAGTCAGAAAATGACTTTGATTTTATCCGTATTTGTTCTTCCGCTGTTCCTGCTGATCGTGGGAATTGTGATAGTGGTGCGCAGACGGCGCCTGTAAATTTGAAATTGAAAGAAAAAGCTTCTGTTCCTTCAATATTCTTTGCTTTTGAAGAAACAGAAGCTTAGATTCAGAAAATTTTAATCGATCGGAACAGAAAATGGCTGCTGTCCGCGGAAAATGGTGCAATATCGGAATCCGACGGTTTTTAGCAATTCCGGTAGTTTGCCAAAATCATATCCCATGTGCTCCGGCTTGTGCGCATCGCTTCCGATGGTAATAAGTTCACCGCCGAGTTCCCGATAACGTTTCAGAATATCAATGTGAGGGTTCGGCCAGGCCAGTCCGGCTTTCCATCCGGCGGTATTGATTTCCAGAGCTTTATGATGTTCAATCAGATAAAGAAAGATTTCATCAAGAATATCTTGATATTCGCGGTAGTCAAAATCCGGGGCAGGCTTTGGGATATAACGGCAGATATAATCCAGATGACCGGCAGTCTGAAAATCCGGAAAAGTTTTCAGGTTGCTGAGAATGCTCTCGAAATAATGACGGATCCCTTCTTTCACAGGAAGACGCTGGAAATAAATGCCGTCATAAGGATCCAGTCCGTCCACGATATGACAGGAATTGATAAGGAAGTCAAAACGGGAACCATATTTCTGATAAAATTCATCCAGAACCGGTTTTAAATGGGCCTGTACACCCAGCTCGATACCGTGAAGCAATTCGATTTGGGAACGGTATTTTTCTTTGAGAGTGAGAAAGGTCTCGTAATAAGCATCAAAATCCAGCAGGAAGTCAAGACCTTCCGGATTATCGGGATAATCCGGATCAAAATGTTCGGTAAAGCACAGGGTTTCCATTCCCAGTTCAATTCCGCGGAGAATCATTTGTTCCATGGTAGTATCGGAATCTGATGAAAACGAAGTGTGAAGATGAGTGTCAAATCTAAGCATAAAACATATCCTTTCAAGGGCTTTGCAACGAATAAATCCATGGGTACCGGTTACAATATAATAATAGCATAAAAGTGGTTAAAATATTTTTTCTTTTTTATGCAAAATACTACTTGAAATATTGCAATAAATTAGGTAAAATAGTTAAGGATTTGACAGGGTAAGTCAAATTTTTATAATAGATGCTTATGCATCTCGAATCTTTAACAGAATTTCTAAAACTTAGGAGGAATTATCATGGCAGTAAAAGTAGCAATCAATGGTTTTGGTCGTATTGGTCGTTTAGCTTTCAGACAGATGTTCGGTGCTGAAGGTTATGAAGTAGTAGCTATCAATGACTTAACAAGTCCTGAAATGTTAGCACACTTATTAAAATATGACTCTTCTCAGGGAAGATACGCTTTATGTGACACAGTTTCCTACGGCGAAGATTCCATCACAGTTGACGGAAAAGAAATCAAAATCTACAAATTCCCTGATGCAAACGATTGCCCATGGGGTGAAATCGGTGTTGACGTTGTATTAGAGTGCTCCGGATTCTATACAAGCAAAGCAAAAGCACAGGCTCATATCAACGCTGGTGCAAAGAAAGTTGTTATTTCCGCTCCAGCTGGAAATGATCTTCCAACAGTTGTTTACAATACAAACCACGAAGTATTAAAAGCTGAAGATACTATCATCTCCGCTGCTTCCTGTACAACAAACTGTTTAGCACCTATGGCTGATGCATTAAACAAATACGCTCCTATCCAGAGTGGTATCATGTGTACAATCCACGCTTACACAGGCGACCAGATGACACTTGACGGACCTCAGAGAAAAGGTGACAAGAGAAGATCTCGTGCAGCTGCAGTTAACATCGTTCCTAACAGCACAGGTGCTGCAAAAGCAATCGGTTTAGTTATCCCAGAATTAAATGGTAAATTAATCGGTTCCGCTCAGCGTGTTCCTACACCTACAGGATCCACAACAATCTTAACAGCAGTTGTTAAAGGTACAGACGTAACAGTTGAAGGTATCAACGCAGCTATGAAAGCAGCAGCTAA
>JALERO010000157.1 GCA_022764265.1 Eubacterium sp. | reverse complement strand
CCATAGAAATCGGAATGGAAACCGCCGCCATAATAATTCCCGAAAAAATATCCTTCGGAAGATATTCCTTTTTATAATCCTTTAATGTAGAGCATAATTTCATTTGACTGCCAATCTTCTTTCATAATTATTATACTGTTTTTATCTTAACATCTTTGCATTTATATTTCAAGAATAAAATGTAAATAATTAGTTTTTTTTCTATTTTTTGATTTTAGTGTTTATCTCCCACCGCTTAGCGCTCTGCACGCTTGAAGCGGGGGACTCCTTCTGAAATATTGAGATATGATGATAATAAAATTTTCTGCCAAATCGTTGCTTTTTTCAAAAACGACTACTTCATTGTATTATCCTATGGTACAATGAAAATATATCACAAAAGGGTTATTTATACTTTTTTATCTTGTCGGAGAAAACTCCGAGGCGTTCTTGAATTACTGATTGAGGAGGAAGGATATGATGTTTATGGGTAACAAACGATACAGAGGGATTTTCACGGCATTACTGTGCCTCTTCTGGGTGATTTTTTTCCTGACGTTGCCTGTGTCTGCTGAGACTGTTGCAAAAGTTGCAGAAACAGAAGGACAAGAATATACTCCAACGAATAAGAATTCTGATACCGCAAAGTTGTTTGATGAATATGTGGAGGCAGCAGCCGACAACGGCGGGATCAAGTCAAGGATTAAGAAGGCAGCGGGCAATAAATTATCCGGAATCAATAAGACGATATATACCAGATTAATGGGAGACATCGCACAGGTTGCGGCAGGTGATAGGGCATCTACGATTTTTGAGATTGATGTGGAAGATCTGGGATTAGATCAACTCACATGGACCGCATCTGAATTAGGTGTGGAGAGTATTACTAAAGATGGCAATCTCACGGAGGAAGCTACATCGGCTTTGCTGGAAAAGGGAGAATATGATCTTAAGGCTATCATTAATGCATTGCTGGCAGATAATCCTTATGAACTTTATTGGTACGATAAAACATCCCAAACATCATCTCAAGGTTATAAAGTCAAGATTTTCTATGATTATAACAAAGAAGAATACTGCATCACTTTTACAGGAAGCATTGCTTTTTCATTCCCTGTGGCGGAGGAGTATTCTGCCGGAGAATATACTTTTAATACGGAAATCGGAAAATCTGTGCAAACCATTGTAACGAAGGCAAATGCCATTGTAGAACAATATGCAGAGGTTTCAGATTATGAAAAGCTTGAGGGGTATCGGAAGGAAATATGTGCACTTGTTTCTTATAATCATAATGCCGCCAGCGGGTCGGTGAGCTACGGTAATCCCTGGCAGTTGATCTGGGTATTTGATGAAAATCCGGACACAAATGTAGTATGTGAAGGATATGCAAAGGCTTTTCAATATCTTTGTAATCTGACGGAATTCAATGAAGAGATCGATTGCATTACAGTTACCGGCACCATGTCCGGTTGCTCCGGTGATGAACCCCATATGTGGAATGTTGTTACAATGGAAGACGGCAATAATTATCTTGTCGATATAACAAATTGTGATGAGGGAACTGTCGGGGCAGATAATCTATTATTTTTGACCGGTAAAAATTTTGGAGACTTATATAACGGATATATTTTTTATTGTAATACTAGTCAGATAAAATATTCTTATGACGACGAAACCATGAATATGTTCTCCAATGATGAATTGAAAATAACATCATTATCTTATAATGGTTCCGGTGTTTATAGATCCGGCTATTACAATTATATCCTGCAGAACGGAAAGGCTGTTATAACAAAGTATTCCGGTGATGAGACGGAAGTTACCGTTCCTGCCGAAATCGATGGATATAGCGTATACAAACTTGGTAATGGGGTGTTTTACGATAATTCATCGGTAGAAAGTATTATTATCAGTGAAGGTATCCGGGAATTCACGCGTGGATTAGTTGGTTATGGCGGTGAAGATTCTGATGGTGATGGGATGGCTGACAATACCGGTGAAGAAATCAGAGCGAACGCCGCAACCATAGACGGATGTCCTTCTCTGAAGAGAATTGTTCTGCCATCAACATTTACTATGTCCTGTTCGGATTTAGATACAGGTAAGGTGCTTGGTAACTATATAGAAAGAATCGGACCAAAGTATTATAATTCGAATTTAGACATTATCGTTTCCCCGGACAATCCGTATTTAAAAGTGGTGGATGGTATTCTTTATAATTACGATATGGATACCTTAATTCTTGCTCCTCATAATACAACACAATCGGAATACACCATACCGGATGGAGTGAAATATATTTATGATTTGGCGATGTCGGGAAATGAAGACATGGTAAAAATAAATCTTCCGGATTCGTTAGAAGTCATTGGCTTTGATGCATTTGGTTTATGTAGGAATTTAGTTGAAGTCAATATTCCAAAGCGTTGCAAAATAATAAAACAGAGCGCATTTGCAAGTACGGCAATCAAAAAGATAGATTTACCAAGCTCTTTGAAAACATTTGTGCCGGCTGCTTTTGCCAACGTATATAGCCTGGAAGAAATAAATGTTGATCCGGGAAATCCGAATTATTATGACATCGATGGCGTTTTATATAGTAACACAACCAACGGACCAAGTCTTGTCCGGTATCCTCCGGCAAGAAAGGGTGAGTTATTCTCTGTTCCGGAAGGAGTCACAGCCATTGAATTCCTGGCCTTTCAAAGATCCAACAATTTATCGAAAATAATATTTCCGCAATCTTTGTTAAAGATTGATACGGAAGCTTTTTTTCAATGTTCGGAATTGGAGAATATTGAGTTTAATGATAATTTGCAATCCATTGGACAACAAGCCTTTTTGGGATGTCCTAAGCTCACGGAGTTTTTCCTCCCAGAACATTTAGATGATATTGGTGCCAGAGCTTTTATGCCTGGCAGTATTATTTATGGTTATCCGGATTCATTGGCGGAAACATATGCAAATAAATATGGATTTATATTTGTCGATCGAACACAAACCTCATCCTATGAAGGCGGTGGAGAATTAAACAGCAATATAACTTGGGAATATAAAAATGGAGTTCTTCACATAAGTGGAAAAGGAGAAATCCCGATACTCATTAATGATGTTCCTCAGTACAGCGAGAATCCATATCCATGGAAAGCCTTTTTGCCTGTCATAAAAAAAGTGGTTGTTGATGAAGGCATCACTTCTCTGGGAAGCTATTGTTTTTCGTATTGCAGTAATTTGACAGAGGCCACTCTTCCGGATAGTTTATCCGGAATTGGGGATGGGACATTTTTCCAGTGTAATAATCTGAAACAGGCACAGATTCCTTCTGAAATCACCTACATTGGACGGCATGCTTTTGATAGATGCAATAAAATAGCCGAGATTACTATCCCGGATACTGTTACATCAATTGGCAGGAACGCCTTTCAATGTTGTTATGAAATCACGCAGATTAATATTCCGGATGGAATAACCGGTATAGAGCCATCTACTTTTGAAGATTGCAGTTCTCTTCAGAGTATCTATGTACCGCAATCGGTTTCATATATCGGAGAATTTGCATTTTATCGCAGCGGGATCAAAAGCGTTAACTTTCTGGATAATATGGGCATTGACAGGTATGCATTTGCCGACTGTTATAACTTGAGTTCTATCTTTCTTGGACGAAATGTCTACATATGGACATTACCGAATTATACCGTGTTCGGCAATTATATAAATGGTATTGACTCGGAAAGAGAGGATTTTGTCATAAAAGGATATTCGGGATCCTATATGGAGGATTACGCAAATTCCAGAGGAATAAAATTTGAAGCAATCAAGGAAACAGGTACCATTGTGCAGCCTGAACAGGATGAAACTGTGCTAAAACCAGAAGATATTCCAGTTAAAAGTATCAGTATTTCTGGAATGTCACATAATATTGCAGCCGGCAAGAAGATACAATTATCTGTTACTGTCTTCCCAGGAAATGCCTCGAATAAAATGGTGAAATGGTCATCCTCTAATCCTGGTGTTGCCACAGTAACTCCATCCGGTATCGTAACGGTTAAGAAGAAAACCGGAGGAAAATCCGTTATTATTCGTGCAACTGCTATGGACGGTTCCGGCAAGACAAGTTTATGGAAGATCACGTCCATGAAAGGCACGGTGAAAGCCGTAGTTATCTCCGGTAAGAAAAGCGTGAAAGCCGGAGAAACATTGAAGCTGAAAGCAAATGTTAAGTCCACCAAGGGTGCCAACAAAAAAATCAAGTGGAGCTCCAGCAATACGAAATGGGCTACGGTAACTTCCAGCGGAAAGGTGAAAACATCGAAAGCTGCGAAGGGTAAGACTGTGAAGATCACAGCGATGGCAATGGATGGCAGCAAGAAGAAAAACACGGTAACTATCAAAATCAAATGAGAAATCAGGGCACCGCCGGATGAAAAATATTCAACTGGCGGTGCCCTGTTTTTTCATTATTTAATTACTAAGCCCTTTTTCCAATCCTATCTGCGTCTCTTACTTCCGGCAAATACCCAGATAATCAGCAACAGCAGAATCGGTACTGCCAGGAATGGTGCGACCTGTACCGGATCGATCTGAGTGGCATCGGCACTGACACGTACATTGCCTTCCTCC
>JALERO010000150.1 GCA_022764265.1 Eubacterium sp. | reverse complement strand
CAGGAACTACCGATGCTACAAATAATGTGAACGAAAATGACACAAACAATACAACAGATACTGGAGATAACACTGTTACAGACGGAACAACAGGAAATGTTACTGATAACAATGCCAATGTGGCAGATAACGGAAATAATACTACAGACAATAACGGTACCAAAGATGTTACTTCTCCGGACGGTACAAATAACAATACTACCGGAAATAAAACCGACACGCTTATTTCAGAAAAGGAAGCGTCGGAAATTGCCCTCTCTCACATTAAAGGAGCAGATACTTCCCATCTGAATATCCATCAGGAAACCGAAGATGGACGTACCATCTATGAAGGTACCATCACTTACAATGACAGAGAACATCATTTTGAAATTGATGCCAATTCCGGCGAGATTTTAGAATGGGATATGGAGCTCCTGACACGATAATCCTTCTTAATTTTAAATAAAATGCAAAAATCAGTAAAGATGTCTTTCTTATTACATTGAGAGACATCTTTTTTATTAGAGAGATTAATGTCTTTTTCCTCTTGACAATTTGTATATATGTAGTTATATTTAATATATAAAAATTTTATATATATAAAATTCCAAACAGAGTCAACTAAAATGTACAATTTATCAGAAAAAGTAATACATTTTAGACCAACACACAAAAGGAGGGATCGGATGTATTATCCTGTATCTTCACTGCTGATTGAATTTCTGATTTTATCGGTTGTAAACAGGGAGGACTCTTACGGCTACGAGATCAGCCAGACGGTCAAGCTGGCAGCCAGCATTAAAGAATCTACCCTTTACCCCATTCTTCGCAAACTGGAGCAAAGTGGTTTTCTGACAACCTATAATCAGGAATTTCAGGGCAGAAATCGGAAATATTATTCCATTACCGACGCCGGAAGGAAACAACTTGTTTATCTGGAAGAAGAATGGAACACCTACAAAGACACCATAGATGGAATTATCGAAGGGAGGTTGAAATCATGAATCGAACAGAATATCTAAAACAATTGGATAAATACTTAAAACGTCTGCCGGCAGAAGATTATCAGAATGCCATGGAATATTTCACAGAATATTTTGATGAGGCCGGCCCGGAAGGCGAAGAGCAGGTGATCCGTGAACTGGGAACACCGAAGGAAGCCGCATCAGAACTATTGTCCGCTCTTCTGGATGAAAAAACCGCACAGGTTTCTTCAGAAACCGTTTCCACCATACATAATAAATCTGAAACTAACGAAGCTGACACCACCCGCAGATATCGGACAGGTGATCAGATTCAACACTCAAAAAAAGGACCATCCCCGCTGAATGTTCTCCTGATTGCCGGTCTTGCAATCCTTGCGGCCCCGATCGGCGCTCCTCTCGCCCTCGTTTTACTTATTCTTCTCTTCGTGGGAATCCTGCTAATTGGCGTTGGCATCCTGTGCGTATTTATTTTCAGTATATCCTATGCACTGCTGGGAGCTAAGATGCTCATTGATGGTTTCTCCATCATTACCGTATCCCTGCCCGGCTCCTGCCTGCTCATCGGCGGCGGTTTGCTGGGAATCGGACTGTGCATTCTGCTCTTATTTGCCGGCATATTCATCTGCCGATGGATTGGAATTGGACTGATACGATTCACCCAAACGATTATCAACAGAAGGAGAGTGAAAAAAGATGAAAAAATTCGTTAAAACAGCTTTACTAATTGCTGTTATATGCTGTGTCCTGGGAGGCGCCTTACTTGTGATCGGCTTGGGAAACGGCGGACTGGCTGAACTCTCAAAAACAGACATAAATTCCTCAACCGGAACAGTTTCAAATACAAAAAAACATACGTTAGAAAAGGAAAAGCTTCCGGAATTTACCGGAATCGAAGCCGATCTTTCCTACGCAGATTTCAAGATAATCCCTTCAGAAGATGATTCCTGTTATCTGTCTTATGCAATCTATGACAACAAAAAGTCGGAACCCATTTATTATGAGGTAAAGAATAATATATTACATTTAAAAGAATCGGAAACTTCCGGCAGCTTTTTTCAGATTGATTACAGCTCTATTCTTCATATGGGCAGACAGTCCACTGATAACTTTGAAAACTCTGTCACCTTATATCTCCCGGCAGAAAAGCTTCTGGAGAGTGCCGCCATTGCTCTGGATTCCGGAGACTGTTCCATGGACAGTTTTCAGACAAAACAGTTAGATCTTGAGATGAATTATGGCGATCTGAACATCAAAGATAGCACCATCAATCAGGTAAAATTATCTCTTGGTGATGGAGACATGCAGGCAAACCACCTGACCATGACAAATCCTGACATCACTGTAAGCTACGGTGAGCTGAATCTGACGGATTCCACTCTGCAAAATGCAGTAATCCAGCTTTCTGATGGCGATTTTAATGCTGATAGAACTACTTTTTTGGGGCAGACAACGGGCCAGCTTGAATACGGTGATGCCAGCATCAACCTGACCGAGGAACAGAAAGCCTCCCTCGGTCTCCAGTTATCCACCGACTACGGAGAGATTTCCGTATCCCAGGGCATAACCGGAGCTCTATCTGCCCAGGATAACGAAGACTACCAACGCTTCGAGCGGGCAGGTTCTAATCCAGAAGAAACCTTTACCCTGAGAAACTCCGACGGGGATATTACACTTCGGTGAAATCCTCCGACTGATTGCAAAGCTGCCCCGCCGGCGTCTGTTCAGACGCGGTGAAGGCAGCTCATTTTCACTCTTTCATTTTCACCAGACAGTCCTTCCCAAAAAATGAAATGCCATAGCAAATTACTGTTCCATATCCATCATCAAACAATTCCTGACAATAATTTCGATCTTCTATCTGTTCCAACGCATCCTCTGCCTTGGCTTCCATCTCGGAAAACTTTCCGGCAATTTTAAATTCAATCACATATGCCGGTTTTTTTCTTGTAACCGGCTTGATATACAAATCACTGCGTCCTCTGCCGCCTTCGCGATTTGATTTCACCGTATATCCGTCCATCCCCGAAAGGACTCCCGCAATAAATCCATGATAAAAACTCTCATAAGCATCATTAAAACTGATGGTTTTCATCAAAAGCTCCGTCAGTTCCTGTTCCAAAGTTGCCGGATCCTGACGAATCAGAGCATGATAAAGAACAGACAGGTCTTTCCTGTTGATTATTTCCTGAAACCATCCCAGTACTTTATTTCGAAAAATGTATTTTACCTCTTCATTCGGAATCTTAAGCTCCACATAACGTTGTTTTGTCTCCACATCCATCCGCTCACCGACCCGCCTGAAATATCCGGTAAAAAACATAAAGTTCCAGAGATTATCCATCGTCTTATAAATCTCATCGTAGGTAATATCCTCATGAACCGGTTTCTCTATGGACTTTCCGGCAATCAGCTGTTCAATCTCGCTCCGCGTCTCATCATCCGCCATCTCAATTAATGTACGAACAATACTGTTTGAACTGGTCTTCGCCCAATACGACGCAGGCAATTCATTCTCATCAACCTGCAAGTCACCGATAAACGAAATGACACTCCACGGATTATACACATTTACATTTCCAAACACATACCCGTTATACCATTCTTTTATCAAAGGAAATTTATGCGTTAAATGATAATCATCACATAATCGCATCACTTCTGCTTCCGTAAATCCAAAAAACTCATCATAACTCTTATTAAGAATAGAATTGATTTTCATATTATTCATGCCGGTAAAAATGCTCTCTTTGGAAATACGAAGGCACCCGGTAATCACCGCAAATTCCAGACTGCTATTCGTTTTTAAAGCAGATTCAAACAGCGAGCGGATAAATGCTGTCATTTCCTCATAAAAACCTGCAAAAAAAGCACTTTCCAGAGGCACATCATATTCATCAATCAGAATAATTGCCTTATTTCCGTAATATTGCTCCATACATTGGGAGAGAAACTTCAGCGAATCATTATAATCCTCTTCCTTTGCACACTCTTCCATAATATTTCGATATCGGATTTTATCTATTTCCAACAAATTCCCCTGAAGAATAAATCTATGACGTTTATATTCATCTGCAATCTGTCGAATCAGCATTTTACGTGACAGATTAAAATCCGGCTGTTTCCCTGATTTTAATGATAGAGCAATCACCGGATACCGTCCCATATGACTGAGATATCTCTCTCCGCTCTCCATAATAGAAAGTCCGTCAAACAGCGAACGGTTATCCACCTTCGTCCCATCATCCTTTCTGGAATCTTCAAAAAAATACTGAACCATACTCATATTCAAGGTTTTCCCAAAGCGCCTCGGTCTGGTAAATAAATTGACATCTCCCTTTTTATCCAGAAGTTCTTTGATCAGCAAGGTTTTATCCACAAAATAATAGCCTCTTGTAATTAATTTTTCAAAATTATCCACACCGGTAGGCAAAGGTTTACACTGCATCAAATCCCTCCTTTTTACTGGGTAATATATCTTCTATCTGATTTTACTTAACCATATCATACATGAATTAACAAGCCAATTCAAGACAAAACCAAGGG
>JALERO010000130.1 GCA_022764265.1 Eubacterium sp. | reverse complement strand
GAATGAAATGCCCGTTTTATGGAATGAAATGCAAGGGGATGGATTATGTAGGCGAAACAGGTCGACAAAAAAAGAGGGCTGTGCATCATTGCAACAAGCCCTTTTTTTCATCGTATAAATTTTTCTATAATACAGCTATGTTCTTTGCTTCTTCTGTCATAGCTGATTCAACTTTCTCATCCATCACGCTCATATAGGCCGGACGAATAATCTTATCGGTACAGATTAATTCTTCCATGCGGTGCGCACTCCATCCGACGATTCTCGCCACGGCAAAAATTGCGGTGTAGAGTTCGCGGGGGATTCCCAGCATGTCATATACAAATCCGCTGTAGAAGTCCACATTCGGGCTGACGTTTTTCATGGTGTTTCTGTTTTCGGCAATGAGTTTTGGGGCGAGTTTTTCTATATTTTCGTAGAGCATCAAATCCTTTTCCCTGCCCTTTTCTTGTGCCAGCTCCACAACATATTTTTTGAAGACGCGTTCTCTCGGATCGGATATGGTGTATATGGCATGTCCCATTCCATAAATCAATCCTTTTTTATCGAAGGCTTCTTTGTGTATGATCTTGCTGAGATATGCAGAAATTTCTTCCTGGTCGGAGAAGTCTTTTACATGGTTCCGGATATCGTCCATCATATCCATCACTTTGATATTGGCTCCGCCGTGTTTTGGGCCTTTCAGGGAGGACATGGCCGCTGCAATTGTGGAGTAGGTGTCTGATCCGGAGGATGTGACTACTCTGGTGGTAAAGGTAGAGTTATTTCCTCCACCGTGTTCCATGTGAAGAATCAGGGCCGTATCCAACACTTTCGCTTCCACAGGTGTGTATTTCTGATCCGGTCGGAGCATCATCAAGAGATTTTCTGCGGTGGAAAGCTTCGGATCCGGATTGTGGATGTACATGCTGTCGCCTTTTTCATAATAATTGTACGCATGGTATGCATAGGCAGCCAGCAGTGGGAATTCGCTGATTAGCTGGATACATTGTCTCAGAGAGTTGGCGGTGCTTATGTCCTTTGCATTTTTGTCGTAGGATGCCAGGGTCAGAATACTTCTTGTCATGGAATTCATGATATCTTCGGAAGGTGCTTTCATGATGACGTCCCGGGTGAAATTAGTCGGAAGTATTCTGAATTTTCCAATAATCTCCCGGAATTGCTTTTCTATTTCTTCTGAAGGCATTTCTCCCATAAGAAGTAAATAAGCGATTTTTTCAAATCCCATCTGTTCTTCGCCCAGATCTTCGATAAGTTTTTCCACTCGATAGCCACGATACCATAATTCACCGTCACAAGGGACTTTTTTCCCGTCTTTTACACGAGAGGAAATAATTTTCGATATTCTGGTTAATCCTGTCAGAACGCCTTTTCCTTTATCATCCCGAAGTCCGAGATTTACACCGAATTCTTCAAAAAGACGCGGGTCAATATAATCATTTCTCCGGCAGACAATTTCATTTTGCTCTGCGTAATCATTCATCCATTTCGTCATCTCTTCCATGGAAGTCAGCCTCCTCTATTTCTTTTATTTCACTGCACATCAAAATATCCAGCTGTTTCATCAGTTTCAACATTAAAACCAGATTGTCCTTTCCAAATTTCTCAATTACCTTGCCATAGCATTCTCTGAGAAGATTTTCCTGTTCTCTGAACAGATTTTCCCCCAGTTCTGTGACTGTCACATAGGTTCCTTCACTTCCGGAGCCATCGTAAGACCAGTGTACCAGCCCTCTGTCTTTCAGCTTTTCGACCATTTTGGAGGTCTGACGTACTGTCAATTCCATTTTATCTGACAAATCTCTTAAATAGGTTTTGCCTTCTTTTTCCGGTGTTTTCTCCTTCTCAGATGAAATGGTGTACAGAGCAATGTATTCCTGAAGCGTCATTTTCCGAAATAGATTCTGGATCTTTCCTCTGTTCATCAGATATCTGCGGTAAGTGATTTCATTTGTAAAATTCCTGATTTCGCTTGCATCCATAGTTTTTCTCTGTTCTGACATCAATCTTCTCTCCTCTCTACTACATCTCAAAGCTACAAAACACGATTGAATCGTGATGTTTCTGTTAGCACTCTTGTAAGTCGAGTGCTAATGCGTGGGTAAAAAAAATGTTTCCTCTCGAAACACCATTGTATTTTGATTCAAAATTGTTTGTTTCAAAACTATTATACCATGTATGGGAGCTTTGTCAATCAGTTTTTCCGCTTTGCGACAGCTGCCACTGCGTCAACAATCAAAAGAGCACCGTAACGCTCGCAGATTCTCCCGAGCCCCTCCAACGTCTGCATCATGGAAGTGGATGTCTCACCGTGACAAATCGCAAAATAGTCCCAAGGAGAGTCTTCCGTCCTTGGAACTATTTCGTATAATGACAAGATAGAAATTATTTTATTTTAATTTTTACAGAGGCTTTCTTACCTGATCCGTCTGTAGCCTTTGCGGTAATCGTCACTTTCTTACCCCTTCCGGCTTTCTTTGCTTTGACCTTACCGTTCTTGTCGACCGTAGCGTATTTTGTATTGCTGCTGGTCCACTTCAGGGTTTTGTTTACACTCTTGCTTCCGGTGGTCTTCACGGTTGCCTTCACCGTCACAGGTTTTCCGGCTTTCACCGTACTGCTATTGGCTTTCAATGAAATCTTCTTCACGGAATTTTTCATGATGTTGATCGTATATTTTGCTTTCACACCGGAGCCATCTTGTGCTGTCGCAGTGATCGTCACCTTCTTGCCGCCACCGGCTTTTTTCATTGTCACTTTTCCGGAAGCACTTACGGTAGCGTATTTCGTATTGGAAGACTTCCAGGATACGTTCTTATTGATGGCATTGGAAGGAGAGATCGTTGTACTTAATTGGATTTTCTTTCCCGCCGCAATCTTTTTGGAAATACCCGAAATAGAAATCTTGGAAACCGGAACATTCGAAACAGTGTTATCGTTCTTTGGCGTGTTCGTATTGTCCGCAGGCGAGGTCGGGTTTACCGGAGTTTCTTCCGCCTGTTTAATAGTATATTCTTTCTTCCAGGTCTTGTAATCTCGCGGCAACCGGTAATTACTGTTTGTCAGAGAAACCGCAAAGGCATTATAGTTGCCCGGCTGAATCTTATTGCCGCCGATCACTCTCACATCACAAACATCTCCCGCCAGAATGCCTTCTGCTTCGGCTGTGACATTCACCGGTGCTCCCGTATAGACGAGATTAGAAACGTCCGACCATTTCAGGTTGATTTCTTTCTTCAGAATATCCAGCCAGGAGGAATTGTAGGTTACCTGATAATTTTTATTTGTATAATCTGCCATGGTAATCTCGTAAGTACCCACCGGGCTATCTATGCTGTCCCCGTCCCCTGATTGATTGAGGGCCGTCAATGTCAAGCCGAGATCATCAATGGTATCCTCGAGCACAAGCTGGGATTCATCAGCTGTGTAAGCAAGCTCTGTCTCTTCCCCGTATGTCTTCTCAGCGGCAAGTGCATTTACCGTGATGGCCTTCGGCGCTACATGAATCGTGATATCACCAATCACAGGCTGCAAATCAGCAGTATCCACAGGGGTAAATTTCACCTGACATTGATAATCACCTGCCGATTTCGGCACCGGATCTGACCCCTCTGTCACCAGGTCGGTCCATTGATTATTTTTCCATATTCCTAAAGTGAAGGTTCCGTCTCCCGCTGCCAGGATGAGCTGTGCCTCAGACAGGCTCTGTCCGTAAGTCATCAACGCTTCCTCCGGCATATGGTAATCGGTTGGTTCGTTTCTTCGAACATAATATTGAATCTCCCGGTTCGTTTCCGACAGTACATAATTCCCTTTATCCACATCGTCAAGTCCTGCGATGGTTGCTGTAAATACTCTGACATTCGTTGTTCCCTGAGTCCAGCTTGGTATGTCTGTACCATTCAATCCGGTATCATCCTCATATTCCACGAGAACCGTACAACTATCACCATCCTCAAGATTGCTGATCACTGCCCTTGGTCCCTCACCGCCAACCTTAATGTTGGTGGTATTTTCCCATCTAATCTCGGCAATTTTCGGATTAACTATTAAGGTTCCCGCTTTACAATCGATGGAATAGTTTGCATTATAACCCTGTGTCAGAGTAATTTTATAGGAGCCTGCTTTACAGCCCTTGTCATCGCCAGCTCCCGCGGTCAGAACAACAGCAAGATCCTCTTTATTATCGCCTCCGACCAGCTGGGTTTCATCCATATGCCAGGTAAGCTCCGGCGTCTCCTGCCCATATGTTTTGTTCTGATTGTCTGCTTCTATTGTGATCTCTTTTGCTTTCACATTGAGGAAACCATTTGTAATCTTCACATCATACATATCAGATTGGGAACTGCCGGAAATGCACCACGAGCTTCCTACAGTCAGCAGACCCGACTCCGGAATCTCCTCCACCTGAAGCGTAATTCGCAGATCATCTGCTGTGTCGTTTTTCACCAGCGGTGTGGCTTCATCAATCGTATAAGTAAGTTCAGGAATTTCATCTCCGTAGGAGATTGTTTTATTATCTACTGTTACTTTGATCGTTTTTTTCGTGAAATCAGTTATGGCTACCTGAGCCGTTGTGGCACGGAAACCGCCTTTATTTGATGTAAATACGACTTCAAATGTTTTTCCGTTTTTATAATCTTCGTAAGTAGGCACATAGTCCCCATCGGCAAAGGTCCAGGTTCCATCCCCGGTCTGCCCCTTTAATTCCGCTTCCGAAAGCTTCTGTCCATAGGTCAGCTTAACCGTTGTCGGTGCGTTAACCTTCGCCGCATAAAAACTACCGCCCGCATTGTTCGTCTCATAGATCAGCTTCGACAGCTGGCTGTCAATGAAATTCAGCATGACCATTCCCAATCTGCGGTTGTCGATATAACCCTTTCCGTCAGATCCCATTTTATCCTCATAGAGCCACGGATTGATTTCTCGGGTCAATCCCAGCGGGAATCCCACGGCACAGCTGGTATAATTATAAATCCATGCATTTTTCGGAATCGCATGCAGGCTGTTTTCGTCCGGATCCGTCGTTTGCTTCATGGTTCCTTCGATATATGGTTTCTTCCCGCTTGAGTACTCATTGTAGGCATCCTGCGCATAGACAAATATATCGTTTGCGGTATCGGAATAGATGTTCATGGCATATTCGCCCTTCGAATAGGAATAGTTATCCCAGTCTGAAAGGTCGATACCAAAATAATTCATGTCAAGCCCATCGGATGCCGGATCGTAAGCCTTGGTATCCATCACATATCTTCGGACAAGAATAATCTTTCCCCTTGCCTCTCCCATGGAAGGGACATCCTTTCCATTATAGAAATATTGTTTATGATTCTTAATATAGGCACCGATGGCTCTGGCCAGCCCCGTCATACTTCCATCGTCTGCTTTCACCATTAAGATTAAGGCTTCGCTAGAATGTTCCTTTAGGAACCGGATACTGTCATCAAAGATATTCTGAAGGGTCAGCTCGGAGCCATCCCGGTTATAGCATTGCCATCTCTCTCCTCCATGAACAATCTTTACCTGGGAAACATCCGCATCATCCGATATCGCATTACAACGAATATCAAAGCTGCGGGCCCCCACATTCAGCTGTTCCCCGTAAAAATATTTCTGGCAGGAAGTAAAGGAAACCTGTGGGGTATCTCCCTGCTCGATGTAGGCTGTTCCCGTATCATGGGTACTCGGAATATTCACAGAGGAAAGGTAAGCATCATCCGGTATGCCCGACATCCAGTCTTCTGCATAATTAAAGCTCACATCGTTACTTTCTTTTCCATTTGTTTTATTGGAGTTTGAGATGACATCAATGGTGAAGGTTTCCGGATAATAATCTGTTACGAAACCTCCGCTCGAACTCAAATCATCGTTGATATACAGACCATTCTTGACATTCCGTATCTGGTAGCCGTCGTTTGCTTTGATGAATCTCCAAAGCTGGCTTGTCTTGTAATTCTTAACATTGATTCCCAGGCTTTGCAGCTTCACCTTTTTGCCGTAACCATAACCATCATTATCTACTTCCCACACGCGGACTTCCTTATTGCTAACATCCGCCTCATTGTTCTCCACGGCTTCTATGGTGTAGGCTGCGTATATCTCATGCCATGTGATCCGCCACTTGCTGCTGGTACCCATCTCAAAATAATGTACCTTCGTTCCCGTGTCAGATTCATCGTCATCTCTGTTTACCGTCTCAAGGGTTCCCTTTTTGAACATTTCCACAAAGGCCGCATCCCCATCCCGGAGAGGATCATTATTCTTAATAAATGTCTTCTCCTCCCCATCAATCTCAGGAACCGTTGCCTTGGACACAATCCATTTTACCGGTGTAGTGGTCTGCACAATCTTCGCATTATATGACGCAGACTTATTACTGTCGGCACCCTCATAGCCGAGATATAATCCACTATTCACATTTTTGATATAGTAGATCTTATTCCCGTATTGATCCGTCTCAACATAATAAAACTGAAACTGACGATGCTTATTTTTGTCTCCGTTTATCTTCTCATCGCTGCTCTCCCAGAGGTGCAAGGCCGCACCCGGATCTGTACTTTTGCCGTCGATATCGGCAAAATAATCTACACCGTCTTCCTTTATATGCTTGATTCCATAGGTTGCCGCTTTATATATCCCTTTGTCATCTTTCACCTGATACAACATGAAGTTGCAGTTTTCTCCATAAAAATTATCAAGATGAATTACATTGCCGGAAAGCGCTGATCCGTTGGCATTCCATCTGTAGATATCCTCCGGAGACTTATTGGCGGTCTCTGCCAGAGTGATGAACAACAACTGATCCGTTGGCATTCCATCTGCTTCTTCCGCATTTAACTGCATTACTCCACAAAAACAAAACATACATAAAAGCAATGCCGTCATAAATTTTTTCATTCTGTTACCTCCTTTTCACTCTTATGCTTCTTATCTCTGGGCTTCACTGTCCTTTTTGAAGTGCTTCTTTGTATAAAGGTTCTTTATTTTTGGTCCGGAACAGAGGATCGATACTGCTATGATTAACAAAACAATCCACATTACCACCGGATTGGTATCACCTGTTTTTTTTGTACCGGTTTTTTTGGCACCTGTATTCTTGTTATTGTCACTTGTGCCATTGCCGGTTGTGCTGCTTCCATCTGTACCGCTGTCGATTGTTGTACTATCGGTTGTATCGACTGTGGTGGATCCGTTTTCATTGATGCCGTTTTCGGATTCGTCTTTCGGCACGTCCTTTGTGACATAAACCTTCGTTGTGGTACTTAGTCCATTCTCTGCGGTTGCAGTTACGGTGCAGGTGCCTGCTTTATGTCCCGTAATATAACCATTTTCGTCCACACTGGCAACGGATGGGTCGGAACTCTGATAGGTCAACTTGGTATAAATCTGTGTCGTAGCAGGTTCACAATGTACGGACAGGATCGAGGTCTGACCGACGCCGATGTGTTTCTCGATTTCTGCTTTGATTTCTTCTAAGCGTTCCTGTGACAGTGCTTTTACTCCGTCATAGGTCAATGCTACCATGGCCTGGGCATCGGTATCGTAATTCTCGTACAGGGCGAAGTCGACCTCCGCGAATTTGCATTCCGGGTTCACATAGTATTTCTGCGGCACTTCAATATTGAATGTTGCCTGGGCAGAATCTCCGGCATAGATTTCCGGAATGGTGACGTGACCGAGCACATTATCCTTCACAATCGGGTTGCCATTGTCATCATCTTCATACTCCAGATAGGAGGCCACTGCTTCGGTTTCTGCGGAGTCCGCATCCCCTTCGTTGGTAATCTGAAGGAACACCTTGTATTGATCCGGTTCGTCTGTATTGGTCACATTTAATGGTATAAACTTAATCACATTAAATTTCAGATCGGCGGTCGCATAAAGGGAAGCCGTTACCGGAGCTTCGTTGCTTCTCTGACTCCGGGTATTTCCGGAAATATCAGCAGTTAATGAAATATCTCTGCGATTGATGGACTCCGGCACGGTATACCGGAATTGAACCGTCGCTGTCTCTCCGGATGCCAGGGTCGGAATCGGCTTCGTTTCCTGTCCGGAAGCTCCATTTGCATTGAGGCGGAGGTTCTCACCAGTCAGTGCACGCACTCCTTTGTTCTCAATGGTTGCCGTCACAAGAATGGTTTCGCCCGCTTTTACCCCATTTTTATCCACCGAGATATCCGATACAACCGGTTTGCCCGAAAGGTCTTTGCTTTTCACGCAGATTTCACTATAATCTTTTTCTAAATCCATCTGTCGGTAGATCATCTGCAGCTTGCCATTTTTATCCACCGTTGCGTTCATGTAGGTAATATAATTGTTATCCTCTGTTTCAAGGACGGTGCTTCCCTCACCCCACACAGCAGTTTTCTGGGTAAAGGTTTTGCCGTCAACCGTATCTGTGACGGATACTTCCTCCAGACATGCCATTTTGACGGTATGGCCGTCTCCTTTGGAATTGTTTTCGGTCCACATACAGTACAGTTTTCCGTCGTCACCTTTGATCAATCGGAAATCGTCGTTATTTCCGGCACCGACACTTGTGATATTGGCAAGGCCGTCCAACGCATCTGCATTTGCTTCCCGGTCTTCTGCCATTTCCTCACCCGATAACGCCCGGGCATCCGCATCCCAGAAACCATCTAAAATAGCAATCGGGTCAGCTACGGCCATCCTGCCTTCTTCTTTCCACATGAGGATGTTATGTTCAGCTCCCACAGCCAGGGTCGGGGATGCCTGATAGCTTTTTTCCGATGGAACAGTGACTGGTTTATTCAGACTGTATGCTCCGCCACTGTAGGTCAGGCTTGCAAGCTGAATGCAGTTATTGGTTTCCTCTCCGGATTCGCTAAACAGCTCTCCGCCTTCTCCGGAGGCCTGATGCCAGGTGAGCACCGGTATCTCGTTCCCTTCCTTGTTCTTCATCATTTTCATATCCGCGGATTTGAGAACATTTCCCGCTCCGCCGGATGCCAGGACAAGACTTTCTTGCCACGTAGTATTCGGGTCAGAGAGCGCATCCCCGATGTTCATACTTGTCACACACAGTGCTGTATCACAGTTCAGGTACTCTTCCAGGGTACTTTTTGCTGAAATCTCTGACAGGTCACAGGTTCGATACAGCAGAAGCACTTCATCGTTTGCCTGGTCATATTCCATTCCCACTACCATATTGAGATTTAACTTGTCGCCATCACTCGCCGTCACCAGTGACTTATATTTCATCGAAATATCCGGGAACTGCTCCGGATTCTCTATAAGCGCTGACTTAATGACCGTACTGATGTTAGACAGATTCAAATTCTCGTCTGTTTTCCCGCCATACAAGACACTGTTCCAGGTCACCATGTAACCGCGGTTGCCCGCTTTCACCACCTTCGGGTTGAAATTCAGACTGTCACCGATTTGGGTCAGCGGTTCCAGACCGGTAAAGATCTTGTTCCCGGAAATATCCTTTATATAATCCCCTGTACCCGGATCCAGATAGCCTTCGTTGCTGTCGTAGACAACATAGGAGAGCACGGCATTTCCTGGCTCGGTGCATCCATTCACATATTTACTGTCAACGGTACAGACGATCAGGTATTTCCCATTGCCCATCGGATACAGAACCGGTCTTGTAAATTCATAGGCATCAGATACCAGTGCATTTCCCGCTGCGGATATGCTTTGGGAATATTGATTCAGTGGTTTCAGTTGCCAGTTTTCCAGACTTTCCTGCATTGCATCCGAGATACCGAATTCCGGCCCCACACAGTCCTTCGCTTCCGACTGGACATATGGACTCGTATTAAACATCTCAATGTTTGACTCGGCAATCTTAAATGTCCTTCCTGCAAAAAAGAGATCTAAGCGGATGATTCCCGCAATGGAAGCGATTCCTTTTCCGTACTGGAAATCAATCCAGTCAAAGGTCATTCCGGTCTTTATGCCTCCCGACACGCCCACAAGACCATTTACGCCGACGCCCACCGTTCCGGTGAGATCAAAGCTTGCCTTAAAATCATTATTTGGCTTATAGGAGGACTTGCTTGGGTCCTTAATCACATCCAGCTCAACCAATCCCGTATTGGAAACGGCATAAATCTGTATGGTATCGGCAATGGAACCGGTTACCACCACTGTGGCAAATAGCGGGATACCCTCCACAACAAACGGAATCGAATAGGTATAGGAGGCATTAAATCCGATGCCGAAGAAGGCCCCGAGAAAATACATTTTCCCTTGCAGGTTATCACTGTCCAGTCCCAGGAAGAAGGCCAGCTGGAAGGAAATCGGTACGCCAAAGGAGATGACGTTTTTCTTTAATGTCTGTAATCCCTCTTTCACCGAGGCCTCGTTTTTCGATCGCACCTGGTCAAAGGCATCCACCTGCTTCATAAAGTCGGACCAGCCCGGAATCTTGAGCTTCTTCCCTTCCGTGTTTTCGTCTCCGCCTTTTGGAAGAGGCATAAATCCGAAGGACGCGCCCAGCGTGATATAGAAATAGTTCCCGCTTCGGCTTGTGGTGAAGATTGGTTTCCAGCCCTTGACCGAGAAATTAAAGGTGACATTTCCCCAGATCGTCAGATTCGAAGGAACGCCTCCCGTGTCCGGAATATAGGATACGGTTTCAAAGTCAGCAATGATGATCGTATAGCCGGTATTGACTTTTCCGTAGGATTCTCTGTGTAGCTTACCGTCTTTATCCACGTACTGATAGAGCAACTCGATCCAGATCTGATCGCCTTCTCTGGCATACATTCCAAGGGGAACCGTCCAGGTATATTCGGTTCCTTTCATTTCTGCTTCCTGCGCTTCCATTCTCAGCTCTCCCTTCGGAGAGATGATGGAATATTCCACTCGATTTACCTTCTTGTTATTGGATTCCACGGTTGCAGCCAGTTCGCAGATATCGGCTTCATCTTCCAGATAAATAGTATCTCCGTTCTGAACCTGATAGGAATTATCATAGTAACGGATGGAGGTCACCCTCGGCCCATCGTAATAATAGGATAATTTTATTGTCTCATTGAAGGTGTTGGTCCCATTCGCCGTGTCCAATTCCGGAATCGTGTATTCATGGATATATTTTCGGTTATTTGCCATGATCAGGGCGGTATGAATCTCCCCGGCTGCCCCCGTGACGGAGGTCGTCGTTGTTGTTACTCCATTTTCATCCGTTATGAGAGTGGATTTTCCCTCTACCGACACCGATGCGCCTTCTAAAGGAGCATAGCTGATATCATCCGCATCCGGCTGATGGAGAACGGTTCCCCCCTGCATATATACGGTTGCCCCCATCGTATAGGTATTCCGGGTCTGGCACGGTTCAAATTCCAGAGTCACAATATTATCCGTTGAGCGGATGGCAGCCTGCACTTCGTAATAGAACATGTCGCCGTAATAGGTCTTTGTGGTGTTGCTGACGATGTCATAGCAGCTCCATTTCGCCCGGTATCCTTTATCCGGCCTGGCTTCAAATCCTGCGATGTCACTGGTTTCGTATTTCCCGTCATAATCTTTTACGGTATAATTGTCTTCCTTGAGATTCTCCGGTTTTCCCCCAAAGCTTCCGTGGGTCGCATTCTTTACCTCCAGATAAAGGGGCGCTTTGCTATTGGACAAGATTGGAGTAATCTCATAATAATCGTCGTTTAATGTGACGGTCCACTGTTTTTCTTTATAATATACCGGATTGACGTTGGTCAGATCCGACGAAGAGCCGGAACGGATCTCGTAGGAATCAAATTCAAAATCTCCGTCATAGGCTGCATTTTCTTCTACCTTAAATGTAAGAGAGTCCCCTTTGTTATAATTGGCAGAGGACCAGATAAAGGTAGCGATCCTGACACCATTATCATAATAGTATAAGGTACTGTTCGCTTCATCCAAGGTCGCCGTTAACCCATCGACACCAAGCTCCTTAAAGTTCTGCTGCTTCACCTTCACTTCCGAGGTCGGCAGCTGGAACTTTGGACGAATCCGGATCACATCTTCCCCCTGGGATTCCACATAGTTGAGAATGTTTGTGTTTATTGTGACCGTCGTGCTGGTTGTACCAAAACCATATAATTTATTCCCGTCTTTATCGACAATATCATAGCCGACCAGCTTTGCCTCCGGTATGTTGAGTTCATAAGAGTACACAAAGGTATCATCCCGATACACCGTATCCAGCTTTGTGCCATAAGTGTTCGTGTCCGATGACAGGGTGAGTTTTTGTTCCGTCACCGGGCTTTTGGAGGTTCCCGACGAATTTAACTGGGTTGGATTCACCAGCTCCAGAGAATACTTGTGCTTCACCAGCGCCACATGGCCTTCATCGTCACCGTCAAATTCCTGGTCGTAGAGATTATATCCGATATAACCCGGTCCGGCATGCTGTTCTGCGGTAATGTACAGATAATATTGTCCGGAACGGTCGACATACACTTCATTGACATGCTGTCCCGTCAGTGGCAGAATCCCGATTCGGCCTCCATAATGATTGGTCGCCAGAGATGCGAGGGAGGTTTTGTTCGTACAAAAATCGGTATTGGATGCATAAACATCCAGATAATCTCCCGAAACCGTACCGACCCGATAGCTTGCGGACAGTCGAATCTTGTCTATGCCCGTAAAGTCATAGGGAGTATCGGTTCGAATGGAGGCACTTCGGTTGCTCCCGTCCCCGACGCCCGTATCAAAGCTAAAGATATATCGATCCTCATCGTCATCTTTATAGAAGTCAACCTCACCTGCAGGGGTATCTCCGGATCTGGAATATTCTCCTATGGAGAATTCACTCATGGAAATGTCTACCAGATCCCGACTCGTCTTAAAGGTTGCTCCTTTGGTGGTGGCCTGGTATTCAATCTTCTCTTCCGAGGTGTCTGCCTTGAGGGTAAATTCTTTCTTTTCCCCGGCATCGCCGGCCACCAGTGGAATATAGATCTTCTGAACGGAAACGCCCGGCGTGAAGATCAGCTGGGTTTTATCCAGGATATAATCCTCTCCGTTTACAGCCGTCCCATCCTCCGATTCCAATTCATAGGAGGTGTAGCCTTCGGTATTGCCGGTTCTTTCCACGAGAACGGTCACGTAGCCATCCACCTGCTCCACCGAATCTTCCACGATCGCCACCTCTGACGGTTCCGCTTCTCTCGAATCCTCCAGGGTCACTGCAGTTAACGTATTCTCCCCGGTCTCCATCCCTTCCGGACACTCCAGAATCCCCAGCTGCATCTCTCTGTTCCCCAGGGCTTCCTCCGGCATATAGAGGCGGATTCGTATTTCCTTTACATTTTCCCCTGCAGCAAATGTGACATCAAAAGTGCTGGAGGCCTGTTCCCGCATTTGAGTTGTCAGATCCTCTTTGGAAACCTCGGAGGTGTCCTCTGCACCTTCTTCCGCTGTCCCGGAGCTATCTTCCTCCGATGTTTCTTCGGAATCGCCCAGTACGTCCTCGCCGATAAAGACCTCATAAATCGTGTCACTTCCATCTAACATTGGCTTGGCTTCGCCCTCGATGACCTTGCCGTCTACCACGATCTCATAATCTTCCTGATATCCGGCGGTGATATCGGTTGTCATCAGGGTAACGGTCTGTTCCTGTTCGGTATTTCCCTGACGGAATAAATGATAGATCACTTCTGAGCCCACCGGGGCAACGATGGCATTGCACGGAAAGGTGATCGTCGGAGTGCCGGTATCGTTGTCCTGGAGAAATGCCGCTTTGGTCTCCTCCAGATCATAAAGAACCTTCTCCTCATAGCTTGTCTGCTCTGCCTGCACCGGAAAGCCTGACAGCAACGGCGCGGTCAGAGCCAAAATGAGTAACCACGCGGTAAACCGTTGCATTCCTTTTTCTATTCGTCTTGACATAGGCATTCCTCCCTAGTTGCTTCTTCCTTTTTTTCTAAGCATTCCAATCACAACAGCTCCACAAAGGAATATCAGAATCAGGTATTCATATACCGGTGTATTGTCGCCGGTAGCAGCGATTTTTTTACTCTGATTACCCGTATTCGTCTGATTTCCTGATCCTTTATCACCCATTTGGCTTCCCGACTTCTTACTATCCGTTTGATTTCCTGACGCAGTACCACCTGGCTGATCCCCTGATCCTGTATCCTCTGTTTTATCTTCCGAATTCGGGTCATCATCCGGGATCCCCGGTTTCTTTTCCGGTTCGTTTATCGTGAGGGTGACCGCTTCACTCAAAGCTTTTTTATAATTATCCCGTTCTTTTGAAAAAGCCTTCACATAATAGATTCCCGGATCCTTTGGCGGTTTGATGAGCTTCTTACATTCCTGATCGGAGTAGTACAGATACAGAAGTTCACTTTCTTTCGTGATATCCTGTCCGTTGGATGTGACCACGGCGGAGTCAATGGTAATTCTGTCTCCGGTATAATCAAAGGCCGGTATTGCCGGAATCACAATCTCCACCGGGGCTTTTTTTATCCAGATGATTATGGTATTACTATAAGTCGGCAGATAATTACTGTCCTCTCCAATGACCGCCCGGCCGTAGTAGAGTCCTGCATTTGTCGGAATCTCATCGGTCACATCTTTTTCATTCTTCCTGCAATGCCGGAACTGATAGTGGATTCCCGCACCTTCCGGATCTAACGGATTGCCCTCTCCGTCAATAAAAGACAGCGGAATCTCAGCAGGCTTTCCATCATACACCTTCACAATCACGGTACTATCCGGATCCCAATTTGGTTTATCGTCCGGGTCATCGCCTGGGTCATCGCCCGGATCATCGTCATCAGGATCAATAACAAGCTCGCCTTCTTTCTTTTTAATCTCTAAAGTTGCGGTTGCCGAACCTTCCGCATAATTTCCGGCTGCACTTACCTTTGCCGTCACCGTATATTTTCCTGCGTTGATCGGGTCATCCACTTTTTTGCCGGCTTCGTCTGTATAATTGTAAGAAAGTTGCCCTGTTACAGGCTCGAATTCTGTTTCACTCCCATCTTTTAAAACCGTTCCTTCAATCGTTGCGTCTGCTTCATCATAACGCATGGATTTGCCGGAGTAAGTAGAGGTTTTATCCGGAATCGATACAGAAATCGGTGCAGGAAGAATCTTAATCTCGGCGATTTTGGATCCCGCCTCGTAATTACGTGTGGCGGCAGCCGCAGCCTTCAGATAATAGGTTCCGATTGCTTTTGGAAGCTCTTCCCTTGAGTTCGTTCCATTTCCTGCATCTTCCCGGTTGTTGTAATAGGTATAGGAGATACTTGTCGGAACCGACTCCTCATCCGGTCCTTTGACTTCTGCGGTATCTCCCCCCTGGGTCTTACCATTATAAATGCTCTCTGTGTCATCCAGCGTAACGGTAACCTTGGCAGGACGGACGATAATCTTATAAAGCATATAACGAATCTCGGTCTGTTCATTTTCTGTTCCGGCATTGATTGTCGCTTTATAACGCCCCGCCACAAAAGCCTTTCCCGCATTCTGAGGGGTTATCTTTAACTCATCTCCTGAAGCTTCCACTTTGATCACATCATTATCCTGGGTTGTCCATGAAATGGCATATCCGTCCGGAAATGCATGATCTGTTTCAAAGAAATCCTTCTTCCACGGAAGCGTGTGGGTCTGCGGTTTT
>JALERO010000110.1 GCA_022764265.1 Eubacterium sp. | reverse complement strand
GCTTGATAAACAAAAACATATTCATACATGTATAAGGAGGAGATTGTTATGAGTATTTTCGCTTTACTCGCTGCTTTTGGTGGCGGTGTTTTCGCTGCTGCAATCGGAGCTCTGCCAGCATTTATTATGACTGGTGTATTCGCAGTTGTTGGTGCTGTTGCTGGTATGTGTGGTGCTGCTGATGCATCTAACATTCTGGTTAACTACATGGCATTCGGTTCTTTCTTTGGACCTCATATTTCTTTCGCTGCCGGCGTTGCTGCTGCTGCATATGCTAAGAAAAAAGGTCTTACAGACAACGGTGCAGATATCGCACCTGCTTTAGCTGGATTAAACGCTCCTGACGTATTATTAGTTGGTGGTGTTTTCGGTGTTATCGGTTTCTTATTCAAAGAATTAGTAATTGCTAATCTCTTTGGTGGTACTATTTCTCCACGTCTTATCACTGACGCTCCTGGAATCACAGTATTCTGTTCTGCAATCCTTGTTCGTCTGGTATTCGGTGGAAAACTTAAAACTGGTGACAACGTAGTCAGCAAAGGTTCTGCTTTCACAAACGTACTTGTTATCGGTATCTTCTACAGCTTATTAATTGCTGGTGTTTATGCTGCAGCTATTACTAATGGCGTTCCTGCTGAAGGATTTGGTGGTTTATATCACGTATTAATCTTCGGTCTTGCAGCTGTTGGTTTAGTATTTGCTGAAATGGGACAGCCTTTCCCAGGATGTCATCATATCGTTATTATCGCTGCTGAAACAGTTGTTCAGTGCTACAACTCCACAGGAAATATGTGGATGGCAGTTATCGTTGCAATCGTATTCGGTACAATTTCCGCTATCATTTGTGACGCTGAAACAAACCTGATCAACAGTGGTACAGATTCCCACATCGATGGTCCTGCATGTGCTATCTTTATCATGACATTCGTAGTTAATGCTTGTTTCCCAGCATTATAATTCGATAAAAAGTTTCATACATACTGAAGAGAGGTTCTCAATTGAGAACCTCTTTTTTTATGCCTTAAATGCTCTTATTTTCACTTCTTTTTCTCATTTATACCAGTGTATCATTATTTCCCATAATTACTCCCTATTCTTCCCCTTCTCTCCTCTCCTTTTTTGGTAAAATGAAAGTATATAATCAGGGGTGATATCACTATTTTTGAAAGGAAGGTATTTATGCGAATCGGAATTTATAATCATCAACATTTAAGGGGCGGATGTCCGGGCTGCTCCCAAATCTATGTGAAAGGTATGATCAAGGACGGAGTACAATGTCAGAATCGCGCAATCGGTATATATGGGGAGGATTGCGAGTTCTTTAATTACACCGATTTAGGGGATTATCCATCCACAAACCTGAATCGTCCCGGCTATCGAAGAATGATGCGTGATGTGGCAGACGGAAAACTGGATGCAATCTTTGTGATCACTTTGTCCAAAATATCCAGTGATATCGAGCTTGTTCTCGCAACCTACAAGAAATGTAAAGAACACAATGTGGCACTTCTCACTGCTGTTGATGGTGAAAAGGCAATGAAGGTATTAGAAGAGGCTTTGGAGAAATGGAAAAAAGATTAAAAGAATTATATAAAAAAATAGATGAACTTGAAGCTTCAGAACGATGGCCTGATCTGGTGGAAGTGTATCAGGAATGTATCTCCATTTCGCTTGAAATATACGGAGAATATCACGATGAAACTCTTGCCCTCTATGTCGAATACGGAGGGCTTCTCCGCAATCTGGGACGTTATGATGAGTCTCTGGAGGTTCTGCACAAAGCATTACATTGTGCAGGTGTATTAAAGGGTACGGATCACCTGGACTACGCTTCTGCTCTGGTAAATCTGGCCAATCTGTTACGTATGATGAAGTGCTATCAGGAAAGTGAAACCTTATTTCTACAGGCAAAGTCTTTGTTCGAGCGCAAAAATGCAACTCAGTTAATTCAATATGTTTCTCTTTGCAACAATCTGGGACTACTGTATCAGGAAATGGATCGTTATGAGGAATCCATCCCTCTTCACAATGTTTGCCTGGATATTTTAAAAAGCGATACGGAACATGAGATATTATACGGTATCACATTAAATAATCTGGTGGAACCCTATAAACGTATCGGAGACCACGAAAAAGCCATTCAGCTCTTAAAGCAGGCTATCAGCATTTTTTTCCGGAACATCGATCATGCTTCTGTTTTATTTGCCGCTGCCATGAACAATCTCGGTATCATTTATTATGAAGATCAGGATTACGGCAAGGCTAAGCAATGCTTTGAAACCTCGATGAATATCAGTAAAGAAAAGCTCGGTAGAGAAAGTGAAAGCTATAAACACAGCCTGGTAAATTACAAGAAAACCATGGAGCAAATCTCAAATAAATATCCTTCTTTTGAGCCTTTTGCTGCTGCAACAGAAAACGATATTTCAGAAAGCAGCAAAGGATTGGATATTGCGGAAGGATATTTCTGGGAAGTCTGTTATCCGATGTTAAAAGAAAAGTTTCCGGAATACCTGCCAAGAATGGCAGCCGGATTGGTGGGAGAAGGCTCGGAATG
Source organism: Eubacterium sp. (assembly GCA_022764265.1). Lineage (GTDB taxonomy): Bacteria > Bacillota > Clostridia > Lachnospirales > Lachnospiraceae > Anaerobutyricum. Next base: position 14,306 of record JALERO010000110.1, on the reverse strand, counting down.
CTACGGATTCGATGACGAGATATCCCGAGACCATGATTTTGGTCCTTCTTTCCAGATTTTCATTCCGAAAACTGATAAGAATCTTTACGGTCGAAATCTGGAAGCACAGCTTGCACTGCTTCCGAAAACCTATCGTGGTTTTCAGGCACGAAATACCTGCTCATTGGGCGAAGGGAGAACCGGTCTTTTGACCATAGAAGAATTTTATGATAAGTTTCTCTCTATTCATGAAGTACCAGCTTCTCTCTCTATTTGGAGACAGATGGAAGACATTCCGCTTTCCACCGCCACAAACGGTCGGGTATTCATGGATAATCTTGGGGAATTCACCAGAATAAGAAAAGGATTATTAAATCACTATCCGAAAGATGTCCTTCTGAAACGTCTGGCTTTCCATTGCACACAGATTGCCCAAAGCGGACAATATAATCTTCCTCGTTCTTTAAAACGGAAACAATATGTGGCAGCTTCTCACGCATTGAATGAATTTATCCGGCACTATACGTCCTTTATCTATCTGATCAATCGGACATATAAACCATATTATAAATGGGAACATGAAGGCCTGAAGACCCTGCCGATTCTCGGACAGACATCCTACGATGAGCTGGCTAAACTGGTACTGATTCCTCTGCAGGCAAATCCAAAATATGTTGTCTTCGTAGTGGAAGAGCTTTGCAAAAAAATAATTACATATTTAAAGGAAAAACATGTGACCGACAATGACAGCGATTTCCTGCTATATCATGTACCTTCTCTTCTATCCCATATCAAGGATGATGCACTCAGAACTTCCAATCCATGGTTGGAAAAATAGTCATTTTTTCCTATTATTATTCCTCTATTATACTAATGGAGACCGAGAATCTATATTATAATAATTACATAGGTATAATTTCAAACACATGAATAAATGCATCAAGGAGGAGGAGCTATCATGGGAACAATTTTGGAACAATTACACAGAATGAAAATTCAGGACGAGGTGGATCGACTTCATTCCGAGGGTGGCAATAAAAATGTAGAAGATCATCCTTTAAATGGAGTATATCGTTGCAGAGTCTGTGGATATATTTTTGACGAAGCAAAAGAAGGAAAGCCGTTCACTACCTTATCACACTGTCCACTGTGTAATGTGGGGCAGCAAGGATTTGAAAAAATTAATTAGACATTAATTATATTAATAAAATCTTCATTTGTTCAATTAGCTGAAAATACGGACAGAGAATTATATTTTCCTCTGTCCGTATTTATTATGATTCTAAAACTTTAATGAATTCCCGAAGAATTGCTGTATTTCCCGGCCATGCCGGTGCAGTGACAAGATTTCCGTCCACCACAGCCTGATCAACAGGTACTTCTATGTAGTTTCCTCCTGCCAGCCGTATATCCGCTGCAAGAGCCGGATAGGCTGTCAGGGTGCGTCCGCAGATCACTCCTGCGGCAGTCAGAATCTGCGGCCCGTGGCATATGGCAGCCAACGGTTTCCCTGCTTTCATAAAACATTTTACGAGAGTGAGCACTCTATGATCTGTCCGAAGATATTCCGGTGAACGTCCACCTGTAATAAATAAACCATCGTAATCATCTACATTTACTTCATCAAAATCCGCATTCAGCTGAAATAAATGTCCTGGCTTCTCTGTATAGGTCTGGTCACCCTCAAAGTCATGAATGGCCGTTTTCACATACTCTCCAGCCTTCTTTCCGGGACACACAGCATCGACTTTATAACCAACCATCTCCAATGCCTGAAAAGGTACCATAGTTTCATAATCTTCCGTAAAATCACCGGCCAATAATATTATTTTCTTCACTGTAAAAACCACTCCCTTCTTCTGTAATCCGTCAGGATAATGCTGTCTCTGCCGCCTCAAGCGAAGTATATCCATAAGCATTTGCCAGCTTCTCCATGCTGATCATATACAGATTCTGCGAAGGAGCGGCCTCAATCGTCTTCCAGAGCAGCTGCAATGTTTTAGCGGAATAAGTCATCAGCTCACATCGAAGATAGGTCTCCAGGCTTGTATCGCCTTCTAACGAAGTACCTGCCGTTGTAGGGCGACCATTTTTCCGCACATTTGGATACAATGTGTCTACTTCCTTCTCCCAGCACATATATTGGGCTGTGATTTTTCGGGCAAGCTCCCTTTTCTCCTCGGAAACCGGCGGAAGCAGATGCCGGATCTGTGAAAAATATTCCGGATCTGTATCTTCCATCATCCATGCATATTTTTCCATGACCAGGTTTCGCTCTGCAGCTTTGGCATCCTCCAGATCCTGAAGATAGCTCTGAATCACCTCTATCGGCCAGCTTTCAAACTGACTCAATCTCATGATAATAAAGGTCTGATATTGTTCCTCTGCTTGGCAGGGCGCTCTTCCGTTAATTCCCTGTACTTTCTGGAACATGTTCCATTCATTGTTCACAATAAGCTGCTCAATGCTTTTTCGTTCCATTTTAACCCTCCATCTCCTTTTACTTTTTTGGAATTTCCCAATTATCCGTAAAAGGATTTCTACATAATTCTTCCAGTATCTCTTTATACATTTTATCATGCAGAGATTGTTTCGATTAGGAAGATACGGACAATATATTGGTAAAATCATATTGAATGAATTGTATGATTATTTCCCATTATTTCACTCTTATCTTACCTGTCTTTTTTGTCTTTTTTTGATAAAATATAACTATAAAATCAAACCAATTCTTATCCAAAAAGAGGGAGATGTTTATGAAGGAAAAATTCAAAGTTGCATTTATCTTCTGTCACGAAAAATGTAATCCCAAAAAAGATCGTTCTGTAATCGAATCAAAAGAAATTATTATGTACAGTGTTGGATGTGCTGATTATTCTCAGGCAGAAGCAGTGGCCAGGGAAATGGTTGAAAAAGGATGTGTTGCCATTGATTTGTGTGGTGCTTTTGGAAATGAGGGAGTCGCACGTATCTCTCATGCAATTGAGCGCAAGGTTCCGGTTGGCGCTGTACACTTTGATTTTCATCCGGCTCTTCGGGATAAGACCGGAGATGATCTCTTTCAGAAAGATTTCTGGTGTATTGGATTATAGTTATTTTATCTCTTTTTTTAACATTCTTCCTTGAAATGTGCCGGGCCCCTTGATTCATGAGGCACCCGGCACACAAAATATTATAAAATTATTTTTCTTTTGCAATCAGATTGAGGTAAGCGGAAGGAGTCATTCCTTCGTATTTCTTAAAGATTTTGCAGAAATATCCTGCCTCACTGTATCCCATCATAAAGGAAATATCTGATATATTCATCTCGCTGGCAATCATATAGTATTTTGCCAGATTCAGTTTTCTCAAATGAATGTAATCCACAACACTGATATGGTAGTATTTTTTAAAAATACGGCTCAGATACCCATTACTGATTCCAGCCTGCTCGGACAGTTCTGTAAGAGATATTTCTTCTTTCAAATTGTTTTCAATATATTGAAAAGCACGATTCATATGAGTGTATTTCATAACACACAATTGACGGAAGATTTCGTTGACGATCTGCATCATCCATAATTGACATAGACTCTTTTTGCTAAGTACCTTTGAAGTTAATTCGTATTTTTGGAGATAATGATTCTTCTGTGCCTGGTCCATCATCGGAATAAGATAAAACAAACGGGAGGCAATGGATTCCAGTTCCTTTTTCCGGTTGCTCTCATCTGTCACTGAAAAAATATGGTTCACGAATTGATCAGAAGCCACACAGGCCCCTTTATAATCTCTGTGATCAACAGCTGCAAATAACTCTTCCTCCGGCCCTTCCTTCTGTGTGATTTTCTCTTCTTGTCGTTCCATCAAAAGAGATGCAAGTTTCAGACGGGAAAGGGGTTTCAGGAGAAAATCTTCAATTCCGGCATACATGGATTCTTTCATAAGTTTAAAATCACAATAGTTTGAAAGTATGTATACGATCGTTTTCGGAAATTTCTCTTTGATTTTCTTGCACAGCGCAATCCCGTTCTCCAGTCCAAGCATCGCATCGGCAAATATAATACCCGGATGAAATTGACTGATCATATCCATCGCCTGTATACCATTTTCCGCCACTCCAACATAATTACATCCTTTTATATCATCCATCATTCGACTGAATGCTTTTTGAAATAAAAATTCCTGATTGATCAACATTACCTGAACCATGACAACACCTCCTCGTCTTACATTTTCATTCCTGATTAACTTTGAGTTTCGGTATATCAATCACAACCAGATCCGGCTGCAATGTAATCTTACAGTCTTCTCCGTAAGCAAACTGTAATCTTCTTTTTGTATTCTCAATCTGTTCCAGAAGAAGTTCTCTGTCCGGTATCTCCACATCATTCCTGGAAATGATTCTCCTGTGAACCGACACATCCTCATCATCCAGTCGAATGGTTACAAAATTGCGATCTCCATCCTCTTTCACTTCGAGACATACGGTTCCCTGAAAATATCCCGGCAGAACACCACAGATAATCACATAAGTCAAAAACGGAAATAAGCTGAGGGAAGGAATCATCTGTTTCTTTACGCTATCCGGATAACTGATTTTATAATTTATACGTTCACCATATTGCCTTTTCAATACTTTCAGATAATTCTCCATCTGAATCAATTCTATATTCATAGATATGAAATCTGCCGCCTCATCAATATAATACCTGAGAACAGAAGCAATATCTGCCATAAATTCTTCTGTTTTTGTGGCATTTTCCAAAATAGCAAAATTTGAAACAGCAACAAAAAGATCCAGAAGAAAATGCGGAAGAATCTTAGCTTTCATAGAACGATTCTGCTGTTTTTCCAATTCTTTTTTCAGAAGTTCATTCTTTCTCCTGATATCACGAAGGTGCTTTTCCGTTCGAATCTGTTTATCCAATTGGAACTCCAGTGTCTCCTTCTCTCCCATTTCTTTTAACAATAAAAACATGAGATCTGCCACAGCCAGTATTTTTTTTCGTGGCAATTCCTGTACAGAACAAAACAGTTTTTCCTCTTCCTCGTTTCTTTTATAATCCGAAACGACTGCAGAACCCTTTTCATCCAGCAATTCATCTTCGCATCGAATTCTTCCCCCGACAATTGCTCCGAGATACTGATCATTGACGATCACAGGAACTGCTATTCTGACAAAGCCCTGGGGACAGCGAAAAATATATGGTCCACACTTGATTGCGGCTTTTGCAGCAGCAAAGGCTGCAGATATCTGACATTCTCCACACACCTCAGGCTTATTCATATATTTCAGGCAGTATTCATTTCGAATCATACTGTCAATGAGAGTCTTACCCTTATAATCAATCACCGAAAAAGAAAAATCTGTTGCAGCCGCCATGGTTTTCAACAGATCTTTTAACGTTTCCATGCCAAATATTCCAAGTAAGCTGACATCTTTTTTCTTTCTATGTTGCACTTTTTCTTTCTCACTCATTCCAGGAACTCCTATCTATTTTTTGTTTCTGAATATTTATATTTTACCATTTTTACTATAATTTCAAATTGTTATTCTTGTGAAGTGAGAAAACATTATTGCTAAAAATTTGTATTTTAAATAGATTTTATTGTTGTGTTAGACATTTGTGACTGGTCAATTTATTACTCTTTTTATCTTTTTATGAGAAATATTTTAATATTTACATGTAAAAAGAAGGGAAATCCTCTTTCCCTTCTTCATATATGTGGATCAAGCTTATTCGTTTTTTCATCGTTGTGTGAGAGATGTTGAGACCGATTTCCAAACGACTACGCCTGATTGCCAGCTTAATAAAATTGGATTCAATATGCTCTTGGGCAATTGATTGACAATGAAATTTACCCGGCTGTGAACGGGTGATGAGCACAGATCTCATCTGCCAGATATTCCACTGCTTTTTGCTGAAGTTCTTTCACCTTATCTGTCCGTTCCCACGGAAGATTCAGCTCCGGTCTTCCAAAGTGACCGTATGCAGCGACGGATTGATAAGAAACTGTTGTGAGAGATAAGGTTCTTATGATTCCGGCTACACTGAAGTCAAAAATTTCTTTTATTGTTTTTTCAATGATATTTTTCGGAATTTCTTCCGTTTCAAAAGTGTCAATTTTGATGGATACCGGCTGTGGAATTCCAATCGCATAGGCAAGATTCACTTCACATTTTCGGCAAAAACCAGCCGCTACAATGTTTTTTGCCACATATCTTGCCATGTAGGCTGCTGAACGGTCAACCTTGGTCGGGTCCTTTCCTGAGAAAGCACCTCCGCCATGTCTTGCAATTCCTCCATAGGTATCTACGATTATTTTTCTGCCGGTAAGTCCCGTATCACCGGCAGGACCGCCGACTACGAATCGTCCTGTCGGATTGATATGAATTTTCACCTCCGGCAACATTTCATTTTCTGAAATTACAGCATCAATTACTTCTTTTTTGATGTCCTGTCGAAGCTGATCGATTGAAACACAGTCACTGTGCTGGGCAGAAATAACAACATCGGTAATTCCGATAACCTTTCCCTGATCATCATATGCCACTGTAACCTGTGATTTTCCATCGGGATAAAGATATGGTAATATGTCCTTTTTTCTGACTTCCGTCAGGCGTTTTGTCAGCTTATGAGCCAGTGAAATGGACAGAGGCATAAATTCTTCCGTATCATCACAGGCATAGCCATACATCATACCCTGATCTCCTGCTCCAATCTGGCCGTCTTTCTGACTTACCCCCTGGGCAATGTCAGGAGATTGAATGCCAATATTGGTGAGAACAAGGCATTTATCTGCATCAAGACCTTTTCTATCACAGTCATAACCGACTTTACGAATTGCTTCCCTTGCCATCTGTACTACATTTACTTCGGTATTGGAAGCCACCTCTCCGGCTATGAAAATTGTGTTGTTGGAAGCCATCGTCTCCAATGCTACATGGGAGGAGGGATCTCCACTCAGATAAGCATCCAGGAGCGTATCAGAGATAATATCACATAACTTATCCGGATGACCTTCTGTAACGGATTCCGATGTTAATAAATAATAATCCTTCATTATCATCAGCCTCCAATCTTACAGACTAATCCTTCATCTTCTACAATTGCTTTTAATTCTTCCATGAATTCTTCTTCCGGTTTTTTAATGCCGGCGAGAGAATATTCTTTTCCCATCATTGCATATTTGTTTGAACCGAGATCGTGATACGGTAAAAGATGTAATTCATTTACGTTCTCAAGATATGTGGTAAACTTTGCAATGCATCCGATGCTGACCGGATCTGCATTAAATCCGGGGATAACAGGAACACGCACGATCATTTTCTTTGCATGCTTTGCGATAAACATTGCATTTTCCAGAATGACCTCATTGGAAACTCCTGTATATTCTTTGTGAACCTCCGGATCAAGATGCTTGATATCCATCATCACCAGATCAAGATATGGAAGTACTTTTCCAATTACTTCCTGAGAAGCAAAGCCTGTCGTCTCTATGGCAGTATGCCATCCGAGAGATTTGCAGGTTTTCAAGAGTTCTATCAGGAATTTATGCTGCATCAGCGCTTCACCTCCGGAGACGGTAATACCGCCTCCGGATCTTCTATATACTACACGATCCTGATAAAGCTCCTTCATAAGATCTTCCACTGTCATTTCCTTTCCGGAAATTTCAAGAGCCTTATGATAACATACATCTACGCATTTTCCACAGGTAATGCATTTTGTATGATCGATTTTTCCAGGAAGACTCAGATTAGAAGCACCTGTTGGACACACCACCTCACAGTTGCCGCATCCGACACAGTTCTGCGCCTTAAACATAACGATTGGCTTCATTTCCTGTGATTCCGGATTACAGCACCATTTGCATCGTAAAGGACAGCCATTGAGGAAAACAATTGTTCTCACTCCCGGTCCGTCATTTACGGAAAACCTTTGTATATTAAACACAAGGCCTTTTACATTCACGTCACTATATGGTTCCATTATATCCATAAGTACTTCCTCCAGTTCTTTCAAACGACTTCATTAAATTCGAGTCATAAACTATTAGAAGCTCTGCTCTGTACGTGCAATGATATCATCCTGAACTTCTTTCGCAAGTACGGTCCAGTGTGCGGAATATCCGGCTACACGAACAACCAGGTCTTTGTAGTTTTCAGGATGCTGCTGAGCATCAATTAATGTCTCTTTATCAATTACGTTGAACTGTACATGCATACCCTTCTTATCGAAGTAGTTACGTACAACTGCTGCGAAGTTCATCAGCCCCTGATCTCCTGCTACTGCGGAAGGTAAGAATTTCTGATTGTACAGAGTACCATTGGAAATGTTCAGCTGGTCAAGTTTCGCTACGGAGTTACCTGCAGCTGTAGGTCCCTTCACGTCATGACCCTGACGTGGGGAAACACCGTCTGCCAGAGGAGCGTTGCTGTAACGTCCATCCGGAAGTGCCTGTACGTCTTTACCGAACAGTACGTTTGCGGATACCGGATAACATCCTGCCTGATACTGTCCACCACGTGGGTTTTTATATTTTTCTACTTCATGAGAGTAGATCTGGGTTGCTCTACGAGCACACATATCAACTGCGTCAATATCATTACCGAAGCAAGGTGTTGCATCCAGAATATTTCTGATTCTGTCATATTCTGCTCTCTTCGCATCGTTGCAGCAAGCTGCGCTGGATGATTTTGTTCCGATGCTGCTTAAGTTCACGGAAGAACCTTTTTCTGCAAGAATCTTCTGAACAACTGCATTGATGATGGATTCCATCTCGTCTTCTTCAGACTGCATAGCTGCTGCAGCTGGTTCTGCGCATGTTGGGCAGCTGAGTTTTACGTGAGGACCGTCGTAGCAGCCTGCACCGAGTTCTGCACCGAAGTTGTTTTCCATAGCTTCGTAAATCTGTTCCATTGTAAGATCTTTGTCTTCAAATACATGTTTCTGAATCGCGTAGATCGCATCACCTGTATCCACGTTACCGAATGCCTGAGGTCCTGTGAAGTTATAGATTGCTCCGCCTTCCATAACTGTCTTACCTCTGCCGATACAGTCATCTACTAATGCGGACATGAATGGCAATGGAGCACGTTCTCTGTGTGCGATATCAACAGCATTATCGGATTCAACAAGTTTCTCAACGAAATACTCAATCTGGGTTGTGAATGATTCATAAAGATCATCCATGGATTTCCATTCTGGCATTGATTTTGTTACAGGGCCTAACTGTTTGCCGTCACGGTTCTTACCACCATGAATTGCAATATCAAATACTTTCGCAACATTAAAGAATGCAGCATCATGCCATCCTTCTGTCTTATGTGGGCACTGTGGCTCAACACAACCGATGATACAGTAATTACGAGCATCTGCAAGGGTAAGTCCTCTGTTACAAAGAGCAGGAATGATAGCCTCGTCATTGTAGAATGCAGGAACACCCATACCAAGTCTGGACAGCTCGCATGCTCTTAATAAGAATTCATCCGGTGTCTGGTTATGAATACGAACAGAGAAGGAAGGAGCTGGCAGTCTAACGTGTGCAGCAGCGTCCATACACATATAAGAAACAGGGTTTGTTGCGTCAAGACCGTCTTCGGTCTGTCCGCCAACACCAAAGTTCTGGAATACAGCGTATCCTGCGAAAGCCTGATCAGATACGTCATCACGTGTTTTATTTACATGATTTAATAATACGAACAGACAGTCAATTAATTCCTGAGCGAATTCTTTGGAGATGTTCTTATCTGCTTCCAGATATGGCCACATATACTGGTCAAAACGTCCAGGAGAAATGGAATGTCCATTTGCTTCAATCTGAACTAATGCCTGTACAAACCAGAAGGACTGACAAGCTTCATAGAAATTTGTAGCTCCATTTTCCGGAACACGATCACAGTTTTTAGCGATCTGAAGAAGTTCAGCTTTTCTCTTAGGATCCGGACAGGTTGCTGCCATCTCTTCTGCTTTTTTACTGTATCTCTTTGCAAAATTAATTGCTGCTTGATAGGAAATGATAACTGCTTCATAGAAGGTTCTCTTCTGTAAGTATTCAGGATCATTTCTATCCAGTCTTCCCATTGCTTCCACAACTTCTGCGATAACGCCCTTGAAACCTTTTTTCAGAACTTTGCCGTAGTCTACACAAACGTGACCGATACCACCAAAGTAGTAGTTACCAACTGTGAAAACGCCGCCAGCCTGGCAGTCAAGAGCTTCCTGGCTCATGTAGGATGTAGCTAATTCACTTGTTGTTTTACCTTTCCAGTATTTGAATACTTCGTGAAGGATATCAGCGGTTTCTTCTGTGATTACGAACGGGTCACACATACGTGTTGCCATTGTCTTAAATTCTTTTTCTACCCAATCATAGGAGAATTCAGGACAAAGGTTTGTGGAACGAGGTTTTACGGAAAGAGCACCAACGATCAATTCGTTGTCACGGATCACAACTGGAAGATTGTTGAAAATCTTTTCATTGGCTTTTGCTCTTCTCATTACAGCCGGCATACCTTCTGTTTCTTTATAAGATTCTGTGATCAGGACGGCTCTGTATGGCTCCACTTCCGGTACTGCGTTAACTACTTCTGCTTTTAAAGCTTTAATACGTGCGGTTGGCTCTGTAAACCCTTTTGCTATCATTACATTTTCCTCCTTCTACATGGCACGTCCACCCAGGAAACGTGCAATTAAAATGTTTTGATTGATGATGACTCAGAACGAGGCGTCCCCACCTCAACATCCAACCTGTAAATCAACCATTACTGAGTTTTCATCTGTTTGATATTATACAAATAATCGTTCCTCTTCCGTTAGGAATATCCGATTCACTCATTGGCAATAAATCGTTGGGGTATTTTTCCATTTCTCTCTCCCTATGCCGAACAAAAAAATTCGTTGTCGCAACAATTTATGTCACAACAACGAATTACTCTCTTTTTTGCGGAACAATTTGTTATCATTCACAAGATTTTTCCACCAAAAAATTCTCTTTGTTCTTATTTTTTCATGCTATAAAATCTGACACAAATAATATGAAAAATCAGACTTCTTTAAGCTTCGCGATTTCAAATTACTTCTCGTTTCCGTAAGTTGTATGAAGCAGAACTTCTGACAGTTTGCTGAGGGGTTCTCCAAGAAAATCCTGATAAATATCTGCAATCTCCGGATTGTCCATGGAATTACGAATCACGCTCCGCTCATCTGCACTGTAGAGGCTGTCAATTCGTTTCTGTCTCACTTCATCCGGCACCGGAGTCACACCGCAGTTCGGCTGTCCCGCACCACTGATACATCCGCCAGGGCAGGTCATCACTTCAACAAAATGATATTCACTTAAATCTTCCTGAAGCAGCCGTTCCGCCTCTGCTGTTCCATAAACCACACAGGCTTTTAAATTGTATTTTCCGATACAAACCTCTGCAACCTTCCGGTTTTTTAATCCTCTTACCGGTTTCAGTTTGAAAAAGCCTTCCGGCGGTTCTGATTTCTCTACTACTTTGTAGGCTGTACGCAATGCCGCTTCCATTACACCGCCGGTATTACCGAAGATCAATCCGCCACCGCTGGCCTCGCCGAGAATACAGTCAAATCTGGAAGGAACAATGCTGTCAATATCCATTCCTTCTTCTTTACACCATTGTACCAGTTCCTGGGTGGTGATCACATAATCATTATCCCGCATCCCTTCGATGCCCAGTAATTTTCCCGCATCACAAAGCTCCGGTCTCTGGATTTCCGCTTTTTTTGCTGTACACGGAGTCACTGCCACTGATACGATCTTTTCCGGATCCACTTTCTTTTTATGAGCAAAATAGGTTTTGATCACTGCCCCCTGCATTCCGATCGGGCTTTTCGCCGAGGATAGCAGATTCAGTTTATCCGGATGCCAGGTTTCCATATACCTTACCCATGCCGGGCAACAACTTGTAAATTGCGGAAATGGGCCAGATCCTGTAAGGATTCGTTTCAAGAGCTCTGAACCTTCTTCCATGATCGTCAGGTCAGCAGAAAAGCATACGTCAAATACATAATCAGCTCCCAGAGCCCGAAGAGCACCTACCATCTTGTCCTGAGCAAAGGTTCCCGGATCTTTTCCGAAGCCGTCGGCAAAGCCTACACGGACAGATGGAGAAGTAGAGAAAATCACAACCTTCTCCGGGTCTTTGATCAGCTCTTTCACAATCTGATAATGCGGTCTTCCAATGATTGCATTTTCCGGACATGCAGCACTGCACTGACCGCATCGGATACACTGATAGGTTTCCCCCGGCCGGAAAGAATATCTGGCGCCGACTCCAATCTCATTTTCGCATACATCAAAACAATGTCCACATTCCACACACAGCGCATCATTTTTTATAATGGCAGGATTGGCAGGATCCACCGGAACCACCAGAGGCGTTGTTCGATTCATAATCATAATTCTTCCCCTCCTTATACCAATCCGAGACCTTTCCGTTTCTCCAGAATGATTTCTTCAAATTTATCTGCTGCCGCATCGATTTCTGTCTCGATGATCAGCTGTCCACCTGTAAGCTTCTTCAAGTCTTCTGTCAGAACCTTCACTGCAGTTTCGCTTCCTGTCACAAAAGGAGCCAAGCCTAAATGAAGCGGCAATCCAAGGGCGAGAGCATATGCTCCGTCTGCCAGAGCCTGTTCTTCCAGCCACTGCGGTGCACTTACCACAACCGGCAGCTGCGGCAGATCCACATCAAGCTCTTTTGCCAGCGCACATGCCACCATCTCCACTCTTCCGATGGCCAGACAAGGACCAAAATTGAGTACCGGAGGCACACCAAGTGCAGTGCATACTTCTTTAAGCCCAAGGCCACACAGTTCAATGGCATCCATCGTCATCAGACCGCAATTTTCCAGGCCACCACAGGTACAACCAGCAGAAAGTACAAGAATATCTTTTTTAATCAGTTTCTTGGTCAGCTCTACGGTAAAAACATCATGTCCTTTCGCCCGCAGATTAGAACATCCGACAACCGCTGCGATTCCTTTAATTTTTCCGGAAGCAAGCACATCGATCAACGGCTGAAGCGAACCGCCAAGAGCAGCCACCAACGTATCCTCGGACACACCGGTAAGGGACTGCGCATAGCCATGAGAAGCCATCGGGTTCACACGTTTCTCATCTGCCTTCGGACAGACACCACAAAGTTTTTCTTTTCTGTTTTTAAATCCGCAAAGAGCAGCCGAAATAATTTCTCCGGTGATTTCCGCCTTCTTTTCATCAGAATATGGCAGTAATCTGGCATTTACTTTCTTTGCCACATCATCCAGACAAATCATCGGAATATCCAGTTTCTCACAGATTGGCTCGATTCCCGGAATCGTACAGTTGAATTCTGATACAACAAGATCAACACATCCTGTCATCAATACCGCCTCACTGGTGTAATTATTGCCGGCATGTCCGCAGTAAGTATCTTTATAAGCAGAAGAACGACACTGGTAATCCTGTCCGACGCAGGTACATCCCACAAGGCGAATTCCTTTGGCACCCACCAGCTCCGCCGTCTTCTGAATTACTTCTGTTTCTAATTTCTCCTGAAGGTCCACAAACATGGACTGCTGATGACCGGTGATCATAATATTGATATATTCCGGATCAATAATGCGAAGTCCCACCGGATCCATGGTAATCTTCGGAGGAGACATGATAATATCGTTCATCAGATTGGTAAGAATCAGACCATAATTTCCTGTGGAAATTCCCAGACGAAGACACTGCAGCAGCATATCCATCGGATCTGAATTCAGGTTGGTGGAAGTCTTCACCACCGCATTAAATATCTCATCCTTCGCACCACCCGGAAGAATACCAAGCTTCTTCCATGTCTCATACCGTTTCGGAAGTGCGATTTTCTCCAGAAGCTCCATCTTCTCCTCAATTGGTCGACGCAAATCTTCCAGAACTGCATCAGCTACAATTACAGCGGAATCCACACACTGGCATCCGCATTTCCCACAATTCCCCTTGCATGCAATATCCAGCATTTTTGCCAGCTTTGCAAGAGAATCTTTGTTACGCAGCTTTTTATTCTGTTTTTTGTAATCAAGAGCAAGCTCTTTCAACCGTTTTGCCGTATTTTCCACCACATGGGTATAACAGCCGGATCCGGCCGCCACCTGACGCAGGAAATTTCGACACGCAATGGTGTCGGCATCCGCACCGCAGACTCCCTTCGGTTTTGCCGGAGATAACCGACAAGGTCCATTGGAACAAAGACGACAACAGACACCTTTTAATCCAAAGCCACATTTATTCTGTTGTGCCACCATTCTGTGATGAGATGTATCTTCCCCACAATTTTTCAGAAATTCCTCCAA
>JALERO010000064.1 GCA_022764265.1 Eubacterium sp. | reverse complement strand
GGGTAACGGCCTTGCTCCTTTCCAGAGCAGGGCCTTTATTTTTTCTCCGAACATAAATGGATCCCTGCCCAGAACAATGCCATATTCCATGAGAAGGGAAGCAGCTCCGGTGACAAAGGGGGCAGCCATGGAAGTGCCGGTGCGGATGCTGTAGCCCCCTCCGGGAGCAGTACTCAGGATATTGACAGCGGGCGCTGTCAGATCAGGCTTTGTACTCCGGGAATTGGAAAATCCACGCCCGGAAAAAGAGGCAAAAACATCTGTAGTGCTGTCGTAGCCGCTCACACTGATCACATTTGCAGCTGTAGATGGGATGGTGAAGGTCATTTCCGTGGAGGGATTTAAGAATCCGGTTGCGGAATTTGTAGCTTCTCTGGATGGTAACCAGAGATTCGCCTGCCCATTGACAGAATAATGGGAAGAAACAGATAATTGCCAGATTCCGGTACTGATGGTGGTGTTTCCGAAAGCAGGAGCGACGGACAGAAAGATTTCCTGTAATGGCTGATAAGGGGTGGGCTCGCTGATAATCAGACGAATCTGATTATCACCTAAAGTGTAGCTGAAGATGCCCGGAGTGCCGGGGATAGTAATATAGGTGCGGAGCCCCGGAAGAAAGAGCTCATAATTAAACTGATCTGAATCATACTTCCAGAGCTGGAGATATAGAGCTGTCTCACCGGGAGACACGCTGAAAGGAACGGCAATCTGCTCATCTGTGTGTACCGTAATCTGACTGTGCCGCCTGGTGATGCCTTCATTTCCGGTGGCAATCACAACCGCATTTTTGCCATAGAAAATGCAGTTACTGATAAAACGTTCCATCAGACCATTGCCGTCGTGGGATCCGTCGTTGGAGCCGTAGCTGATATTTACTGTCAGTGGAAGGCCGGCGGCAAAGGCGTATTTTACAGAATAATCGATGGCCATCATAAGATTGGCGTAATCGGTGTAAACGGAATTGGCATCATTTTTCAATTTTACCACAATGAGCGAAGCTTCCGGAGCGGCACCATGGTTTTTTCCTCCGCTGCTTCGACCGTTTCCGGCACAAATTCCTGCAATGTGTGTCCCGTGTCCCGATGAATCTCCAGAAGGTTCAGGGGAGCCCATCGTGCCATTGAGAAGAGCGTTCAGGTCATCGTTGGAAAAAATGTGTCCGATTCCGTAAGGATTGGAAGCATCATAGGGAAGGGTCTGATCCCAGTAGGTTATAATCCTGGAATTGCCGGAGGTGGTGCAAAAATCCGGATGTCGGAAATCCACGCCGGAATCGAGAATAGCGATGACTGTTCCGGCTCCGGTCAATTCATTGATGGAGAATGTTTCGGAAGAAATCCGGGGATTTAAAGGAAACTGTTCCGATGGAAGAAATGGCCGTCCGGAAAAACAGGAGGCCTCGATACCTGTGATTGCATCCAGATAAAGAGGTCGTGGTAGTTCAAGATAAAGAATTTCAGGAAAAGATAAAAGATCGTAAATCCAATTTGCCTGAATCGTGATAATTGCATAATTACCGAGAAGAGGGACGACATCAAAAGGAATCTCGTCCTGTACCTTTTGCAGGGAACCGTTATAAAGAAGAATTAATTTCCAGTTTTTTGTTTCCGGATCGTAACCGGAACGAAGCACCGGATTTTGTAAACGTTCCTGTTCCGGGAGAGAAAGTGAGAGATTTAATTCAGCCTCCAGCTTTTGATTCATAGAAAAACCTCCGTTACTTACATAATATTCTATGGGATTTTTCAATTAATGTGATTGTATCATTTCCTCAAATGTGTTATAGTCAATCCCTGATGTGGGATTAAACCCTCTTAAAGTATGACGTTGATATTTGCTCTGAGAGCGGGATGGAGGAAAAATGAAGGCTATAATTCAAAGAGTTTCACGAGCATCTGTAACCATCGAGGAAAAGGTTGTGGGAGCAATCGGGCAAGGCTATCTGGTTCTGTTGGGAGTTGCTCAGGGAGATACGGTGGAAATCATGGAAAAGCTGGTAAAAAAGATGATTGATCTTCGGATATTTCAAGATGAGAATGGAAAAACAAATCTTTCCATTGAAGATGTGGGAGGGGAAATTCTCGTTGTTTCCCAGTTTACGCTGCTGGCAGACTGTAAAAAGGGCAGGAGACCGAGCTTTATTAAGGCAGGAGACCCGAAGACAGCTGAGGAAATGTACGAATTATTTATCGAAGAGTGTAAAAAACGAATTTCAAAGGTAGAACATGGTTCTTTTGGTTCAGATATGAAAGTAGAACTGGTAAATGACGGTCCTTTTACAATAATTTTGGACAGTGATGAATTATTATAGCAAAAAACTTGCAATTTTCATGGGAGTTACTATATAATACCAATGATGTGAAGACTCAGAATAGAGTTTTCCAAATACTATAAGCCTTATCAGCCGGGATAAGAAAGGAGACTGCTATGGAGAAAATTAAAATGACGACCCCTCTGGTAGAGATGGACGGGGACGAGATGACCAGAATACTTTGGAAGATGATCAAAGACGAATTGCTTCTGCCATTTATTGATTTAAAGACAGAGTACTATGATCTTGGATTGGAATACAGAGATGAGACCAATGACCAGGTGACGATTGATTCCGCACTGGCAGCTAAAAAATATGGTGTTGCCGTAAAATGTGCCACGATCACACCGAATGCTGCCAGAGTAGAAGAATATAATCTGAAAGAGATGTATAAAAGTCCGAACGGAACTATCCGTGCTATTTTAGACGGAACCGTTTTCCGTGCACCGATTCTGGTGAAAGGCATTGAGCCTACCGTTAAGACCTGGAAAAAACCGATCACCATTGCCAGACATGCCTACGGGGATGTTTATAAGGCAACGGATATGAAGATTCCGGGAGCCGGTAAAGCAGAGCTGGTCTACACAGCAGAAGACGGAACAGAAGTCAGAGAACTGATTCATGAATTTGACGGTCCCGGAATCATTCAGGGTATGCACAATCTTGAAAGTTCCATCGGAAGCTTTGCAAGATCCTGTTTCAATTTTGCCCTTGAAACAGAGCAGGATTTATGGTTTGCAACAAAAGATACCATCTCCAAAAAATATGATCATACATTTAAAGATATTTTCCAGGAGATTTTTGATGCAGAGTATAAAGAGAAATTTGATGCTGCCGGCATAGAATATTTCTATACGCTTATTGACGATGCGGTGGCAAGAGTGATCCGTTCTGAAGGTGGATATATCTGGGCCTGCAAAAATTATGACGGAGATGTGATGAGTGACATGGTGGCAACCGCCTTTGGTTCCCTTGCCATGATGACCTCCGTTCTGGTGGCACCGGACGGAACAACTGAATATGAGGCAGCTCACGGTACCGTTCAGAGACATTATTATAAACATCTGAAAGGTGAAGAGACTTCCACAAACTCTGTAGCTACTATTTTCGCATGGTCCGGTGCTCTTAGAAAAAGAGGAAAACTTGACGGTATTCAGGAATTAGTAGATTTTGCAGACAAACTGGAAAAAGCAACCATTGACACCATTGAAAGTGGTACAATGACCAAGGATCTGGCATTGATTACGACCCTTGAAAATGTAAATGCAGTGAACAGCGAAGACTTTATCAAAGCGATTCGCGTTGCATTGGAAAAAGAGTTGGGATAAGATACTTTACATAAAACCATGGCATCATTTCGGTGATGCTGTGGTTTTGTAGTGTACACATCCGAAAGTTGAAAAGAGGTTATTTTTATTATGGAGTTTAAGCCTGTGAGGGCGGAAGACAAACAATTAATTGACAGTTATTTAAGACAGACAGAATCCAGAAGCTGTGATTTGGCTTTTGCGTCAATCTATCTCTGGAGAAAAGATTATCAGATGGAATTTGCCGTATGTGATGACATGATTATTTTCAAGTCCAATGAAGAGAGAGTAAGCTTTTCTTTTCCGATTGGAGCGGCAGATCCCCGAAAACCGATGGAACAGTTAAAAGAATATTGTAAAGAAAATCAAATACCTATGATTTTGCATAGTGTGACCAGAGATATTGAAGAATATCTGAATCAGAATTATCCGGGTGAGTTTGAAGTGGAATTTGACCGGGATCTGTCAGATTATATATATGAAACTCAGGCGTTGGCGGAACTGAGAGGACGAAAATATCACGGAAAAAAGAATCATGTAAATAAATTTAAAAAGAGTTATGATTGGTCCTATGAGGAAGTGACCGATGAGAATCTGGGCGAGTGTCTGGAAATGCTTCGAAACTGGAAACGAGATAATTGCAGTCCGGAAGATCTGGAAAAGCATGCAGAAATCTGTGTTGCAGAACATGCTCTCACAGAGCGTGAGATTCTGGGACTGAAGGCAGGGCTGATTCGCGCTGATGGAAGAGTAGTTGCATTTTCTGTTGGGGAAAAGATTGCCTCTGATACGTTCTGTGTGCATATTGAGAAGGCATATGCTGACGTGCCGGGGGCGTATTCGATTATCAATCAGGAATTTCTCATTCATGAAGCCGAAGATTGTAAATATGTGAACCGGGAAGATGATGTGGGAGATGAGGGGCTGAGAAAAGCGAAACTTTCCTATCATCCGGCTTTCCTTTTGGAAAAAGGGATAGCTTTATATAAGAGTTAAAATTTTAAAAATCACTCATAGAATTCTTGACATGAATAGACGAAAAATGTATATTTGTCACAGATGATCAAAGCGAGCCTTACGGTTCGCTTTTCGATGAATAAAAAGGGAGGTTCTCATGAAACATTTAATTGACCCGATGGATTTATCTGTAGAAGAAATCAATCAGTTACTGGAACTGGGAGATGACATTATTCTTCACAAAGAAAAATATCAGGATGTATGCAGACATAAAAAGCTGGCAACATTATTTTTTGAACCAAGTACAAGAACACGTTTAAGTTTCGAAGCAGCCATGATGGAGCTTGGAGGCAATGTACTTGGTTTTTCTTCGGCCGATTCCTCTTCCGCTGCCAAAGGGGAGAGTGTTTCTGATACGGTTCGTGTTGTGGCAGGATATGCAGATATTATTGCAATGCGTCATCCGAAGGAAGGTGCCCCATATGTGGCAGCCCAGAAGGTGGATGTCCCGATCATTAACGCCGGTGACGGCGGACACAATCATCCGACCCAGACGCTGACCGATCTGATGACCATCAGAAGGGAGAAGGGCAGACTGGATAATCTTACCATCGGTATGTGTGGAGACCTGAAGTTTGGACGGACGGTACACTCCCTGATCAAAGCCATGTCCCGTTATGATAACGTGACCTTCGTCATGATCTCACCGGAAGAATTACGTCTGCCGGAATATATCATAAAAGATGTTTTTGAAAGAAATAATATTGCATTTAAAGAAGTCAGAACCATGGAAGAGGTTATGCCGGAACTGGATATCCTCTACATGACCAGAGTTCAGAAGGAGAGATTCTTCAATGAGGCAGATTATATCCGTCTGAAAGACAGCTTTATCCTTGATGAGAAGAAGCTGGAGACGGCGAAGAAAGATTTATGTATCATGCATCCGCTGCCAAGGGTGAATGAGATATCCACCAAGGTGGATGATGATCCGAGAGCCTGCTACTTTAAACAGGCACTTTATGGAAAGTATGTCAGAATGGCATTGATCATGACAATGTTGGGGGTGAGCGCAGATGAAAATTGACAGTATTAAAAATGGTATCGTGCTGGATCATATCAAAGCAGGAAAAAGCATGGAAATCTACAAATATCTTGGACTGGATCAGCTGGACTGCAGCGTAGCGATTATCAAAAATGCGGTGAGCAGTAAGATGGGCAAGAAGGATATTATCAAGATTGCGGACAACCTGGATCTGAACCTGGATGTACTGGGTTATATTGACCCGAATATTACCGTTTGTTATATCAAAGACGGAAGTATTGTGAAAAAAGAACATGTTGAACTGCCGGAGCGCATTACCAATATTATTCGCTGCAAAAATCCAAGATGTATCACATCTGTGGAGAGAGAGCTGGATCATGTCTTTAAGCTGACCGACAGAGAAAACAGAGTGTATCGTTGCATTTATTGCGAAGCGAAAAAAAGTGAATACTAGTATGATGACCTATGCCTGCCATTTTTGAACTTAGACCAAAATGGCAGGCATTTTCATTCGTCTTGCATAATGTGAAGTTTTGGTGTACAATTAATTCTAATTTTAGACTTAAGAAGTGTGGTGAGATATTATGGATGCCCAGAAAACAAAAATAAGCAGAACACAAAAAGAAATCAGTCAGCCGAAAGACTTTACAGATCCGGAGATTTTATACGACAACTTGATAAAGGCAATTCGTGAATATCACCCGTCAACGGATCTTTCCATGGTGGAGAAAGCCTACCATCTTGCCGATAATGCCCATAATGATCAGAAAAGGAAGTCGGGTGAGCCTTACATTATTCATCCCCTTTGTGTGGCTATGATTCTTGCCGAGCTGGAGTTGGATAAGGAGACGATTGTTGCCGGAATTCTTCATGATGTGGTGGAGGATACATCCTATTCGCTGGAAGATATCACCAGAGAGTTCAACGAGGAGGTAGCACTACTGGTGGATGGCGTCACCAAGCTGGGGCAGTTATCCTATTCCCAGGATAAAATGGATCTTCAGGCAGAGAATCTTCGAAAAATGTTCTTAGCCATGGCAAAGGATATCCGTGTGATTCTGATCAAGCTGGCTGACCGCCTTCATAACATGCGAACTCTTCAGTATATGAAGCCGGAGAAGCAGAAGGAGAAGGCCAGAGAGACGATGGATATCTATGCGCCGATTGCGCATCGTCTTGGTATTTCCAAGATTAAAATCGAATTGGATGATTTGTCTCTGCGATATCTTCAGCCGGAAGTTTACCGTGATCTGGAAGAAAAAATGAGCTCCAATAAAGAGGAGCGGCAGGCTTTTATCAATTCAATTGTAGAAGAAGTCAGTGAGCACATCAAAGAAGCGGGAATCAAGGCGGAGATTGATGGAAGGGTTAAACATTTTTTCAGCATTTATAAAAAGATGCGCAACCAGAATAAGACGCTGGATCAGATTTATGATATTTTTGCGGTGAGAATCAAGGTTGACACCGTAAAAGACTGTTATGCAGCCCTTGGTGTCATTCATGAGATGTATAAACCGATTCCTGGCAGATTTAAAGACTATATTGCGATGCCCAAGGAGAATATGTACCAGTCCCTGCACACCACACTGATTGGCTCATCGGGTACTCCTTTTGAGATTCAGATTCGAACCTTTGAGATGCATCGAACAGCGGAATACGGTATTGCGGCCCACTGGAAATATAAAGAGGGCGGCGGAAACATTAATAAAGAAGAAGAGAAGCTGAGCTGGCTGCGTCAGATCCTGGAATGGCAGCAGGATATGTCCGATAACCGTGAATTCCTTACCATGCTAAAAGGGGATCTGGATCTTTTTACAGAAAAAGTATATTGTTTTACCCCGCAGGGAGATGTGAAGACTTTGCCGGCAGGATCCATTCCGATTGATTTTGCCTATATGATTCATACAGCGGTCGGCAATAAAATGGTGGGAGCCAGAGTCAATGGCCGTCAGGTGCCGATTGATTATAAATTGCAGAATGGCGACCGTATTGAGATTATTACTTCCCAGAATTCCAACGGCCCGAGTCGGGACTGGCTGAGCATGGTAAAAAGCTCTCAGGCCAAAACAAAGATCAATCAGTGGTTTAAATCTCAGTTTAAAGAGGAAAATATATTAAAAGGCCGGGAACTTATTGAAAAATACAGTAAGGCAAAAGGTCTCGTGCTTTCTACCTATATGAAACCGGAATACCAGAAAAAATGTATGATCAAGTACGGCCTTAAGACCTGGGATTCTGTGTTGGCAGCAGTAGGTCACGGTGGATTGAAGGAAGGGCAGGTTGTCAATAAGCTTGTGGAGGAATATGAGAAAGTCCACAAGAAAGAAATGACAGACCAGGATGCTCTTAATGAGATTGCAGAGAAAAATAAACAGGATAAAGAACACAAAAAA
Organism: Eubacterium sp.; assembly: GCA_022764265.1. Classification (GTDB taxonomy): domain Bacteria; phylum Bacillota; class Clostridia; order Lachnospirales; family Lachnospiraceae; genus Anaerobutyricum. The sequence goes on along the minus strand of JALERO010000064.1, from coordinate 11,031 downwards.
ATCCGGAGTAAATCCGGTATTACCGTCAAGGGGATTCACGATGTTTCTGTACGTTTTTCCAAATGCTGCAGTCCGGTGCCGGGTGATGAGATCATTGGTTTTGTCACCAGAGGACGTGGAATATCCATTCACAGGACGGATTGTGTCAATATATTGAGCATGCCGGAAAGTGATCGTGCCCGTCTGATGGATGCTGAGTGGGAAGAGGATGCGGTTACCAAGAATAATGGGGAACTTTACATGACAGAGGTTTGTCTGTATGCCCATAATCGTACAGGTATTTTGCTGGACATTTCCAAGATTTTTATGGAGCTTAAGGTGGATATCAAGTCGGTTTCCACAAGAACAAGTAAACAGGATCTGGCAACCATTGCCATTTCCTTTGAAATCAGTGGAATCGATGAGTTGAATCATATTATAAAAAAATTGCGCAATATTGAAAGTGTAATTGACGTTGAGAGAAATGCCGGTTAGCGGCAAAAACGATGAAAATACGGGAGGTTATAACACAATGGGAGATTTAAAATTAGTATGTGCACAACTTGGACCAATTGATACCAACACATATATTCTGATGGATGATGAGATAAAGGAAGCCATCATCATTGACCCGGCAGGAAGTCCGGAGGAGCTGATCAATTTCCTGGAAGAAGGAGGCTATTCTCTGGACGGCGTTCTCCTGACTCATGGTCATCATGATCACATCGGTGGTCTGGCAGGGCTCAGAGAGCATTATGACCCATGGAAACTGCGTGTCTATGCTGCCAAACCGGAACAGGAAGTGCTCATGGTTAAGGACTATAATTTAAGTCCGATGTTTGGAGAAGGCTACACAACCCACGCTAACATGATGATTAATGACAAACAGATTTTTGAAGTGACATCCAAACATAAATGCCAGTGCATCTATACACCTGGACACACTTTGGGAAGCTGCTGTTATTATTTTGCAGAAGAAGGATGGTTGTTCTCAGGAGATACTTTATTTGCCGGAAGCATCGGAAGAACAGATTTTCCGACTGGTGATGCGCAGACTCTCCTCCATTCCCTGAATCATATTGTGATGGAATTCCCTGATCCTGTGATCGTTTATCCGGGACACGGCCCATCCACGACCATCGGGGAGGAGAGAGCAACCAATCCTTTTGTAGAAAGAGATTAAAGGTTTAGATCACTATGATATATTTGTGTCAGAATGACAGAGAATATGACTACGATGTCCGTGCGATCGCACTGGCTTTTTTCGAGCGGGAAAAAATCATAGAGTTGACGGAAGAGGAATTTCAGCAAAAACTGGCAGAGATTTCTGCCCTGCCAGTTGATTCCGATTCCGGGACAGTTTCGGAAACCAAGGAATGGTTTTTACATCTGAGTTTTGATGAAGCAAAGATAACCGGCAGATTTTCGGATCAGAATCATAAAGAATCTTCCGGCACTCTGGAATGCGATTATCAAGATCATGAGAAGTGTCGGAATCAGGTTTGTCGTTTTCTGTATCGTCTTTTTTCTGATTATACCGGCAGAGAACTTCCGTGGGGGATGCTGACCGGAATTCGTCCGACCAAAATTATCATGAAATGGATGGAAGATGAAACGGATCAGAGTCTTCTGGAGAGTAGGTTTTCAGAGACGTATCTGGCGGATCCCCAGAAGGCGCATCTGTGTTGTCAGGTGGCTGCCAGAGAAAAAGAAATACTGGCAAAAAGGGATTATGAGAAGGAATACAGCCTTTACATTGGAATTCCATTTTGCCCGACTACCTGCCTGTACTGTTCCTTTGCTTCGTTTCCTGTAGCACGATTCGGTGACCGGATGTGGGGGTATATGGAAGCTTTATTTAAAGAGTTGTCCTTTGTTTCCGAAGCTTATAAAGACAAGAAACTGACTTCCATCTATGTGGGCGGTGGTACTCCGACTGCATTGGATGAAAGTTCTCTTTATGCCCTCATGAATCAGATTCACCGGCTGTTTCCGGTGAGTGATGTTGCGGAATTTACGGTGGAAGCCGGTCGTCCGGACAGTATCACAAGAGAAAAGCTGGAGATTATTCATGATGCGCAAGTGGGCAGAATCAGTATCAATCCCCAGACGATGCATCAGGAGACCCTCGACTTGATAGGAAGAAATCACACTGTCAACCAGATAAAAGAAGCATATTATATGGCAAGGGAGCTTGGCTTTCAGAATATTAATATGGATATGATCACCGGATTGCCGGGAGAAGAGCTTAAGCACGTTTATGGAACGCTGGAAGAAATATTTGGGATGAAGCCGGATAGTCTGACCGTTCATTCGCTGGCAATCAAGAGAGCGGCGCATCTCAATATGGAGATGGAACGTTATCAGAGTATGGTAAAGGGCAGTACCAATGAAATGCTGCGGCTGGTAGATGAATACTGTGGAAAAATGGGAATGATTCCCTATTATATGTACCGCCAGAAAAATATTCCGGGTAATCTGGAAAATATCGGCTATAGTCTTCCGGGAAAAGAATGCCTGTATAATATTCTGATCATGGAGGAAAAGCAGGATATCATTTCCTGTGGTGCCGGTGCTTCCACAAAATATGTGTATCCGGAAGAAAACCGGATCGAGAGGACAGAAAATGTCAAGAACCTGGATCACTATATTAACCGTATTGATGAGATGATTGAAAGGAAACGGAATGTCATTTGAATTTGAAGCCCATGATTTGGAAACCCCGATTCAGGATTCTTTAGAAGGAGCAGTTCTTCATGGAATTGTTGTCAGTAATCTGGCTTATTTCGTGGCAAAGGAAATGAAACTTCCGGAAGAACAATGCTATAATCTTGCGATTGCGGGGATCCTTCACGATATTGGCAAATTAAAGCTCCGCTCCTATGTATATGAGGAGAAGGAAGCAAAATTAAATATTGATGAAATGAGATACGTAAGACTCCATCCAACTTTGGGGTACGCGATCTTAAAGGAATGCGGGTATGATGAGGATGTGCTGGTGGCTGTCCTCTATCATCATGAAAATGCAGATGGAAGCGGTTATCCGAACAATCTAAAGAATGAGGATATCCCTTTGAATGCCCGGATATTACGGGTTTGTGATGCCTTTGGTTCACTGATTTCCAATCGGATGTACCGAAGTGCATTTGATATTGAGACTGCACTCACAATCATGATTGAAGAAGTTAAAAATTTCGATATGAAAGTATTTTTAGCTTTTCAGAAAGTAACTCAGTCAGAAGACATGAATAACATGCTTGCCAGTCTGGGAATACAATAAATACAGGAGGAAATATGAACTATGGCTGAATCTATGAAAGGCCTGAAAAGGACCCATCGATGCACAGAAGTGACAACTGCCGACATCGGGGAAACTGTAACACTGATGGGATGGGTACAGAAAAGAAGAAATTTAGGAAGTCTGATTTTTGTTGATTTGCGAGACAGAAGCGGACTGATGCAGTTATATTTTGAGGAAGAGACCATTGGCACAGAAGGTTTCGCAAAAGCAGGAACCTTGCGCTCCGAATTTGTAATTGCGGTGACCGGAACTGTGGAGAAAAGAAGTGGGGCGGTCAATGAGTCCTTAAAAACCGGCGAGATTGAGATAAAGGTTACAGATCTTAGAATTTTATCCGAGTCTCAGACTCCTCCTTTCCCGATTGATTCAGATATCACGGTGAAAGATGATCTTCGATTAAAATATCGTTATCTGGATCTGAGAAGACCGAATATCCAGAGCAACCTTATCATGAGAAGTAAGGTGGCAACTCTGACGAGACAGTTCCTTGCTGATGAAGGCTTTTTGGAGATTGAAACTCCGATGCTTACCAAGAGCACACCGGAAGGTGCGAGAGACTATCTTGTACCAAGCCGTGTACACCCGGGATGTTTTTATGCTCTTCCACAGTCTCCACAGCTGTTCAAACAGCTGCTGATGGTTTCCGGATATGACCGCTATTTCCAGCTGGCGAAATGTTTCCGTGATGAAGATCTTCGTGCGGACAGACAGCCGGAATTTACACAGATTGATATGGAATTATCCTTTGTAGATGTGGATGAAGTAATCGATGTCAATGAAAGACTGCTGGCATACCTCTTCAAGGAATGCCTGGATGTGGAGGTTGCCCTCCCAATTCAGAGAATGACCTGGCAGGAAGCGATGGACCGATTTGGTTCCGATAAACCGGATCTGAGATTCGGCATGGAAATTGTGGATGTTTCCGAACTTGTTAAAGATTGTGGTTTCGGGGTCTTTACCGGAGCAATTGCCGATGGCGGTGTAGTCAGAGCAGTATGTGGAAAAGGTCTTGGAGATGTCTCCAGCAAAAAGATGAAACACATCGAAAAGACAGCAAAAGACTACGGCGCAAAGGGACTTGCTTATATTCAGCTGAAGTCTGACGGAAGTGTGAAATGTCCATTTGCCAAATTCATGTCAGAAGAGGAACTGCAGAAGATTATTGAAGCAGTCGGCGCGGAAAAGGGAGATCTGATCGTCTTTGGAGCAGATACATTTAAGACCGTATGTGATGTCCTCGGTGCACTGCGACTGAAATTTGCCGAAGAACTCGATTTACTTGATAAATCCGAATATAAATTTGTCTGGATTACAGAGTTCCCGCTGCTGGAATGGTCAGAGGAACAGGGCAGATACACAGCAATGCATCATCCTTTCACCATGCCGATGGAGGAGGATCTGGAATTTATTGATTCCGAGCCTGGAAAGGTTCGTGCTAAAGCTTACGATATCGTATTAAATGGAACAGAGATCGGCGGAGGAAGTGTCAGAATCCATCAGGATGATATTCAGGAAAAAATGTTTGAATGCCTTGGATTCACAAAAGAACAGGCCTATGAAAGATTTGGATTCCTTCTGGAAGCCTTCAAATACGGAGTTCCGCCACACGCAGGACTGGCATATGGACTGGATCGTCTTGTCATGCTCATGACAAAAGAAGATTCTATTCGCGACGTGATCGCTTTCCCTAAGATTAAGGATGCATCCTGTCTTATGACAAATGCTCCGGACGTAGTAGATGACAAGCAGTTGGAAGAACTCTCCATTGAGATTGCTTCTCAGGATGAAGAATAGGAAAGGTGGAATATCATGAATGAACTTCAGTTGAAAAAAACAGCCAACGAAGTCCGCAAAGGAATTGTAACATCAGTCTATCATGCGAAAGCCGGACATCCGGGTGGATCCCTTTCTGCTGCTGATATGTTCACATATCTGTACTTTGAGGAGATGAATATTGATCCGAAGAATCCGGATAATCCTGACAGAGATCGTTTTGTCCTTTCAAAAGGACATACTGCACCGGGATATTATTCTGCTCTGGCTCACCGGGGATTCTTTCCGGTGGAAGATCTGAAAACCTTACGTCACCTTGGATCTTATCTTCAGGGACATCCATGTATGCAGCACATACCGGGAGTGGACATGTCCTCGGGATCTCTCGGACAGGGTATTTCTGCGGCGGTAGGAATGGCTCTATCCGCAAAGATTCGTGGAAAAGAGTATAGAACTTACACCCTTCTTGGAGACGGAGAGATTCAGGAAGGACAGGTTTGGGAAGCGGCAATGTTTGCCGGAGCAAAGCATCTGGATAATCTCGTTGTCATCGTGGATAATAATGGTCTTCAGATTGATGGAAAGATAGAAGATGTCAACTCTCCGTACCCGATTGATGAGAAATTCAAAGCTTTTAATTTCCATGTGATAAATATTGACGGGCATGATTTTAAACAGATTGCTGATGCATTTGCAGAGGCCCGCGATACAAAAGGCTGTCCAACGGCTATTATCATGAAGACAATCAAAGGAAAAGATGTATCTTTCATGGAAAATCAGGCTGGATGGCATGGTAAAGCTCCAAATGAGGAAGAATATAAGATTGCTATGGCAGATCTGGAAAGGGTAGGTGCGGCATTATGTTAGAAGGAAAGAAAATAGCCACCCGCGAGAGCTATGGTAATGCGTTGGTGGAATTGGGACAGATTAATGACAAAATTGTCGTGTTGGATGCTGACCTTGCCGGTGCGACCAAAACAGCAATGTTCAAAAAAGCATTTCCTGACCGCTTTTTTGACTGTGGTATCGCAGAAAGTAATATGGCGGGCATCGCAGCCGGTCTTGCAACGACCGGAATGATACCGTTTATGAGCAGCTTTGCCATGTTTGCTGCCGGACGTGCCTTTGAGCAGGTTCGCAATTCCATTGGCTATCCACAACTGAACGTAAAAATCGGTGCGACCCATGCCGGTATCTCCGTGGGAGAGGATGGAGCAACTCATCAGTGCAACGAGGATATTGCGCTGATGAGAACGATTCCGGGAATGGTAGTTCTCTGTCCATCCGATGATGTGGAAGCAAAAGCAGCGGTGGCTGCAGCTGTGGAACATGATGGACCAGTTTATTTACGGTTTGGCCGTCTGGCAGTTCCGGTTATCAATGATAATCCGGATTACAAATTTGAGCTGGGAAAAGGTATCGTCTTAAAAGAAGGAACCGACGTGACCCTGGTGGCAACCGGCCTTACTGTTGCACCGACTTTGGAGGCTGCAGCGCTTCTGGAAAAAGAGGGAATCAGTGCAAAGGTAATCAACATCCATACCATCAAACCTTTGGATGAGGAGCTGATTATTCAGGCTGCAAAGCAGACCGGAAAAGTAATAACCATCGAAGAACATTCGGTAATCGGTGGATTGGGTGGAGCTGTATGCGAAACCCTGTCAGAAAAATGTCCGGTTCCGGTAAAACGAATCGGAATTAATGATGAATTCGGCCAATCCGGTCCGGCAGTGGAGCTGCTCCATTATTACAAGCTGGATGCCGAAGGTATTTATCAGCAGGTAAAAGAAAATATGGCATAAAATAATTCGCCCACATAACATGAAATGATTGTTATGTGGGTATTTTTGCGAAGAACTATGTTTCTTAATATGGTTAGATCGTTCATGTAAATTTTTTCTAAAAAAAAGTTGACGCAAGGGGAATATAAGGATATAATGTAGTTGATTATTAAATGCTTTGCAACTATGAAGTGTAAAACTTTGTGGTAGAAAAGTGAAAGGGAGGAATAACTAATGAAAGCAAAAAAAATGTTAGCTGCAGCTATCGCCGCAACAATGGCTTTATCACTGGCAGCATGTGGTAGCAGCAGTAGTTCATCTGAAGGCTCAACAGAAGCAGGTGCAGCGGAAGGCAAAACCTACAATATCGGTATCTGTCAGTTGGTAGAACATCCGGCACTGGATGCTGCAACAGAAGGTTTCCAAGATGCATGTAAAGAAAAATTTGGCGAAGATAATGTGACCTTTGACGTGCAGAATGCACAGGGAGAGCAGGCAACATGTACAACGATTAATAACTCATTTGTATCTTCCAACGTGGATCTGATTCTTGCCAATGCTACCATGTCACTTCAGACAGCAGCCCAGGCAACAGCCGATATCCCAATTCTTGGAACATCCATCACTGATTACGCAACAGCTCTTGGTATTGATGACTGGACCGGAACCACAGGTGTAAATGTTTCCGGAACAAGCGATCTTGCTCCGATCGACCAGCAGGAAGATATGTTGGTAGAATTATTACCAGAGACAAAAAAAGTAGGTATTCTTTTCTGTTCCGCTGAATCCAACTCCAAATATCAGGCAGAGTTATTTGAAAAAGCTTTAGAAGAAGATGGAATTGAATATCAGGAATATCCGGCAGCAGATAGCAACGAGATTCAGTCTGTAACAACTCAGGCCGTTTCTGAATGTGATGCCCTTTATATCCCTACTGACAATACAATGGCGAATAATACTTCTCTGATCAATGACATCTGTCTGCCGGCTCAGGTTCCGATCATTGCCGGTGAAGAAGGTATCTGTTCCGGATGTGGTATTGCCACTTTATCCATCAGCTACTATGATATCGGATACAGAGCTGGTGAGATGGCATACGAGATCCTTGCAGAAGGCGCTGATATTTCAACTATGCCAGTGGAGACAGCAGCTGCTGTAACAAAGAAATACAACGAAGAAATCTGTAATCAGCTTGGAGTTCAGATTCCGGATGATTATGAAGCAATTTCTACAGAAGAATAGATTTCAATGATTTCTCTCTGCTGCCCGGAGAATGCTTCGGGCAGCAGTTTATTATTGCACAGAAAATTATCATCTCAGCAGAGGAATCCTCTTCGAGATTCGCGATTTTAATGTGATTTTCTGTGCAATAATAAAGTTCAGAGATTAACATTTCAGAAGAAGTCCCCCGCTCCAAGCGCGCAGAGCGCTAAGCGGCGGGAAATAAAATAGTTTCAGTAGCGGGTGACAATCCCCTTCTGAAATGTTAAGCCTCCGGCGGATTGCAGAGATGCGCATTAGAAATTTGTCATGCGCATCTCGCAGCAAGAACGCCTCGGCGTTCTTGAACTTTGAATTTAAAAAGGATAGAAAGGAACGTTTTACTATGTTACTGAATTATTTTCTTTCTCTTGATTTTTCCGCGCTCCTGCGAGCTATGCCTGGAACAGCGGCACAGGGAATGATCTGGGGTATAATGGCAATCGGTGTCTATATTACATACCGAATTCTGGATTTTCCTGATCTGACAGTGGATGGTTCTCTGGCAACCGGAGCGGCAGTAGCGGTTATGATGATTCAGGCGGGATATCATCCTGCCGTTGTTTTGATTTTCTCATTTCTTGCAGGTATGGCAGCAGGATTTGTTACGGGAATACTTCATACTGCCCTTGGAATCCCTGGAATTCTGGCAAGTATTCTCACCCAGGTATCCTTGTATTCCGTGAATTTAAGAATTATGGGTAAATCCAATCAGGGTATCGGTCTTGGAAAGACAAACCTGGTGGCTTCCGCCCGCTACATTACCGGTGAGGGAAGTGCCTTCTTTTTCATTAAATTAATCGTGGCATGTCTTCTGCTTGTTGCAATTATTTACTGTTTCTTCGGAACGGAGCTGGGGGCATCGATCCGGGCTACGGGATGTAATCAGCAGATGGCAAGAGCTCAGGGAATTAATACAAATTACACAAAAGTATTAGCCCTGATGATTTCCAATGGTCTTGTTGGGCTTTCCGGTGGAATCCTTTCCCAGTATCAGGGTGCCGCCGATGTCAACATGGGACGTGGTGCCATCGTAATCGGTTTGGCTGCAGTTATTATCAGCGAAGTTATTTTTGAAAAATTTTATGCAGGAAAGAAAATTGCCTTTGCTTATTCTTTAATGGCAGTGTTTGTTGGCGCAATACTTTATTATGTGGCTTATGCTCTGGTGCTTTGGCTGAAGATGCCATCAGATTATATGAAACTGTTTTCTGCAATTGTGGTGACGATTTTCCTGTCTATTCCATATTTGAAAACACGTTTTCCAAAGAAAAGGAGGGCCTAGAAATTGGAATATATTCTTGAAATAAAAAACTTACACAAAACGTTCAATAAAGGAACGATTAATGAAAAGGTGGCTCTCGACGGAGTGGATCTGAATTTGAATCCAGGCGATTTTGTAACCATTATCGGAGGAAACGGGGCAGGTAAATCTACAACGCTCAATGCCATTGCAGGTGTATGGGATATTGATGAAGGGGAGATTATCATTGATGGAGATGATATTACCCGTTTAACGGAACATAAAAGAGCCCGTTATCTGGGACGTGTATTCCAGGATCCGATGACCGGAACGGCAGCTACCATGTCCATTGAAGAAAATATGGCAATTGCTGCCCGCAGAGGAGAGAGCAGAGGTTTCCGCTGGGGCATTACAAAGAAGGAACGAGAGCAGTATAAAGAGCAATTGAAAATGTTAGGTCTTGGACTTGAGGAACGCCTGAGCACGAAAGTAGGACTTCTCTCCGGCGGACAGCGTCAGGCAGTTACATTATTAATGGCTGCATTAAAGAAACCGAAGCTTCTTCTTCTGGATGAGCATACAGCTGCGCTGGATCCGAAAACGGCAGCTAAGGTTCTGGAAATCTCTGATAAACTTATTGAGGAAAATCACCTGACTGCAATGATGGTTACCCATAACATGAAAGATGCCATTGCGCACGGAAACCGTCTGATTATGATGCATGAAGGGAAAATTATCTATGATGTATCCGGAGAGGAGAAGAAAAAACTTCATGTTTCGGATCTCCTTGCCAAATTTGAAGAAGTCAGCGGTGGAGAATTTGCCAATGACCGAATGATGTTATCTTAAACATATTAAGCCGATATTCCTTACAGATAATTTGTAAGAATATCGGCTTTGATTTTCGTTTCGGTAGGGGATTGTTCGCCCGCGAATCCTCTTCAAGATTCGCGATTTAAGTGATAAATTTTTTTGCAAATTTTTTATAATTTTGCTTGACAGCATTTTTTGAATATGATAATATAAGCAAGTTGCACGGCACGATTGCTGAAAAATGTGATTTGAGAACTTAAAAAATAAAGAAATTGTTCTTGACAGAAACATTTGATTATGATAATATATAAAAGCTTTCGCGTGAGAGAGCAACACAGCAACTTGATAACTGAATAACAAAACAACCTTGAACGTTCAATTCATAAATTTCATTCGGGTCCGGAAGCGAGTGATGTCTGCGAGACGGATCCATGGAACGGACGAATAGTTCAACCAAAAACAACAGTAAGACAGGAAAAGAACCAGTGGTTCTGGACCTGGATCGACATCTTTTTATTTGAGAGTTTGATCCTGGCTCAGGATGAACGCTGGCGGCGTGCCTAACACATGCAAGTCGAACGAAGCACCATGACGGATCCCTCCGGGGTGAAGACGTGGTGACTGAGTGGCGGACGGGTGAGTAACGCGTGGGTAACCTGCCCTGTACAGGGGGATAACAGCTGGAAACGGCTGCTAATACCGCATAAGCGCACAGGAAGACATCTTCCGGTGTGAAAAACTCCGGTGGTACAGGATGGGCCCGCGTCTGATTAGCTTGTTGGCGGGGTAACGGCCCACCAAGGCGACGATCAGTAGCCGGTCTGAGAGGATGAACGGCCACATTGGAACTGAGACACGGTCCAGACTCCTACGGGAGGCAG
>JALERO010000062.1 GCA_022764265.1 Eubacterium sp. | reverse complement strand
AGCTTTCGGATGGAGGAAAAGGTGCTTTCCTTGCTCACATTTCCGAAATACGCACAGATGACTTCGTGTCCTTCATCGTCTACTGCCGTGGCGATAAATACATGTCCTGCGGCATTGGTGGTACCGGACTTGGATCCGATGATACGGTATTTACTCTTGCTGTAGGAAGCCATTCCCCGAAGGAACCAGTTGGTCGTATTGATACTGAGATCCTGACCGGAGGTCACATCATAATGTGCCTTTGCCACTGTGGAACGAATCAGTGGAATGGACATGGCATAGCGACAGACTTCTGCCATCTCCGCCGCCGTGGAATAGGTCTTGTCAAAACCGGCACCGATGTCAGAGCCAACCGGGTTATCAAAGCTGGTCTGGGTCAGCCCCAATTCCTGCGCTTTTGCAGTCATGGCCTCGGCACAGGTCTTTTTGGACCCGAAAACACCTACGGCAAGAGAATCCGTGGCATCCGCTGCCGAAGACAACAGGCTCATGTGCAAGAGATCTTTAAACTTGAACTTCACGCCGGAGGCAATCCCCAGATTGTAGGTTCCGTAGGTAGTTCCGTGGACAATATCATATTTCGTTTTTATTTTGGAATTCACATCTCCCTGTTCCACGCACACAATGGCTGTCATCAGCTTTGCCGTGCTGGCGGGATAAATCACTTTATTCTCGTCCTGTCCGAAAAGAATTTCGCCGGAGCCGGCATCCATAACCGCATAGGCATGACACTGCATTTTCGGTGCCTTGACCTTAGCTTCTCCCTTCAACGGGACAGTGATACATAATAAAATCAAAAACATAAAGCTTATCTTCTTCATCCAGTTCGTGTCTTTTTTCAGATGCTTGCTGGGTTTCAACATACATCTCCCCTTTCTCTCTTCATGTATTATCTTCATTTCAGGAAAAATTCCGCTCAAACCTCTTCTTTTCGCAAAAAGTAAGATCGTTACTTTCCAGCGCATAATATAATTCTTCAATCATTTGCGCACATTGTTGCTTACTGTCTTCGTAGCGCCGTGTCAGTTCTTCACAAGTTTCCAGATTAGCCGTATTCACACGGGTTTTGCGGAAATAGTGCTGAAAATGTTGTTTCGGCAGAAACTTTTCATTGAGAAATACCGCAAGCTGCCGTTTCACTCCAAAATATGACCGAAACATATGATTTAAAATAAGCTTCATATACACAAGACTTTTATGAACCTGAACCGGCTTTTTGTTATAATATGGGGCAATCACTCTCGCATAACGATGATCCTCCAGAATATGAGTTGCCGTTTTATAGCGGATCGGATCCAGATGATTCCGCTCCATCATCAGATAATCCCAATCCGTCTCAATCTCCGTGTGGCTGATTCCGGTCTCGCGGATTCGTTTGCGAATATATGGATGACAGGAGCTGTCCAGAATAAAGTGGGTCATAAATCCCGCCAGATATGAATAGGCTTCCTGTTTCTGTTCCTGCTTGCGATATACTGAAAAAGCATGGCGCAAAAACTGCTCCATGGGTTCCTTATGAATCTTCACTCCATATTGGTTTATCTTATTTTTGCAAAAGGAACGATAATAAAATAAGATATCCGGTCCGTGGACGCCGATATTATATAATCCCATAAAGGGATGTATTTCTTTTTGAATCTTGGTCGGAAGCATCTGGAAAACTTCCTGACCGTAAACATAATGGGTATAAGTAGTAGGCATAATTCTCCCTTCTTTCGCACTTTCTTATTTTACCATACAATGCACATGCATAAAAGGAAAATATTTTTTACTAGAAAGTGGAAATTATTTGCTTATTATTTAGCAAAATGGTATAATCTATAAAGATGCGTCAATTTGTAACTGCTTAGAGCAGTTATGACGATTATAAAAAAGATATACTTTATTTTAGGAGGTACTGATAATTATGAAAGGGAATGTAATTGTAGGCCAGTCCGGAGGACCAACCGCCGTTATTAATTCCAGTTTAGCCGGAGTCATCAAGGCAGCTAAAAAGAATGGTGCGGGCAAAATATACGGTATGCACCACGGTATTGAAGGATTCTTAAAAGAAGATTTAATTGATATTGATGATTATATCACAGGTCCGGATGATTTATCTTTATTGAGAAGAACTCCATCTGCTTTCTTAGGCTCCTGCCGTTATAAACTTCCTCAGATTGAAGGAAATGAAGATGTTTATGATAAGATTTTCGAGATCATGGAGAAATACGATATCATGTATTTCCTCTATATCGGTGGTAATGATTCCATGGATACCATCAAGATGTTATCCGATTATGCAGCTATGAAGGAAAAACCTCAGAAGTTCATGGGCGTTCCGAAGACAATCGACAACGACCTGCCTCTGACTGACCACACTCCGGGTTACGGTTCCGCTGCAAAATATATTGCAACATCCATGAAAGAAATCATCCGCGACAACGAGAGCTTCGGTGCTGCAAAACCTACCGTATGTATCGTTGAGATCATGGGACGTCATGCCGGCTGGCTGACCGCTGCTTCTGTCCTTTCCAGAGGAGAAGACTGTGACGGACCGGATTTAATTTACCTTCCGGAAGTTCCTTTCGATCTTGATGATTTCATGGAGAAAGTAAAACATCTGGCTGAAACAAAGAGTTCCGTTGTAATTGCTGTTTCTGAAGGAATCTCTTTAGCAGACGGCCGTTTTGTCTGCGAGCTTGGCAACAGTAATGATTACGTGGATGCATTCGGTCACAAACAGCTTTCCGGCTGTGCTTCCTTCCTGGCTAACAAGGTTACTCAGGAAACCGGATTAAAATCCCGTGCCATCGAGTTCTCCACTCTGCAGAGATGTGCGACTCATATGGCTTCCCGTGCCGACGTTACAGAAGCGCTGGATGTAGGATACATTGCCTGCGAAGCAGCTATGCAGGGACAGACCGGTATGATGGTTACCATTCAGGTAAACAGCCGCGAACCATACATGGTTACATACAACAAATATGACATTCATGAAATTGCCAACGTTGAGAGAAAGGTTCCTCATGACTGGATCATCAACAACGGTACTTATGTAAGTGACAAATATATCGAATACGCAAGTCCACTGATCATCGGAACGATCCTTCCATACTATGCAGGCGGACTTCCAAGACATCTTACCTTAAAAAATAAAGCGAAAAAATAATTGCTTTTGACCCAAAACAGGCGGCCCGCTTTCACAGACCGCCTGTTCTTTTTATTTCTTTATATTTATCTGATTTTTCTGCATTCCGTATAATATCTCTTATCTTCTGCATGACCCATGGAAAAGGTTTTTCTCGGTAGCGCACCATCATAGATTACAGTCGGGAACAATTCTTCCTTTGCCATATCCGGCAGTATAAATCCAATACTGTTTTCCTGCATGGTCAACGCTTCCAACGTTTTGTCTCCATGGATATAATCCATTTTCACATCATTTTCCTTCTGATATGTATCAAGGAAATTCTGAAGGCTTCCCACAGTTAGTTTTGAGGTTGGTTTCGTGATAACAGCCTTTTCTTTTTCTCCATTCCGAACCACATAAAAAGTCTGACCTTCTCCTTCTTCTACAAGGCCGAGAGCTTGCTTCATTTGTTCCATAAGATCATCGGCATTTACCTGTGTCACAATTCTGTGAATTGCCTCAAATTCCAATGCAGGACTGTGAAGATTCACTATCTCCGCCAGAGCATATCTGGCAGGGTGATGAGAGAAATCACTTTCCGGATTCTCTGCTTTCAATCTCTCATAATGTTCCTTGGCCGATGCCAGAGAATGGTTTCCATCTCCCATAGCAAATAATAGAACTGCCGGTTTTTCATTTGTGCTGTCGGCAATCACCTGTTGACTTTTTTTCTGCTCTTTTACCGCAAGACAATCAATGGCGGAGAGAATCTTCGCCTGCTCTTCTTCTCCCAGCAAATACCCCTTTAAATGACCTCCGCCCATCATCAAATCAAAGTCATACAGAAGTTTACAATCCGCTTTCCATTCTTTGCAAGGCTCAATCACTGTTCTCTCTTTATCATCAATCAAAATCATGATATGAGGGAGCTCAACCTGTGCGTTTTCTCTCACCCGGATTCTCGGTGGAATTCGCTCCACAACAGTAGCCTCCGTGGCGCGAACCAGTGAAGTACTTCCCTTATGGTAATCATACTGCTCCAGATCAATGCAGCCTACAATACCGGCTCGCATTTTTCCCGTACTGTCCGTTCTTTCCACATAAATCATTGCATTCTTATATTCTTCAAATATTTCTCCGGACAGATACCCTTTCATGGAATTACGAATTGTCTCCAATCTTTCGTCCACATCCTCGTCTTCCAGATAAACCTCAGGTAAAATCATTCGGAAAGTGGAAGACTCTCCACCAACCAATTCTTCTACCTTCTCCCAGTATTCCGGTTCACTGGTAAACTGATCACAGGCCACCACTGACCATTTGCCCATGTCAATTCCATTCTTTGGCAGCAAAATATCTGCCGGAAAAAAAGCGCGTTCCATCTGTTCATATCCTCCTGAAAATATGTTTCTTCTTTATATTAAAGTTTCTTTTTTGTTAAAGTGTGCATTCAAGAACGCCTCAGCGTTCTTGCTGCGAGATGCGCGTCATGCGTTAGCTATTCCAGAAAATCTTTCCAACTCATACGGCTGTAAGGCGGATAAATCACAATCCGATCATTTTTTTCCAACCTTTCAATGTCCTGCATCAAATAGCCTGTCAGCCAATCCATTTCCCCTTCGATCCTCGTGGGCTTGAGGCCAAAATCCTTCGCGATTTCTTTTCCTTCTTCATAAAATCCTTCGAAATCATTTTGACCTGTGTCAATCAGAGATAAACAGGTATATCCGTCAAAAATCTCCTGATATATCTCATCGGCGGTTTTCTGTCCATACATCGCAATGGCATCTTTATATTCTTTATGAAGATTTGCTTCTCCCTGTAACCACCCTTTTGTAAGGAAATATCCTCTTTCTCTATCATCCAGATCTTTACGTCGTTTTCTGGATCCCAGTAACAGAGTGATACAGTCATCTGTTTTCGGCAAAATAGTTTCATAGTTCCCGGTTTCCAGGCCATCGATCATATTCCCACAAAGGCCAAAACACAAAAGGAGACGATCCACATCCAATTCTTTCAACTTTTCCATCTCTTTTTTTACTGCCTCCTGAAGGCGCATTGTGGAATTGTGAAGACCGGAAGCCACATAAAAGATATAATCCATTGAAATCGAATATTGTTCCAAAATCGCTTCAACTTCCTTTTCTATGGTCTTACAGGCAATGAGTGCTGTTTTCATTTTTTCTGTTGTTTTATCCTTTCTGCCAGATCATTCAGATAAACCCAGCGATCCATTTTTTCTTCCAGCTGAGCTTCTGCTTCTTCCTTTTCCTTCACCAATTCATTTAATCGAACAAAATCCGTCGCATTTCGGGAAATTTCTCCCTCCAGATTCTCAATTTTCCCTTCCAGAACAGCAATATCCTCATCAATAGTATCAAATTCCTTTTGTTCCATATAGGTAAAGCGCAGTTTTTTTGTGGAAGGATCACGGTATGAACCTTTTTTTCTGGTTTTCTCTCCTTCTTTGGCACGATTTTCTTTCTTTTTGTGAATGCGGGAACCGGATTCCACATGTTCCAGATTGTCATCCATCATGCCAAATTCCCATTTCTTTTCCAGATAATCCATATATCCGCCTTCATAAATACGAATCTGTCCATCTTCAAAGGCGGCAATCCGGTCTGCAATTCGCTCAAGAAAATAACGATCATGGGATACCACGATCACAATACCTAAAAACGTATCCAGAAAACTCTCCAATACCTGTAAAGTGGCAATATCCAGATCGTTGGTCGGCTCATCCAATATCAGAACATTTGGGGAACTCATGAGAATCTTCAAAAGATAGAGCCTTCTTCTCTCCCCACCGGATATTTTCGCAATCGGTGTATACTGCATATCCGGCGTAAACAGAAATCGCTCCAGCATTCTGGATGCGCTGATAGTTCCCGTCGTAGTGCGGATATATTCCGCTTCATCCTTGATATAATCAATCACTCGCTGCCGTTCGTCCATGACCTCACATTCCTGTGCAAAATAACCGATTTTAATAGTCTCTCCCCACTCAATCTTTCCCTGATCCGGCTCTTCCAGACCAGCCAGGATTTTCATCAATGTAGACTTTCCGCAGCCATTATTCCCTACAACCCCAATCCTCTCAAAGCGCTGAAAAATGTATGTAAAATCAGAAAACAACTGTTTTCCATCATATCCTTTTGCAATATGCTCAAGCTCAATGGTCTTTTTCCCCAGACGGGCCCCAACAGCTTCCATCTCCACCTGTTTTGCCCCCTGAGGAGATTCCATATTCTTCAACTGTTCATATCGCTCCAACCGGGCTTTCTGCTTGGTGGTTCTGGCTCTCGCGCCCCGCATCACCCACTGAAGCTCCACTCTCAGAACACTCTGCCGCTTCCGCTCTGTGGCAAGGGCAATCTCCTCTCTCTGTGCTTTCCGCTCCAGATATCCGGAATAATTGGTATCATAATAATATACCTGCCCCTTTTCAATCTCCCAGATATGATTGGAAACTCGATCCAGGAAATATCGATCATGGGTAACTAACAACAAAATACCCTTATATTGAATCAAATATCGTTCCAGCCAATCCGCCATCCGGTTATCCAAATGGTTGGTCGGCTCATCAAGAATCAAAATATCCGTTTTCTGGAGTAATACCTTACACAAAGCCACTCGCTTTCTCTGACCGCCGGAGAGCTCGCTAAGCTCCTGTGTAAAATCCTCTATCTCCAGGGTGGTCAGCATGGATTTTGCCTCACTCTCAAAACCATAATCCAGTTCATCTGCCCCTTCACAGACATAAGAAAGGACACTGCCCTTCTCCGGAAAATCCGGGTTCTGAGGCAACCATCCAACGGTCATGCCTTTTGAGAATATAATCTCTCCCTGATCTGCCTCCTCATCCCCAGCAATGATTCTCAACAGAGTGGACTTCCCGGTTCCGTTCACACCAATAATTCCAATCTTATCCCCGTAATCCACACTGCAGGACAAATCATCCAAAATCATTTTATCTCCATAAAGCTTTGAAATATGTTCCACATTAATTACACTCATGAAATCCTCCAATATGACGTAATTTCCTATCAAACAAAAAAAGCTGAGAACCTTTATCAACTAAGTTCTCAGCTTATTCAAAGTGCAGACGACGGGACTTGAACCCGTACCCAGTTAGCCCGGACTAGATCCTTAGTCTAGCGCGTATGCCAATTCCGCCACGTCTGCTCATCGGTTAAGAAGTTGTTTTCCTTACCAACGAAATTGATTATAACACGGCTTTTTATATATTGCAAGTACTTTTTTTAATTTTTTTTAATTTTTTGAATATTTTTAATAGTTTCAAAATCAATGAAAATAATTTGCTTTTGTTTCATTTGATTATTCTATTTCTCATCTACTTCTTCCGAGGAGATTTTATTTTGAAGAAGTAGTCTCTGAATAATCTTTTTTAGAAACATCTTTTTTATCTTTTTTCTTGTCCTGTTGTGTTGTTGCTTCTTCCGGGATGCTTGTATAATCATTCAGATAACGGGTATCCGAGGTAATGTACAGATCATCTGTCGTGATATAAGCAGAAACACCTTTTTCCGTCAATACTTTTGCTTTTACCTGTATTTTCTCACCAACATATACTGTTTTTACCACATTGTCTGCGTCAAAATCCGCCCAGGAACGGAGATTAATTCCCGATGCACTGATATATGTAATAGCAAGATAACCATTTACTTTTATATACTCCGTCAACGGTTCTACATTTTTTATATTTGCGTTAACATACAGGCCATTATCCAGACGATAATAAGTCTCGTCTCCATAGGTTCCTCTTTTTATTCCTTTTAATATCTGACCGTTGGAAAGCTCCTCAGACTTATCATTTTCTTCTCCGGGAATCTGATTTGCCCGAAAACCGGATTCCGGAACAGCCCGAACCATCAGATAACATTCTTTAAACTTCTTATCTACATCCAGATATTCTTTTGTCGGATCGTAAGAATCTTCATCCTGCACATTGACTTCTTCCTGCTCTGGTTCCGCAGCACACTTTGTTATCGATAATCCAATCCCCAAAATAATACCTGCTGCGACAACAACTAACAGCAATAACTTTTTTATAGAACGAATATGTGTATCAATATGTTTCATATAAACCTCCAAGCTTCACATACTCATTATATTATAACATATAAAAAGATAAAATATCATTTTCATTTATTTATCAAACTGAGTAAGATTATATTTTACAATCAGATTGGACAACTGAGAAACATAGCTGCTACTGGTTGCGTAACCGCCATTTTTAATAATTGTGAGCTGTTCAGAATAACTCTTTGTGTTTGTTAAGCCTGCATATCTATATGCAGAGCCATTCTTTGCATTTACAAGATAAGCGGAATGGTCTGCTACTGATTGAGCAACGGAGTTATATTTTCTGAATGTCGCCTGGATTGTAACATGTTTTCCACCATATTCTTCACCAGTCAAAATAGTAACAAAACTACATCCATCCCAGGTTGATCCTGCCCAGGTGTTTCCTGAAAGAGAAGTCTTCATACCAAACATATTATTTGCAGTGGAAGCGAGATTTGATTTGCCCCATCCGCTTTCCAGGATTGCCTGTGCCAGTGTAACAGATGCAAGCACACCAGACCTATGATAATCTTCCTGGGCAATCGGTCCCATAGTTGCAATAAACTGAGCAGTTGTCATATTCGCAAAAACAGATGCAGTTATACCATCATAATTTGTTGTGACAGCCGGAGCACTGTTTGTTGTTGTTGTCGGTGTTGTAATATAAGCTGATTTCGTTGCTTTATCATATGTATAATTTAGTCCTAACGCAGTCACAACTGCTTTTACCGGAATCACTAATGTACTTGCACTGCTACCGTTATACTTTACATAAACTGGTGCGGAATATAATTTCTTTTTGACGCCATTCACGATCATCGTCTTTCTATTAGCTACCAAAGTCACTTTCTTTCCATTGAATGACAGAACCACTTTCTTTTTGGCTTTATTATAAGATGCTTTTACCTTTGGTCCTTTACTTACAAGAGTCTTATAGTTCATCTGAATGTTTCCATTAATCAGAAGAGCCGGTTTTTTGGATGTGGAAACCTGTTTACTGTTATAATAAACTTTGTAGGAAGCACCTTTGTATTTTAATGTTTTGCTTCCACTTTTATATGTAGTTGTAGCAGCTGATACATTCACTGATCCACAAATCATTACAAAAGCCATCACCAAAATTACCATCTTTTTAAAACTTCTTACATGTTTCATTAATTATCTCCTCCTTTTTTGAAACAAAAATTTAATGTTATTTAAAGAATGGACTATTTTTTTGTAAATAAAAAAGACCAGTAAACTTTTGTTTACTGGTCCTGCTCTTCATTAAGCCACCTTACTTTTTGCTAATTCTGCGAGTGCTGCGAATCCAGCCGGATCGCTGATAGCCATCTCAGAAAGCATCTTTCTGTTAACTTCCACACCGGCTAATTTTAAACCGTGCATGAACTTGCTGTAAGAGATTCCGTTCATTCTTGCTGCAGCATTGATACGTGCAATCCATAACTGTCTGAACTGTCTCTTTCTCTGTTTTCTTCCTGCGTAAGAACTTGTTAAAGCTCTCATTACGGACTGTTTTGCAACTCTATACTGTTTGGATCTTGCTCCTCTGTAACCTTTTGCAAGTTTTAATGTTCTGTTATGTCTCTTTCTTGCGCCGATTGCGCCTTTTACTCTTGCCATTATTTACGTCCTCCTCTATGCGATTAAAGATATGGTAAAATCTTCTTCATGTTCTTTACGTTTGTCGGGTCTGTGATTGTAGATTTTCTCAGGTTTCTCTTTCTCTTCTGAGATTTCTTTGTTAAAATGTGGCTTTTATAAGCTTTCATTCTTTTTAACTGTCCAGTACCTGTCTTTTTAAAACGCTTAGCAGCTGCTCTACTTGTTTTCATTTTTGGCATAATTAAGTCCTCCTAAATTGTTCTATATAAAATTAACGTTTTTCAGTTAAAAACATTGTCATGCTTCTTCCTTCAAACTTCGGCTGTTTATCCACAACAGCACAATCCTCTAACTGTTTTGCGAATTCGTCAAGAATTACCTTGCTGGAATTAACATGAGCCAGTTCTCTGCCTCGGAAACGAAGGGTAACCTTCACTTTGTCCCCTTTAGAAAGAAACTTTCTTGCCTGATTCACTTTGGTATTCAGGTCATTCTTATCAATGTTCGGAGATAATCTTACTTCCTTCACATCGATTGTCTTCTGTTTCTTTTTGGCTTCCTTCTCCTTACGAGCAAGCTCATATCTGTATTTCCCATAATCAATAATCTTGCACACAGGTGGTTTAGCGTTCGGTGCAATCTTAACCAGATCCAACTCTGCTTCTCTTGCAATCTTCATGGCTTCCTTCGCAGACATGATTCCAAGCTGTTCTCCGCTCTCACTGATTAATCTTACCTCTCTGTCACGTACCTGTTCATTAATCATCAATTCGTTGATAGCAGTACACCTCCATAAACAATTGTTCTTACCCTCATAATTTCTGATTATTCACAAACCATTCGAATGATCATCTCTATAGCCTGCTTTCACACGCCAAGGCACTCTTGAATTAATAAGAATTGACGTAAATCCCTATTAAACAAAAAATGGATAGTCGCAAGACTATCCACATATATCTCATATAATAACAAATCTGTACAATACAATCCATTACTATTCTTCAACGATATTAACCCGAGTCACCAATGTGCTAAGGTGAGAGTGGACACTCTGCTTCATTCACTGGTTCTAAAACAACCTTAAATACTATACCATTGATTCCAACGTCTGTCAAGTCTTTTACAACTCTAAAATCAAATTTTTATTTTCTTTTTCATATTGGCGATAAGTCACTCCAACCAGATCAAACATGCGCTTCGCTGCGATTGTGGAATCGGTATCAGCATATTTATCCGAGTAATAAATGACCTCCCTGATTCCTGATTGAATGATCGCCTTGGTGCATTCATTGCACGGGAAAAGGGTGGTATATAATCTCGCCCCCTGCAGAGAACCCCCACTGTAATTCAAAATTGCATTGAGTTCTGCGTGGCACACATATAAATACTTGGTATCCAGCGGTGTCCCCTTTCTCTCCCACGGCATCCGGTCATCATCACAGCCGGTCGGCATCCCGTTATAACCCATGGAAAGGATCTTATTCTGCGGACTGACGATACAGGCTCCCACCTGTGTATGGTTATCCTTACTTCTCTCAGCCGAAAGAAGGGCAACTCCCATAAAATAGGCGTCCCATGAAACATAATCTTGTCTCTTCATATATAACTCCCCCATTTTCGCTTAGTATATATAATATCACAAAAAACAGATCATGGAAATAGTTTTTCACAAATCTGGCGAAATTCTTACGAAAAAGCAAAAAGTTTCTATAAAAAAAGAGATTGTCGCCTATGTACAACAATCTCTATGTATTAATGATCACCGTTTAAAGAAACGGAAATCTTTTCTTTTCAATTAATCTGCAAGTGAAAACTTATCATGCACTGCGTTCATTGCCTTTTCTGTGTATTTTTCATCAATAAGTACAGTGACACGAATCTCGGATGTGCTGATCATTTTGATGTTTACACCACAGTCGTAAAGAGCTTCAAACATAGTTGCTGCAACGCCCGGATTGGTCATCATTCCGGCTCCTACGATAGAAATTTTTGCAACATCCTTCTCCTCGTCAATTTTTTTGTATTCACTCTTCGGAAAGCTCTTCTGAATGATTGCCACTGCCTCGTCGGCTTCTTCTTCGGCAACGGTAAAGGAAATGTCCTTAGTTCCATCACGTCCGACTGACTGTAAAATAATGTCTACGTTGATATTGTATTTTGCTAATGCGTTAAATAAATGGAATGCGATTCCCGGTTCGTCTTTTAATCCAATGACTGCAATTCTGGTTGCATTTTTATCGGCTGCCACTCCGCTGACAAGCATCTTTTCCATGTTAGTTTCCTCCCTGACAATTGTTCCTTCATTTTCATTCAAACTAGATCTGACTACCATCTGTACTCCATATTTTTTAGCCAGCTCTACAGAGCGGTTATGTAGTACGCCGGCACCAAGGGTAGATAATTCCAGCATCTCATCATAGGTAATCTCGTCTAATTTTCTCGCAGTTTTTACATAACGTGGATCTGCGGTAAATACACCATCGACATCAGTGTAAATTTCACATGCATCCGCATGAAGTGCAGCTGCCAGAGCAACCGCTGTTGTATCGGAACCACCTCTGCCGAGCGTTGTTAAATTATCGTATTTATCAACGCCCTGGAAGCCTGTAACAATGACGATTTTTCTCTGTTCCAGTTCATTGCGGATACGGTCAGTATCAATTCTCTTTAATCTGGCATTCCCATATTTATGGGTTGTATGCATTGCAACCTGAAATGCATTTAAAGAAACTGCCGGCACACCCAAAAATCCCATGGCAAGAGCCATCATGGAAACGGAAATCTGTTCTCCGGTTGTCAAAAGCATATCCATTTCTCTTTTAGATGGGGATGGGTTGATATCTCTTGCCATTTCAATCAGGTCATCTGTGGATTTGCCCATAGCAGATAAAACGACAACTACGTCATTTCCTTTTTTGTAATCTTCTATGCATCTTCTTGCAACATTGAAAATTCTTTCTTTGTTACCTACAGAAGTCCCTCCAAATTTCTTTACGATTAACATTCTGTTCCTCCTATTGTCTCACAACATTTCTTAATCTAAAAAGTGTTCCATTAATGCAGCTCCGGAAGGCATATCCATACCTGATGCCGCTGCTTCTCTCTCGTTGTAGAGCCACATATGACGGGCATTCTTTCTCGTGCTGTCATAAAGCATATATGGAACCGGATCGCTGGTATGGGTACGCAGCGAAATCGGGGTCGGGTGATCCGGCATTACCAGAATACGATAATCTTCTCCGGAAGCATCCATTCCTTCTTTGACAATCTTAATCACTCTCTCGTCCAAATACTCAATGGATTTGATTTTTCTTTCCAGACTTCCCTGATGGCCCATCTCATCCGGTGCTTCCACATGGATGTAGGCAAAATCATATCCGTCTTTTGTGAGGGCATCTACAGCTGCCTGTGCTTTTCCTTCATAGTTGGTCTCCAATGTTCCGTCAGCGCCTTCTACGATAATGTTTTTAAGACCTGCACCTACACCGATTCCTTTTAATAAATCCACAGCTGAAATCATCACACCGCGCTTTCCGGTCTTCTGTTCGAAATCGGAAAGGGCCGGTTTCGTTCCTGCTCCCCAGAACCACAGAGAATTGGCTTTATTCAATCCCGCTTTCTCACGGGCAATATTAATTGGATGATTGTTCAAGATATCATAACTCTTTTCCATCATTTGTGCAAGCACATCTTTTTTCGGAAGATAATTTCCGATGGTTTTTGTGAGGATATCATGGGGCGGTGTCATTTCAATCACTTCGCCCTTATCCCAGATCAACAGATGACGATAGCTGGTTCCGGTATAAAAATGGAACTCTTCATTGCCAAATTCCTTTTGAACTGCCTGAATCAGAATATCAGCATCTTCAGTTGAAATTTCTCCCGAACTGTGATCGATAATCTTTTTGTTCTTATATTCCGGCTCTTCGTCAGATACTGTTACAATATTACAACGAATTGCAATATCGGTATCTTTCATCGGAACTCCGATACTGAGCGCTTCCAACGGAGAGCGACCGGTATAATATTTTTTCGGATCATATCCGATTACAGATAAATTGGCTGTGTCGCTGCCCGGTTTCATCCCCACCGGAATTGTATGTACCAGCCCGATCTCAGATTTTTCTGCCATCAGGTCCATCATCGGTGTTTTTGCGTATTCAAGAGGTGTCTGGCCGCCAATTTCATCGATTGGATAATCAGCCATGCCATCACCAAGCACAACAATATATTTCATAATGTAAACTCCTTTCAGAAATTATCCCTTCAAGAACGCCTCTCGGGGGATCTTGAAGGGATACACCATTTTAGTCAAGACGAATCATATTGATTACATTTCCAATGGAATCTGCCGCTTTCTGATATTCATATTCGGTCATACTATCAGTTACAAAAGCTTTTTCGCTAACATCATCAAGGCGAATCATCTCAACAGCACCAAAAGCGCCTTTAATCACTTCCACAGAAGTGTCTGCCGGCATACGAACAAAATATTTTCTCTCAAAGCCTCCAAAATCATCCAGAGAAAGCTTCTCCTGCTCCCAGACAATTGGGAGATGACGTCCTTTATGTTTCACACATTCTACCACATCAGCAGCAACAGCACTGGCTGTTGGTAATGAGCCTGCACCTTTACCATAGAACATAACATCATCCACCATGTTTCCATGGACAAAAATAGCATTAAATACATCTTTCACTCCGGCAAGCGGGTGATCGTTGTCAAGAAGGAACGGACAAACCATAGCGTATAATTTTCCTTCTTTGGTCCAGCTCTTACCCAGCAATTTGATGGATTTCTTCATTTTCTGAGCATAACGAATATCTTCTGCTGTAATATTTGTGATACCTTCTGTGTGAATATCTTCAAAATCAAGCTGCTTACCGTAAGCCAGAGAAGTCAGGATGGCAATCTTTCTGCAGGCATCATAGCCTTCTACATCGGCTTCCGGGTGCAGTTCAGCGTATCCTTTCTCCTGCGCTTCCTTCAGAGCTTCCTCAAAAGATACTCCTTCTGCTTCCATTTTGGTCAGCATATAGTTGGTCGTTCCGTTGAGGATACCGCTGATCTCTTCAATCACATCTGCAGTAAGACATTCATTGAGGGGACGGATAATCGGAATTCCTCCACCCACACTTGCTTCAAACAGGAAATTACATTTCTTTTCTTCCGCAATTGAAATTAACTCTGCCCCATGCTTTGCCACAAGCTCCTTGTTGGAAGTCGCTACACTTCTCCCCTGCAGAAGAGCTGTTTTCACAAAAGTATATGCCGGCTCAACACCGCCCATACATTCTACTACTACCTGGATATCCTCATCTTCCTGAATCTCCTTGTAATCGTGAACCACTTTATCTGCATTGGGATCTCCCGGAAAATCTCTCAGATCCAGTATCCGCTTGACCTGGATTCGCTCACCGGCTTTCTTCTCAATACTATTTGCATTCGTCTGAAGCACCTTTACCACACCGGCACCGATTGTACCGTAACCTAATACTGCAACGTTTATCATACTGACCTCCTTAATTCCTTTCCTGTCTTGATTTGCTTTTCATTGCAAACCATTCACATTTATTCAGCAGATACAATCTTCAGATTATGTATTCCACTGGCATTTCCTATTTTTTCAAAAAGCTCTGTTACATCATCAGTAATCGGAAGAACCAAAACACTGAGTGTAATCAATGCGATGTGATTCACTGGTATACTCTGATGAATCGACAAAACATTTGCTTTACATTCAGCTACCACCTTTAGAACATTGGATAAAAGTCCCGGCTGATCTTCCATTTCCATGACAAAAGTAATGGTCTTTCCCTGAATCTTTTCATGAATCGGAAAAATATCATCTTTATATTTATAATAGGAGCTTCGGCTGATTCCCACCTCATCAATGGCTTCCCTAATGGTTTTGGCACGGCCACTGCTGAGCAGATTATTCACCTCTGCAACCTTTAAAAGTACTTCAGGGAGTGCTTTTTTCTTTACCATATAAAATTTATATCCATTTTCCATAATGAACCTCTGATAATTTCGCTTCAAAAAGTACGTCTGGCAAATACATTTGTCTGTCACTGAAAGATATTAACACATTATTTCCTATCATGCAACCAATTTTAATATATTTTCAAAAAAAATCAACAAAAACTTCCAAACAACAAAAAGAGAATATCCCGATACACCATCTCAGGCTGTACAAGGATATTCTCCTTAATCCCATTATTATTTGATTAATGATTATTCAGCAATTACATTTCCAAAAACACGGTCTACCAAGTCACAGAACTCCGCATATTCCGGAAATTCTACAAGATCAGCCAGGGAATCACATAAGCCTCTATAATACCATCCCTGTTTTTCTTTATCTTTCATATTAAACCTCTGCCAGATTCGCTCCCCAACCCGCTTGTAATCTCCATAAAGAGAACGGATATTGGACAGTTTATCTCCGAGTGCCACGATTTTTGCATCCTTCAAGGTTTCATTTTTCAGGAAATCAATGGTATGAGCCTTTCTTTCCATCCAGCTTTTTGCTTTGTCTTCACTTTCTGCGGTGACGATCCGGGCAACCTTCTCTCCGAATTCTTCCCGAATCATTTCCAGCGAAACTCCGTCACAATCCTCCACTGTATCATGCAAAACCGCTGCCGCTATCACTTCATTATCATCCGTCATCCTGGAAACGATCATTCCCACTTCCATCGGATGAAGAATATAAGGTAAATTCGTACCTTTCCGCAACTGTCCCTCATGGGCTTTTGTCGCAAATGCAATCGCCTTATCAATCATATTTATTTTTCATTCTCCTTCTCAGCTTGCGCTTCTTTCAACACTTTTTCCTGTGCATCTGCCGGCATCTGCTCATATCTGCTGAACTCATAGGAGAATTCTCCGCTTCCTCCGGTCATGGATCTTAAATCTGTAGAGTATCCAACCAGACTTGCCAAAGGAATATCTGCTTCCAGTTCCTGTCTTCCGCCAGGTAATGGATTCATTCCGAGGATACGTCCGCGACGTTTGTTCAGATCACCCATTACATCACCGGTGTTGGCATCCAGAACATCTACTTTCAGATTAACGATTGGCTCAAGAAGAACCGGTTTCGCATCCATCACACCATTTTTAAATGCTGTAATTGCTGCCATCTTAAATGCCATTTCAGAGGAGTCAACCGGATGGTAAGATCCATCAATCAGGGTTGCTTTGATACCTACTACCGGATATCCTGCCAGCGGCCCCTTCAGACAGCTTTCTGCAATACCTTTTTCAACTGCAGGGAAGTAGTTCTTCGGAACGGCTCCACCAAAGATCTTCTCATCGAAAACATATGGAGTCTCAAGATCACCGGATGGCTCAAACTGCATGAGTACGTCACCGTACTGTCCATGTCCACCGGACTGTTTTTTGTATTTTCCACGAACTTCCACGTTGCCACGGATAGTTTCCTTGAAGGCAACTTTCGGTTTCACCAGTTCGATTTCAACTTTATATCTTTCTGCCAGCTTGCTTCTGACAATCTCCAGATGCTGGTCACCCAGACCGTAAAGAAGCATCTGACGGTTTGCCTTATCATTGACTTCCTTCAATGTCAGGTCTTCATCCATTAATTTCTTCAATGCGGAAGAAATCTTATCCTCATCACCTTTTGTCTTAGCCACATAACGCATAAATGTGTATGGTTCCGGCATCTTAATAGATTCAAAAACAATCGGGTTAGCCTTCGGTGATAAAGTATCTCCGGTCTTTGTCACAGACAGTTTTGCAATGGCACCGATATCACCGGCATACAGAGCGTTTACTTCCATCTGTTCTTTTCCTCTTAATACATAGAGCTTACCGATACGTTCTTCTGCATCTTTATTACCATTGTAAATAGCGGAATCTGCTTTCAGGATACCGTCGGTTACCTTAACCAGAGAGAAACGGCCAACAAATGGATCTGCGATTGTCTTAAATACATATGCACTTACCGGCTGGGATACATCGTAAGATGCAGTCACAGGTTCATTTGTCTTAACCTTAACTCCTGTAAACTGGTCATTGACCATACCAGGTGCAGAGAAATATTTCACCATATCATTCAACAGGATGTTTGCGCCGTAATCTGTATTGAGCGCGCCACATACAACAGGCATCAGATCTCTCTTAGCAATGGAGCCGATAATTGCGTCCTTAATCTCTTCATCTGTGAAAGGTTCTTCTGCAAAGAACTTCTCCATCAGATCTTCACTGGTCTCTGCCACACCTTCCATCAGCTGCATACGGTAATCATCCAGTTCGTCGTTCACGCCCTCTTCTACTTCCACTTCGTCATAAGTTCCGTTTGGCTGCAGACGGCATTCCAGCATCTTAACTGCATTGATAAATCCCTTAAACTCATGACCTTCCTTCATTGGCATGTGGAATGGCACGATCTTGTTACCGTAGCTCTCACGTAATTCGTCAACGATTGCGGAAGCATCCACATGTTCATCTTCCACACAGGTAATATATACAATAACCGGAATACCTTTCTTCGCACAGAAATCAAAACTTCTTCTGGTTCCGACTTCCACTCCGGACTTACCGTTGATAACAATAACTGCTGCATCTGCAACACTGAGTGCTTCGTAGACCTCACCGGAGAAATCAAAAAGTCCAGGAGTATCCAGCAGATTCACCTTAACACCATCTACTTCCAGAGGAATGACTGATGACTGAATAGAGAACTTTCTCTTGATCTCTTCTTTATCATAATCACTTACAGTTCCACCTTCCGCTACCGTTCTAACTCGTTTAATAATTCCTGTGGTGAATGCCATGGATTCGATCAGAGATGTCTTTCCACAGCCACCATGGCCAAGCAAAACGACGTTTCTAATATTCTCGGTTGCATATACGTTCATAATCAGTTCCTCCCGCGTTGTTATAAATATACTTTTTGAAACGAATTCTATGTAAAATTTGTCAATAGAGTTATGAAACTTTACAAATTCGAAATCAATCACATGACTATTTTACTAAAAAACCTTACAAAAGACAAGGGGTTTTTGTCAAAAGAATATATGCAAGTTGCAAAAAATCCCCAAACACTTTAACACTAAAAAGTGTTGACATAAAATCATTTTCCATGTAGAATGAATAACAGTTCTTTATTGGAGGTTTTAGCATGAACACAGAACATTTTACCGTTGGCTTTATCGGTCTCGGACTGATCGGCGGCTCCATCGCCAGGACGATTCGCCGTGTCCATCCGGAAAGCATGATTTACGGTTTTGATATTGATACGGAGTCCGGCAAACTGGCCTGCAAGGAAGGGGTTCTGAATCAGTTTTTTGATGAATTTGATTCCCGGTTTGCCACTTGCGATATAATTTTTTTATGTGCACCCGTATCGATTAATATAGAATATTTAAAAAAATTAAAGGATATGGTTTCCGATCAGTGTCTGATCACAGATGTGGGAAGTGTGAAGGGACCGATGCAGCAGGCGGTTCGTGAGCTGGGCATGGAACCTCAGTTTATCGGAGGACATCCGATGGTCGGTTCGGAGAAAACCGGTTATGCCAACTCCAACGATCATCTTCTGGAAAACGCCTACTATTTTCTGACTCCAAGCAATAATACCCAGTTCCATCTCACCGCAAGATTTTCTTCATTTGTGCAGGGACTCGGTGCACTGGCAGTCACCCTGAAACCGGAAGAGCACGACTACATCACTGCATCCATCAGTCATGTGCCTCATATTATTGCGGCAGAGCTGGTTCATCTGGTGCGGAAGTCCGATCACAACAACGGGATGCTCAAACAGCTGGCTGCCGGAGGATTTAAAGATATAACACGAATCGCTTCCTCTTCCCCGGTGATGTGGGAACAGATCTGCCTGAATAATTCTGATAATATTCAGCAGATTTTAAGAGATATGGTAGCAGATCTTCAGCAAGTTATCAAGGAGCTGGATGAGAAAAACGGCAGTTTTGTGAATGATTATTTTAAGACCGCCGGGGAATACCGGGATTCGGTTCCGGATCACTCTGTCGGACTTTTCACCAAGGTTCACAAATTATATATCGATATCCCGGATGAGCCGGGAACTATCGCCACCGCTGCCTCCCAGCTGGCCTTCAACAATATCAGTATCAAGAATATCGGTATTGTTCACAACCGTGAATTCGAAGAAGGTGTTCTGGAAATCATTTTATATGACGAAGAATCCTGCACCAGGGCTGCCGAAGTATTGCGGGAGCGAAATTATACCGTTCATTTAAGATAATAATAAAAAGGATGTTTATTTATGAAAATATTGACCAAAAAATCAGGGTTGCGGGGTACCCTCACCGTTCCCGGCGATAAATCCATCAGTCATCGTGCCATCATGTTTGGTGCCCTCGCGGAAGGGACCACAACGGTACACGGCTTTTTAAAAGGAGCTGATTGTCTCTCAACCATCGACTGTTTTCGTCGAATGGGAATCTCCATTGAAGAAATAGATGATACGATTTATGTCCATGGCAAAGGACTTCATGGATTGTCAGAATCCATTTCGATTCTGGATGTGGGCAACAGTGGAACCACCACCCGATTAATTTCCGGAATTCTCGCCGGACAGACTTTCTCCTCTGTGCTGAGCGGGGATGCTTCCCTTAATACCCGCCCGATGAAGCGAATCATGACGCCCCTTTCCATGATGGGTGCTGATATCGAGAGTTGTAAAGGAAATGGCTGTGCGCCTCTGGTCATCAAGGGCAAGCCGTTAAAGGCAATCCATTACAATTCTCCGGTTGCCTCCGCTCAGGTAAAATCCTGTGTACTTCTCGCCGGTCTCTATGCAGATGGAGAGACCAGCGTAACGGAGCCTGCTCTTTCCAGAGATCACACAGAACGCATGCTCCGCTCTTTTGGTGCAGATATCCGTTCAGAAGGATGTACCTGTACGATCTCACCCCCAGAGACCTTACACGCCCAGCACATTGAAGTTCCGGGAGATATTTCTTCTGCTGCATTCTTTATTGTTGCCGGCTTAATTACCCCAGATTCCGAAATCCGTATCCAAAATGTGGGAATCAACCCGACCAGAGCCGGAATCCTGAATGTGTGTCAGGCCATGGGCGCCGATATCACACTGGAAAATAAACGAGAAGAAGGCGGAGAGCCTGTGGCAGATCTTCTGGTCCGTTCTTCCCAGCTTATCGGAACTGTCATCCAAGGTGACATCATTCCAACTCTTATCGATGAGCTTCCGGTCATCGCTCTGATGGCATGTTTTGCCAAAGGCGAGACAATCATTCGGGATGCCCACGAACTTCGGGTAAAGGAATCCGACCGTATTGAGATTGTCAGCAGAAACCTCCAGGCTATGGGAGCTGATGTGATTCCGACCGATGATGGTTTTATTATCAACAGCACTTTCGGAAAAGAACAGATACCTGCCCTTCACGGTGCCGATATCGAATGTTCTCTTGATCACCGCATCGCCATGACATTCTCCGTTGCCGGAATCAACGCCAGTGGCGAAACCAGAATTCTCGACAGTGATTGTGTCGATGTGTCTTATCCGGGATTCTTTGGTGAAATAGGAAAATTATACAAGTAACCCTCCCACCAGAATAAAGTATTCCGGCAGCTTTCCTTCTTCCATCCACAGAAGTTCCTGTTTCAGATATTTTGTGACGGTCAGTCCCACATTTCCACCGAGGGATTCAATGGAGTAGCGCATTCGTTCCGGATGGCGACATTGCTTGCCTTCCGGGCGGGTACATCCCTCCGGCGGACAGTTCTGACAGGAGCCGGCACTTAAGGCAATGCTTCCGTGAGTCTGCTGTTCCATAGCCCATAGCTGGTCATCCAGCTCTTTTTTATGCGGAAATACGATTGATTTCATATATTCGTTTCTCTCTTCTTCTTCAAAGGTCTGACTCAATAAATCCTCTGGCACATAGATTTTCATGCCTACAATATGAAAGGTCTGATATTTTCTCCAGTAATCCTCCGGATTAAAATCATAGGACGGACAGGACCAGATTTTCTCATAATTCCCGCACTTTTTACAACATTCTAAAAACGTTGGTACATCCACACACTTTTCCATGTATTCCTCTACCGAAACGGTGGCTTCATATTGCTCTGTCTTACATTGGATCGGTTGACTGTTTCTTTCTTTTTCCATCTTAATTTATTATCCCCCTTATATGAGAAAAATCCGCCGACAGAGGAGTCGGGATTCTTCCCGGATGTTCATCTCTGCCAGCGGATTCCTATGTTTCATATATTTTTGTATCAGATCTTAATGGTGGAACAGACGAAGACCTGTAAATGCCATCACCATGTCATATTTGTTACAGGTATCGATGACATTGTCATCACGGATGGAACCACCTGGCTGTGCTACATATTTTACACCGCTCTTGTGAGCTCTCTCGATATTATCTCCAAATGGGAAGAACGCATCGGAACCAAGGGCTACATCTGTCAGCTTATCGAGCCATTCTCTCTTTGCTTCTCTGGTAAACACTTCCGGTTTTACCTTGAAAATGTTCTCCCATGCACCGTCCGCCAGCACATCCATGTATTCATCGCCCATGTAAATGTCGATGGCATTGTCACGGTCTGCGCGGCGAATCTCGTCTTTAAACTGAAGTCCCATTACCTGTGGGGACTGACGAAGCCACCAATTGTCTGCCTTCTGTCCTGCGAGGCGGGTACAGTGAATACGGGACTGCTGTCCTGCACCGATACCAATTGCCTGTCCGTCTTTTACATAACATACGGAGTTGGACTGAGTATATTTTAAAGTAATCATGGAGATGGCAAGATCAATCTTTGCCTGGTCTGTCATCTCTTTGTTCTCTGTCACGATGTTGGAGAAGAAGGCATCATCGATGTTCAGCTCATTTCTTCCCTGTTCAAAGGTAATTCCGAATACCTGTTTTCTCTCGATCGGAGCCGGAACATAGTCAGGATCGATCTGAATGATATTGTAGTTGCCTCTCTTTTTGGACTTGAGAATCTCCAGAGCTTCCGGTTCGTATCCCGGTGCGATCACACCGTCGGAAACCTCTCGTTTGATCATGTTTGCTGTCGGAACATCACAGACATCAGATAAGGAAATGAAGTCGCCGTAGGAAGACATACGGTCTGCACCTCTTGCTCTCGCATAAGCACAGGCCAGCGGTGATAATTCTCCCAGATCATCCACCCAGTAAATCTTAGCCAGCGTATCAGACAGTGGCAGACCAACTGCTGCGCCTGCCGGAGATACATGCTTAAAAGAAGTTGCTGCAGGAAATCCTGTGGCTTTTTTCAGCTCGCTGACCAGCTGCCATCCGTTAAAGGCATCTAAGAAGTTGATATAGCCTGGTTTTCCATTTAATACCTGAATCGGAAGTTCTCCCTCTTCCATATAAATACGGGATGGCTTCTGATTCGGGTTACATCCATATTTTAATTCTAATTCTTTCATAATATATTCTATCTCCTATGCATTCTTATTGATGATTCTTGTTTTGTATACACCTGTTTCAATATCAATATAACGAACAAATAAAGATACTTTATTATCTTCATTCAGGCTCTCCCAGAGCATATTTGCAAAAGCATCCATATCATCAGGAATGGCGAGGAGCTTAGGCTCTCCCTCAAAGCTTGGAAGCGGATTGCCGTCATGCATGTATGTGGAAATGAAATGTCCCTCACCGGCCGGACAGTTATTATAAGCAAACGTATAGCGATTACAGCTCTCCGGATTACCATTATTGCTCTTTAAAATGGACATCGCATAATTATATGTACCACTCTCCACATGAAGGACTGCAGAAATACGAGGTGTATAGTTCGGAGCATCCGGCTCAAACTCACGGGTTCTCAGAGCCTGCTCGAAGGTCATCTGTTTGTCCATGCATTCATAAATGGTATCAGTCTGATCCCCGTTTGTCACGATGGTTTTGTTACCAAGAACACGAACCGGTGCATAAATGATCAAGCTAGGATCTTCTAACTTGGACGGATCGAAAGCCTGTGTACGGATGCCTTCTCCATCCTCAACAAAGACACGGTTGCGGCTGTTAGAGCTTCGGCCCATGATAAAATAAGCGGTCACTGCCTTGGTTCCATCTGATGATCTACCAACAATTATTCCTCTTCCAGGATAAGAATTCTCTTTCAGTTCTTTTTCAATTGAAATCATCTCCATTGGGAGTCCTCCTTTGAATTTAAAACAACAATTAATAATTTCTACAAAAAAGTATACAATAAGATATTCCCAAACGCAACCCGACATTTTGCCGTAAATTTCCGACAATCCGGCAGATCTCACATCAAAATGCCACAATTTCCGACTCTTTTTTGTCTCTGACTGTCAACAGAACCTCTGCCGGTCTCTCATCGCCAAGAGACAAAAGAACAGCCTCCATCACTTCCCATTCCTCTTCTTTTTTATTTTTTCGATATTCTATTAAAACACTGGGATGATCAACAGATAAATGATCTTTCAGATAATCCGCGCTGAGAACCTTCGACAACCCTGCCCGGTCTTCTTCCAGAACATAATTTTGAATATATTTTCTGTTAATTTCTGAAAAATCACCGGATTTACTATAATTATAATATACCAGATCATCTCTCTGAAGATATTCATAGTGATCCGTATCCAGATCCCAGAAAATAACTCTGGAATAGATTCGTTTGATACATTTAAAAATCTGCTGATTTTTCAGCTCACCCTTCAGCTTTCGGTCCGTATTCACAAGAACGCCCATGATTTTCTGAACTTTATTTTCTTCGGTGCGAACCGAGGTCATATGATATTCACACCAGATATATTCGCCGTCCACATCTTTCCACCGAATATTTGCAGATGCAATGGAAGCCCCGGCAGTCACCTGGCGGTAAGCCAGCTGGTATTTCTCCAGATGTTCCGGCAAAATCCGGTCAAGGAAAAACTGCTTATTCATTTTACCCTTATCCAGACCAAAATTGCCATCCGGATCACCATCGATGGTAATCTCATCTTCATCCGGATATTCTTCGGTAAACAATTCGGGAACCACGGATAAAAGTAGTTTATTCTTATCCTTTACCTTTCGCACCTTCCTGCGATAGGCATCGCCATCCTTCCACAAAAACCAGAGAACCACGATCTGCACTCCCAGCACAATCAGAATAAATGCACATGCCGGAATAATAATAGAATTGGCCATAAAAACAAATGCACCGATGCATCCAAGTACGCAGACCGCCATCAGAAAATACACCATAAATCTGTAAAGCTTCTGTCCTTTCATCATTTTTCCTCCTGAATCTATCATAGATTTTTGAATTACTTTTCTGTATTTGTATTTTATCATAAATTTGTGAAAAATTAATAATAAAAGAATATAAAATCTACTAAACTGTGATATAATCGGCGTAAGACAACAAGGAGGAACATCTATGAAAAAAAATACCATTTTATTAACAGGCTTCTTATTAATAGCTTTATTAACAGTCGGCTGTAATTTAAAAAATAAACTATCCCCATCAGATACTGATTCTTCTTCTATAGCCGGAACCTGGAATGGTTGCGGCAATGCTCTGGGCAAAACAGATCTGTTCCGGGGTGATTATCTGAATCTTATCATTGATTCCGAAGGAGCTTATTCTTTGTCTGATATTGAGCAGAATTCCATCATCAGCAGCGGAACCTTCACCATTGATTCTGATTCGAAGATTACCGTTCAAAGTGATGATAATGAAACAGGTGCTCTTCCGAAAGGCTGGGAGGCCACTCAGGAAAGTTCTGAACTGTCCTACCTGCTCCCTGATTCTGACCATCTGATTCTAACCATGAATGAGATCAGTTATGTTTTCGAAAAAAGCGAAGGGAATGACGCCGAAGCTACCGATACAGAGACAACCGTCAGTCCTCTGCTGGATCTTGCTGAAAATGATGTCTGGTACAGCAACAACGGAGAAACCACTGAAGAGACAACTTATGAACTGGCACTCTATGACAAATATGCTGAACTGTATTCCGTCGATTCCGTTTCCGGAAAAAGTGCTTTCATTACAAACTTTATTTATCTCTCCAACGAAGGAGATTCGTTCTCTTTTTATACCAGCAGAAAGAAGGACAGACAATTTCCGGCATTTCTCCAGGAGTTACCGGAGGGTATATCCAAGATTGATCTGAAATTGACAGCTTCCGACGAATCCCTGATCATGGATTACAACGGTCAGACCATGACATTTTACAATAACGTAATCTACGGACTTAATTCGGGAAGTACTGCATATTCTATAAACGATACCCATTTTTACTGGAGCTTTGATTCCGTGAATCACTATTGTTATTTCGCTACAGAACCGGACACAGATTCCATGTATCTGTACATTTCTGACAGCGAGGCGGATTCGGATTCTGCCAATACAATCCGTGGTCAGATAACCATAGACGAAGCAAAGCAGACCATTCAGTTTGATTTTGATAAAAAGGCAAGTAAGCTGACTGCAGATACAGACTCTGCTCTCTTTAAGACCTTCCGTAAGCTGGATAAAAGTTCGGATGGGAAGCTGATCATTCCATTTAAACTGAATGAAACAAAATTAAATTTAAAAACAAAAGAATATTTAGGCAAGAATTATACCGTCAATCTTGAACGGAATTAGATATCAACAAGGAGAATTTATGTCTGGAAGAAAAGAAAAAGCAAGACAATTATTTCTGGAAGGATTCAATTGTTCGCAATCGGTTGCCGCTGCCTATGCAGATGCCTTCGGAATTGATCCGGAAACCATTCTCCGGCTCTCCGCCTCTTTTGGAGCGGGAATCGGGCGCATGCGCAAAACCTGCGGTGCTGTCAGCGGCATGTTTATCATCGCAGGATTGGAGACCGGCTCTGTTATCGGGAACGACAGAGAAGGAAAGCAGCATAACTACGAAGTTGTCCGTTCCATGGCAGACCGTTTTCGTGAAAAAAATGGATCTATTACCTGTCAGACTCTGTTGGGTCTTCGTCAGGCAGAAAAGTCTGCCGCTCCATCCAAGCGAACAGATCAATATTACAAATCAAGACCATGTCTGAGAATGGTAGAGGATGCCTGTGATATTATCGAAGAGTTTTTTCCGGAATTAGCTTTGTAATCGCAGGAATCTTTATATTCAAGAATGCAGGAGATACTTATTATGATTGAAGTTGAAATAAAATTACCAATACATAGAAGGTCCTCCATTGAGAGGGGACTGACCACTCTCGGTTTTATTCCGGGAGATTTGATCCGGGAATCCGACAGCTATTTCACCAGCGATTCTCACGATTTTATGAAAACAGACGAAGCTTTGCGGATCCGTGAAAGTGAGAATTTCACGAAAGCCTGTATCACCACTCTCCTGACCTATAAAGGACCAAAGCTGGACGATGTTTCCATGACTCGAAAGGAATTGGAGACTGAGATTGGAAACGCTGATATCTGCTGTGAGATTTTATATTCTCTCGGATACCATAAACTGTCTCCTGTGGTCAAGCTCCGTCAATACTACCATCAGGACAATGTCACCGCCTGCGTGGATCAGGTGGAAAAACTGGGATCTTTTCTTGAACTGGAGATCATCGTTGAACGGGAATCCGAACGGGAAAATGCATTAAAAAAAATTGAGGCCATATTAAATGACCTCGACTGCAGTATGGCAGAAACCACACGCTATTCCTATTTATTTATGCTTCAGAAGGAGAACCGCACCTGTTGACAAGATAGATTCCAATACATACAAGAACCAGAGAGGTCAGGCCACGTACAGAAAAGGCCTGGCCATTTTCTTTTAATAACAGGGCAGATAAGATCACGCCGAATACCGGATTCATAAACCCGAAGACCGTCACCCTGGAAACCGGATTATATTTCAATAAGATTCCCCAGAGTGTGAAAGCAACTGATGAAATAATGGCCAGATAAAGGAGAAGCAGAGCGCTTTTCCCGCCGGAGAACACTAATGTTCCACCCAGTCCCTTTCCGACTACAGCCATCACCAGTCCTCCAAAGCAGAACTGCCAGCCACTTAACAGAACAGGATCAATCTTTTCAGAATATCGTTTAATAAATACAGACGCCAGGGCATAGGCCACTGTCGATAACAGAACGAACCATTCTCCGTTCCACTGAAAGCTCATGTCCATACCACCGCCGCCGGTATTGATTAAAACCACGCCTGCAAATCCGATCAGACAGCCGATCATTTTCTGTTTTGTCAGCTTTTCCTGATGAAAAATCAGGCTGGCAATTAGAATGGCAATAAACACA
Source organism: Eubacterium sp. (assembly GCA_022764265.1). Lineage (GTDB taxonomy): Bacteria > Bacillota > Clostridia > Lachnospirales > Lachnospiraceae > Anaerobutyricum. The sequence goes on along the minus strand of JALERO010000062.1, from coordinate 8,771 downwards.
TTGGCCGCAACAATAATCGAAGATTTCACTCCTGTCGTATGGGCAAGACCAATATAGAAAAAGAAATACTGTAATATAGTCTGGAACACAGACAGCTTTAAAATAGAGGGAATATCCTGTTTTTTCGGAATCAGAAGTTTCCTCTGCAGAATACTTCCGAAAATCAGGGTCAGCACCCCGGCAATAAAAAATCGAATTCCCGCAAACATGATCTGGGAAACAGAATCGGAAGCCCCAATCTCAAATAATTGATATCCGATTTTCACACAAGGAAACGCACTTCCCCATAACAGACAACATATCAGTGCACAAAACCAGACAACAACGGTCTTCTGCATTACTTCCGGCTTCATAATAATCCCTCCCATTTTTTCTCTTCTCGTAGAAAATCATCCAGTTCGGTTTCCATCCGAAACATCCATTCCAGAAGCTGAAATTCTACCAGAATCATCTCTTTATGAACAGTTTCACTGCCAGAGCTATCTTGATTCTGTTCTTCCGTAACTGGTTCTAATCCGACAACTTCAATTCTCAGTGCCTCAATCTCCTCACCGGGATGATACAATTTTAAGGTATCAAACTTCTTTATTTCAACTCCATTCATAGTCGCCGGCACCTTAAACTGTAATATTTCATGGTCTTTTATTTTCTCAAAGACTTCTGTCTCAATATCCAAAATATGCTCCACTGATATCCCCTTCTCTTTCATCCAGATTTTCACGCAAATACCTATGCATCATATCACAGAAAGTCATATTTTACAAATACAGACAAGGAAATATTTACCCGATGCCTTGAAAAATATAAACAGGTATTATAAATTATTGATAACAACGATTTATCACCAGAACAATTTTGAAGCAACACAGAATAAGGAAGTATTTTATGAAAATTATACACACTGCCGACTGGCATCTGGGGAAAAATATAGAAGGGCACAGCCGTTTGCCGGAACAGGAGCTTTTTTTACAGGATTTCGTTCAGATATGTGAAAAAGAAAAGGCTGATCTGATCCTGATTGCCGGCGATATTTATGACAGCTACAATCCGCCTGCCCTGGCAGAACAGTTATTTTATGATACCTTAAAGCAATTATCCCGAGGCGGAGCCTGCATGACCGTCATCATTTCCGGAAATCATGATGCTCCGGAACGGCTGACTGCTTCCGGCCCTCTCGCAAGAGATCACGGAATCGTTATGGCCGGCACACCAAATACGGTGATTCCTACCGGAAAATATGGAAAAAACGAAATAACAGAAAGCGGTCCCGGCTATATCCATGCAACGATTCACGGAGAAAAAGCCGACATTCTTCTTGTTCCTTTTCCCAGCGAAAAACGTCTTGCAGAAGTTTATCTGGACGAGACGAAAGAGGATGTACAGAAGGCAGAAAGTTACGGACAGCGGATTCACAGACTGTTTGACCGACTGGAGGAACAATATAAACCGGATGCTGTCCATCTGGTGGTCAGCCATCTGTTTGTCATGAACAGTGTGGAAGATGGTTCAGAACGCAGTATCCAACTGGGCGGCAGTTATCTGGTAGGAGGAGAGGTTTTTCCAAAAAACGCCGATTATATTGCCCTCGGTCACGTTCATAAACCACAAAGGGTTCCCGGATGTCCCCAGGCCAGGTACAGCGGTTCTCCAATTCATTACAATCAACGGGAAATTGCCTACGAGAATCAGGTCATTGCCATCGAAGTACACCCGGGTCTTTCCGCAAATATTCGCGAGATTCCTCTCCCCGTTTATAAGCCAATTGAAATCTGGCAGTGTGAAAGTATAGAGGATGCACTGGAACGCTGCAAAGAACATGAAGATAAAGATTGTTGGGTTTATATGGAAGTAAAAACGGATCATTATATTCATGAAGAAGATATCAAGGCTATGAAAAAAATAAAAGCAGATATTCTGTCAATCCGCCCGGTTTTCCCGGATTCAGACAACAGTTCCTCTGCCCTTCCGGAACCGGAAGAACAGCCTTTTGATGTTCTGGTCAGAGATTTCTATCACAAGAAGTTTCATGTTGATATGGAAGAAGAAACCCTTCAGCTCCTAATGGAAATCGTCAATGAACATCCGGAAAACACGAAAGGATGATACTATATGAAACCAATGAAATTAACCATGCGTGGAATAAACAGCTATCGAACAGAGCAGACCATTGATTTTGAACAACTGACCTCATCCGGTCTCTTCGGGATTTTCGGTCCAACCGGCAGCGGCAAATCCAGTATTCTGGATGCGATCACGCTGGCTCTTTATGCAAAGCTCCCCCGTTCCACCAAAAATTTTATCAATATAAATGAAAAAACTGCCTCTGTTTCTTTTTTATTTTCTATTACCACCACAGAGACGCACCGATATCTTGTGGAGCGCTCTTTTCGCTATCACGGAGAGAAGGAAACGGCAACTGTAAGAAATATCAGCGGCCGGCTTCTGGATGTCACCGGAGAAACCCCTGAAGTACTTGCTGACCGTCCCACTGAAGTCACTCAGGAATGTACCGCCCTCCTTGGCCTGACCAGCGATGATTTTATGCGCACGGTCGTTCTTCCTCAGGGACAGTTTAGTGAATTTCTGAAACTGAAAAATATTGACCGGAGAAAAATGCTGCAACGAATTTTCCATCTGGAGAAATATGGTTTGGAGATGACACAGAAAATTGCTTCCGCAAGACAAAAGCAAGATCTTCTTTTAAGTAATCTGGAAGGACAGCTCAACGTTTATGAAGGCGTCACATCAGAGCAATTACAAAGTCTCACAAAACAATTACAGATTGTTTCCGGGCAAACAAAAAAACTGTCCGCCGAAGTAAAAACAGCAGAAAATGCGTTTCGTGAAGCCGATGAACTGCGAACCCTTCTGGATGAATACGAACCGCTCAAAAAAGAATTCGATGTCTCCACAAAAAAAGTACCTTATATGGAAGAACGGGAGAAACAATTGGAAATCAGCAAAAAAGCAAATCAGATCCGCCCTTTTGCAGAGCAGGAAGCAAAGGCCTCCTCTGATTTCGAACAAGCCGTCGCCTCTCTACAGACAGCAAAAGTCGAACTCTCTCATTTCCTGTCAGACTATGAGAAACTGGAAGAAGAAAGGAATCAAATCCAAAAAGAATATACTGACAAACTTCCCTATTTTGTTTCAGAAGAAGGAAAACTCCAGACTGCCATCAGTCAGATTGCAACCATCGAAAACTGGAGCCAAAAAAAAGCGTTTCTGGAACAGACTTTAAAGGAACAAAATGCACTTTTGGAAACTGATACAAAAAGGCAACAACAATTTCTGAAAGAAAATAGCCATTACCTGAAAGAAATCGAGAACCTGGAAGCAGAAGCAGAATCCATAAAACCACAGCCGGAACAAATCAGGGCGCTGGAAAAAGGCCATGCAATGGAGGAAACCTATCGGGAAAAACGACGAATATACGAAAAAAGTCAGAGTCGCTTTTCTGAAAAGCAACAGCAGCAAAAAGCCGAAAAGAAAAAACTGGAGCAACTCTGCATTCAACTGTCTGCTCTGATAAAGATTGTCTCTAAACAGCAGCAAGATTTCTCTATCGCTTTGGAAAAAGCTTTGAATTTACAAGAAAAGCGAAGAACGGACCGGGAACAGATTTTCCAAACCATGGATGAACTTCGTAATCAGAATCTGGCAGCCATCCTTCGAAACCAATTAAAAGAAGGTCAAATCTGCCCGGTCTGCGGTTCTCTCCATCACGACATGGAAGCAGTACAGAATCACGCTCCAGAAAATGATGCACAGATTCAGACCATATTGAACGAATATCAGTCTCGTCTGGATGAATTGGACAGAGAGGAAAAAAATGCCCTGACAGAAATTTCCGGGCTGGAGAAACAGATTTCTCTCCTGGAAACCTCTCTTCGGCTGATCCCGAAATTTCAGGAAGAAGAATTCTGTCCGGATTTATCCGGTATAATAGATGAATTGGATTCATTTTATCCGGAAAAAATGACAGTCGACGAAACAAGCCAGCTGATTCAAAATACTGTTTCAAATTATACAACGCTTCGCGGCTCATATCTTCAACAACAGAATGCTTCTATTGAAGAGAAACAGCATCTACAGGAAGAATTTGCCCTATTACAAAGTTCCGGTCAGCATATTCTTGATTTGCGCAGCCAGTGGCAAATAGAGAACTTTACCATAGCATTGGAAGAAAAGCAGAAACAAGAAGTGAAATATCAGAAACTGCAGAAAGAAATAAAAGAGCTCCGCCAAAAAGCAGAAAAAAATGATGAAAAAAGCAAAGCTTTATCGGAAAATATTTTAAGACTCTCCCAACAGATTTCCTCCTGCAAAAGCGACATTAACAGTCATACTGCTTTCATCAAGGAGCAATGGGAGAAATTCCCGTCCGGTCTCTCAAAAAATGCTGACTTTTCTCTGCTTCTTACCAAACTGCAAGCCGAACGAAAAGACCTGGAAGTAAAGCAAAAATCTTTAGAAGAAAAATATCAGAAGGATAGTACCCTTCTTCTTCAGAAAAAAGAACAGGTATCTGCTGCTGACAGCCGGAAGAAAAGCTGTTTTTCTTATAAAAAGGAATCTTCTGAACGTTTGCTGACCGAACTCTCCAGAATGAATTTCGCTTCGGATACGAATTTAGCATCCCTTTATCTTTCTGAAAAGGAAATCGTAGACGAGACAGCTGAACTGGAGAACTTTAAATATAATCTGGCGCAGATCAGAGAGCGCCTTCAATATCTGGAAGGAAAACGGCAAAACCGCACCCTGACTACCAATGAATGGAAAAAATACAAAGAAACCTATGAAACAGCCAAACAATGCTTTGAAAAAAGTCAGCAGGAAGAAGCGCTTCTCGTCCACCAACTGGAAACCTGCAAAATTCAGTTAAATCAAAAAGAAAAATTATTGAAAGAACAAAAGACTGCCGTTCACAAACGGGGGCTCATCCGTCAGCTGGAACAACTATTCAAGGGAAATGCGTTTGTGGAATATGTGGCCCAGTCCCGTTTGAAATACATTGCAGCCGAAGCCTCCTCCATTCTCTCTTCCATTTCCAACGGAAATTATGCTCTGGAGGTTAATGATGCCACGGAATTCATCATCCGTGACAACAAAAACGGCGGGATTTTACGGCCTTGTGACACGCTCTCCGGCGGAGAGACCTTTATCACCTCACTCTCCCTGGCATTGGCTCTGTCCTCTGTTATCCAGCTGAACGGCACCGCACCGCTGGAACTTTTCTTCCTGGATGAAGGCTTCGGAAGTCTGGATGATGATCTGCTGGACGTGGTCATGACCAGTCTCGAACGCTTGCCAAATAAGCGGCGAAGCATCGGCATCATCACCCATGTGGAGGCAATTCAATCCCGGGTACCCGTGAAGCTGATCGTCACTCCATCAGATATCAGCCAAAATGGAAGTTCGATTCGACTGGAATACAGTTAATCTCACATTTTTTCTAAAAAAAGTGCCCTTTTTTCAGAATTTGTGATACACTTTTCATAGTATTTAGTGATAAGGAGATGCGTTGTAATGAAAATACGCTTTCGTCATTTTATGGTCTTATTTTTGACTCTTTTTTTCATTTTCTCTGTAGATTCAAATGCAGCATCAACCTACCGTTTAACTGCAAAAACGATATGCACGACCAGAACCCGAGTCAATGTCAGAAAGGGGCCAGGTATTCGGTATTCGGTGATAACCACATTGAAAAAAGGGCAAAAAGTCACAAAAGTGGGAACTCTCGGTTCCTGGAGTGTTGTGAAGATTCAGTCAAAAAAATATTATATTAAATCAAGCTATCTGAAAAAATTATATAAATATATTTATGTTGCCGGTGACGGTGTGAATCTCCGCTCCGGTCCAGGAACCAATTATCGCGTCAAGGCTGTTCTGCCAAGAAACACCCGACTGAAATGCACCGCACGTATCGGCAACTGGATGAAGGCAACTTATAATGGCAGTATCGCCTACATCAGCAAACCATTGACCTCAATCCGGAAGACGACTACAACACCTGGAAATACAGTTGCTTCCAATAATCCTACTGCTGATTCTATCCGTTCAAAGGCTATTTCTGCAGCCACTGCCCGTATTGGAAATATATACAGTCAGAGCAACCGAAATCTTCCGGGATATGCCGATTGCTCCAGCTTGATGAGAGATGTTTTTCTTGCTGCATCGGGAGTCAATATTGGGGAGACCACCGACCAGCAGATCAAGAGGCTCACCCCTTATCAGAAACCTTTGTCTGCTCTTCAGCCAGGCGATATTCTCATGAGAATTCAACCAGGTTCCAATCATGCAGCAATTTACATCGGAAATAATTATTATATCCATGCTTCCTCTACTCTCGGAAAAGTAGCACAATCCTACTATATTACCGGCAGTACTTACTGGACCTGCTGTTATGATGCCGCCGCATATTGTATCGCAAATAAATAATTATCAGCAACATGTAACATTACTTATATCCACAAAAAACCACTCCGAATAAATTCTTCGGAGTGGTTTTTTTATTCAGCCAGAATAACCGGGACAAATCCCTTTTATGATCAGGATAATTCCCCTGCCGGAGCTATCCTATAATCCTTTGTAATATCTTCCTAATGCGTCTGCTGCAACCATTGCTGCATAAACTTTCTCAGGAGTAACCTCTAATGGCTCATTGTGAATGGTTTCACCTTCTACTGCTGCCGCTTTCGCTGCTTCCATAAGAGCATCTTTATCCGGATTCTCGATTCCGAGATCAGCAAATGTAGTTGGAAGTCCTACTTCCATACAGAAGGAGATTACTTCATCCAAAAGATCCTCATCTGCATTTTCCATAACAAGCTGTGTCAATGTACCAAAGGCAACCTTCTCGCCATGATATAAATGATGGCAATCTTTGATGCAGGTAAGACCATTATGAATTGCGTGAGCACCTGCAAGTCCGCCACTCTCGAATCCGATACCGGAAAGGAGGGTATTTGCCTCAATAATCTTCTCTACTGCAGGAGTACATACATTCTGTTCAACTGCTAATTTAGCTTTTACGCCTTCTTCAATCAGAGTGTCATAACAAGCTTTTGCCAATGTGATAGCTGCTGTTGTGATCTTTCCGCCTGCACAGCTGGTAGCATCTGTGATCTGACAAGCTTTTGCTTCAAAATATGTTGCGAGTGCATCGCCCATACCGGAAACAAGAAGTCTTGCAGGAGCTTTTGCAACAATATCAGAATCCACGAGAACAACATTCGGGTTAGCCGGCAGCCATAAGTATTCCTCAAATACACCATCATCTGTATAAACAACGGTCAATGCGGAACAAGGAGCATCTGTTGCTGCAATTGTAGGACAGATAATAACAGGTGTTTCTGCATAATATGCAACTGCTTTTGCTGTATCAAAAATCTTTCCGCCGCCGACACCGATTACGAGGTCGCAACCATTTGCTTTAACGGCTTCAAGAAGACGGTTAATTTCATTTTTGGAACATTCTCCATGGAACTCTTCAAAAACAAGTTCGCTGTCTGTATCTTTAAAACTATCCTTTATAATATCCCCAACACGTTTAATTCCGGATGCGCTGATTAAGATGAAAGGTTTTTTTCCTAATTTAACAGCGTATTCTGCGATGTTAGCAAGTTCTCCCTTACCCTGAACATACTTTGACGGGCTGATAATAATGTTTGCCATAATAAAATACCATCCTTCCTTTAAATGAATTAATACATTGCGGAAACCCTTCTCATAATTTCCGTTATAATTATAACAAACAATTCACCTAAAGGAAAGATGATATTTCAAAAAATATATACAAAATGTACGAATAATGACTGGTAATTATTTTATAAGGTTTCTTTTCGAACCAGTTCATAGCTTAACATGACCCGTTTGACCGGTGAGCGTTCATCCTCTTTTTTCTGAATCATATTTAACAACATATTTGCAGCCTCATGACCACTGTTATCATAATAAAAATGGACTGTTGTCAGTTTAGGCTCAATGATATTGGATACTCTGTTGTCTCCGATACCACAGATCTTTACCTGATCCGGAATCGCAATCTTTCTTTGTTTTAATTCCATCATAGCCCCAATGGCAATATTATCCGTAGCGCAAAAGACACCATCCACATCCGGAGCCTGATCCAGAAGTCTTGCCATGGCTTCCTTTCCTTCTTCCATGGAAAAACCGGTCTCCTGACGAACATAATCTTCCTCCGTAAAACCGTTATCCTCCAAAGCCCCCAAAAAACCTTTTGTCCGGGCGAGTCCCACTGCTTTATCCTTTTCTGTTACGGACAGATATCCGAATCTGCGACATCCGTTCCTAATCAGCATGGTGGTCAGATCATATGCCGCATGTTTATCATCATGAAAAACGCAGGAACATTTCGGTACATCCTCTCCTACCACCACAATCGGTATCTTTGACTTCTCAATCATCTCCCGATGGGCTTTTGTAATCACTGTCGCAAGAAGGATAATTCCGTCGAAATGGGTTTTCTGAAATGCGTCAATATATTTCAATTCTTCCATATAATCATTATTCGTATTGGCCAAAAAGAACTGATATCCCTTTCGGTTCAAAACCTCCGAGATGCCGGAAATAATCCGAGGTACAGCCTCGGAATCAATTTTCGGAACGATAACTCCAATCTGATTACTTTTTTTCGTCCGGAGAGATCTGGCAAAAGTAGAAGGAACATAATTTTGTTCTTCTACAACCTTTCCAATGCGAATTCTTTTTTCCTCACTTAAACTTCCCCCATTTAAAAAACGAGAGAC
>JALERO010000030.1 GCA_022764265.1 Eubacterium sp. | reverse complement strand
ATTAATCACCGGTGTTGAAGCTTGTTTTCTGATCTGCAATGTATTGTTAAATGGTTGTTCGGCTGTGGATTCTTTACTTTCAATCTCATCGGCAGATAAGACAACTTTATTTGAAATCCCCTGACACAAAATCGTATTTTCTTGATTGAAAAAGCTTCCCTTAACATGCACCCGATAACGAATGGTAACCGTTTCATTCGCACCCATGGTTCCGATGGTCCATGTGGCTGTCTCATTATTAAAAGAAATACCGTCTTTTGAATACTGCATTTCAGCATATTTTCCATCGATATATTCACCGTTCACAGTAAATGTGTCCTGAATCTTTATATTTGTTATCTCTTTTGTATTATTCTCATCGGTTTTGATTTCAATCTGATAGTAAATATAATTCGTATTGTGATCAAAGCTCGTTATTGTTTTCTTAACAGTGATATTTCTTACTTCCGCCTGCGGCTTTTCTTCAATCGGTATCACTAATTCAATTTCACCAATTTTTATTATATTCCCTTCACCGGCCTCGCCCCAATTATCACGAAAGCTTCCTGATACCGTAACAGTTCCTCCAAGCAACGTATACTGATGTTCTTCCATATATTCGGAATCTATCGCAATCGAAATCTTTCCACCGGTCGAGATATGGTAAGTTCCTGCTTTTTTTTCATCAGAATCCATCACATTCCCATTGCATTCATCGATAATTGTAATGGCTTCCGGCAACTGATAAACGAGAATTTCATTCACTTTCAGATTTTCCAATTTACCATAGCCGATCTTGACTTCAACGGATGCTCCTTTGGGAACCGTCATTTTTTTATTTTGAATTTCAGAAAGATCATACCAGTTACTATCAATCTGAATCATCATAGATGCTTCCGTAATATCAGAACTGATATCCCTTTCTATGGTTTCATCCTCTTCCAAAGTACCGGCTTTCATGTCTCCGGAAATGGAAAAGCTGTCAGGTAATGACGAATTGATATTCGTTTCTTCTTTCGGTTCTTCGGTTTCTTTTGCCGCCTCTTGTTTCTCCTCTTCTTTCTTCTCTTCCACAGCCTCCTGCTTCGGCTCTTCCTTCTCTTCCACAGCTTCCTGCTTCAGCTCTTCCTTCTCTTCCATAACCTCCTGCTTCGGCCCTTCCTTCTCTTCAAATACCTCCTGCTTCGGCTCTTCCTTCTCCTCTTCCGTTGTGGTTTCTTCGTTCTCTGTCTCCTTCACCACAGCTACCGCTGACTGCTGTTTATCTCCGCCCGAATCCAATGCAATCGCATTAAAGTTGCACTGAATGACAAGTGCCAAAACAACAAGCAACGCAATAAACCGTTTCCAATGTTTAAACTTTTTCAACATTTTCCCCTCCCATCTATCTGTTCAAGAACGTCTCGGCGTTTTTGCTGCGAGATGCGCGTCATGCATTAGCATGACAAAATTGTAAATAATATTATATCATTCTTCTTGTTACATATCAATTTAAACTTCCATTTTTCCCCAAAAAAACATCCTCTTCTGAGTCATATTTTTAATTTCCGTTGCAACGCAAATCCATTCATGTTATGATTTTTAAATAGAATATGACAAAGGAGTCCTGCTTTTATGCGTCAATTCAGGCTATTGTGTCTCTTAGCTCTGCCACTGCTGTTCGGGGCGTTCTTATGTACAGGCTGCAGTGACAGCGAACCGGTCTCCGCTTATACTTGGGAGAAGATTTGCCACCAGCCTTCTGCCGATGGCACCTCCGTGATCGGATATGAGCCGCTGGTCATTGATCTCTCCCATACTGATCAGGGATATATGACGGTTCTTTATACCGGCAATGCATCCAGAGCGAATGTTCAGATTACCGGACCGGACGGGGCGAATTATAAATATTTTTTCTCTCCTTCTCCTGATTATATTCCCATTACTTTTACCGGCGGGGAAGGAAGCTACATAGTCTCTGCTTATGAAAATATCGGAAATGACCAGTATGTTTCTCTGTTCACTGAGACCGTTGACGTTTCTCTGAAAGACGAGTTTCTTCCTTATTTATATCCGAATCAGTATGTTTCTTTCGCTGAAGACAGTGCCGCAGTAAAGAAAGCGGCTGAGCTTGCTGGCAGTGCTGACAAGGATATTGATTTCTTGTCGGATGTATATAATTATGTGATTGCAAATGTCTCTTATGATGATGAGAAGGCAATGAATGTGCAGATTGGATATCTGCCTGATATTGATGAGACAATGCAAACAAAAGAAGGCATTTGTTTCGACTATGCTGCATTGATG
>JALERO010000020.1 GCA_022764265.1 Eubacterium sp. | reverse complement strand
GACGTAAGCAATTTTGATACATCAAAAGTAACAGATATGAGGGAAATGTTTTGTGGATGTGGAAGTTTAACAATGTTGGACGTAAGTAACTTTGATACACCAAAAGTAACAGATATGGGGGCAATGTTTAGATGGTGTTTTCCCTTTGAAAGGTTGACAAGGACGTTACATGGTTAATAAGGAGTGTTTTCTTCCTTACCCAATTTTCCCTTATATCGTTAACAAGCGATTTTTTGATTTTATTATTTTTTCCATTTTAATCGTTAACAAGGGATTTCTTTCATTCTGGGAAAGAATATTTCTTTAACAGGGATGGGGAAAGGATTAAAACAGATTCATCTAATATTTTTTATGATTCAAGGTGAAAGATATACGTTTTTTTACACTGCCATTCACTATTGCAATCTTCAAAAATAATGAGGGATATGTTATAATAAAAAAAATTAATCATAGGAGGGACAATCAAAAGTATGAAAAAATTAAACAAATTATGGTTCTTTTTTATTCTGTTAGCTTCTGTCTGGTTTATTCCAATGTATCCATCTGCTGCTACGATTCGTCTGAATACAAAAAGTTTAACGATTGTAAATCCAGAACAAAAAGGTCTTGCAGCGGAAGATCAGTATACGAAATTAAAAGTCCTTGGAACCAAGAAGAAAGCAGCCTGGTCTTCAAAAGACAGCAAAATTGCAACTGTTACAAAAAATGGACGAGTAATTGCCAAAAAGGAAGGAACTACCTATATCACCGCTAAAGTAGGGAAGAAATCTTTTTCCTGTAAGGTTACGGTATTACCAGTTATCCTAAGGCAAAAAATGAAATCCAACTCTGTCTTTCGGGCGATTAAAATGAAAAGAAAACCATATTTATATAAAAATGTGGCGTTTGAATTTCATGGCGCAACGAAATTTATGATCCATCATGCTTATGATAATTGGATTCATGGTTTTTATTGGAATTATAATACAAAAAGTTCGTATGAATGTTTTTATTGGGTTCACGGTAAAAAAATAACAGCATTTCCAGTAAATAATGATGAAAAAGGACCAAATGGTTTAAATAAACCATTGCTCCGTGCATGTGCAAATTTCCATGGAAACGCAGAATTTGAGATCGTATCAAATACATCGACAAAACTTAAGATTAAGAGTATCAATAATAATTACAAAGACAAGGGAAGAATCTACACATTCCCTAAAATGAAAAAGGCTCCAAATCTTAAATATCCGGAATCTGATAAACCGGTAGTGACGAATCCGGTAGTGACGAATCCGGTAGTTCCATTATCATCGTATAGAAAAAGCAAGAAAGCTTCAGAAGAAGGAATTTATTCTTATTTTATGACGTATTTACCAAAGGAAAATCCATTGAGTTATTTCTACAACGATGTTAATTCAAAGAATCTTAGATTAGTTATACAAGGATGTTATTTTGAAGACAGCATGGGGCAAAATGATTTAGCGCATGGTTGGTATGGGAATGACGAAACAAATACAGGCTATGAATGTTATTATAGATTATCAGGTAGCAGAATTATTGCAGAAAGGGTGGCAAATGGCAGTGAAACTAATTTTAAAGGAAATGCAGAGTTTGTTATTGTTTCGGATGATACTGACAAATTGGTGATCCGTAGTGCAAATAATAATTATGGAGATCTGAATAGAGAATATACTTTGATAAAACAAACGGAGTATGCAGAGAAACCAAATAGTCCGTGAATTAACTGGAGATGCGTACAAAAGAGAAAGCCCGTACATTAACCAAAATCACCCTGTCGCGATCAGGCATAAGAAGTGTCAGTCAACATTTCAGTGTACCCCAAAACAGTTTATCGGCAGAGGTATACGGTGCAAGTGTGAAAAACCGAAATTAAAAGAAGAAGTGATGAAGGAATTGCTGTCTATGTTTGTGCAGAATTTCGAAATAATCGATATTGACAAGCGTGGAAAATATACCATACAATTCAAAGATGGAGAGGTAAAGCGCATCCATAAGGGTAAGATTTATCAGGATGCAACATGTATGTGTCCCCCGGAATTTTTTGACAGAATAAAAGAACCATGGGGGGTGCACGGAGAATATGAGAAATATATGTAAAAAGAAGCTGGGATTATTTCCTGGCTTTTTTTTGTGCAATTTAACATGATATAACGAGAATTTCCCCAACTCTGCAGGTGGATGGATGAATCGTTTTTTATCGTAAAAATTCCGGAATCCTGTACTTATCTCCTGAAAATCTGTCATATTACCAACGAGAAGGATTTCCAAGACCTAAACATCCGGTTCTGGGAATGTCCGGCCTGCGGACATGCCTTCCAGAGGGAGCGGAATGCGGAGGTCAATCTCCGGGAGGAAGGGAAACGGATTTTCCTTCCTTACGTC
>JALERO010000215.1 GCA_022764265.1 Eubacterium sp. | reverse complement strand
ATTATTATTTTCATTTTTCTAAAAAAAGCGAAATAATAATACGGAGAAGGAGGGATTTGAACCCTCGCACCGCGCAAACGATCTACACCCTTAGCAGGGGCGCCTCTTCAGCCACTTGAGTACTTCTCCATATGCCTAAATATAATAAAATATTTAATTCATTGTGCTTCAAATGCACAACGCTATATTATATTAACAAAAACCCATATTATTGTCAAGGAAAAAAACAAATTATTTTTAACAGTTTTATAATTTTATCGCACCCACTTCTCCGTTGCTGTTTCATATAGATTATTTCCTTCTTTATCGATTACGACAATGACAGGAAGATCTTCTATATGTAAACGACGAATCGCCTCTGTTCCCAGATCATCATAAGCAACAACTTCTGCTTCTTTGATACATTGAGCCAAAAGGGCACCTGCTCCACCAACTGCAGCAAAATATACTGCCCCATTTCTTTTCATTGCCTCAATCACTTCTTTGGAGCGTTTTCCTTTTCCAACCATACCTTTTAATCCTGCATCCAGCATATCCGGGGTGTATTTATCCATTCTGCTGCTGGTAGTAGGACCGGCAGATCCGATGACCTGTCCTTCTCTGGCCGGACTTGGTCCGAGATAATATAATACATTTCCATTTAATTCTATCGGTAATTCTTCCCCTTTTTTCATAGAATCATACATTCTTTTATGAGCTGCATCCCTTGCCGTATAGATTGTCCCTGTCAAATAGACATAATCTCCTGCTCTTAATTCATCAATATCCTCTTTTAACAGTGGAACCTGAATTTTTTTATTCATACTTTCCTCCATCTTCTTTTTTATCAAATTTAGAAACTTTTATAATACTCTTGTACTGTGCCTATTGACATGACAACACATATTGACAGCTAACGGAAGTCCTGCAATATGGGTAGCATATGTATTAATATTTACCGCAAGGGCTGTCACTGTTCCTCCCAAACCTGCCGGTCCGATTCCAAGACAATTTATTTTCTCAAGTAATTCTTCTTCCATTTCTTTTACATATGGAATATCAGAATGAGTTCCTGCCTCTCTGGTCAGAGCCTGCTTTGCAAGCAATGCTGCTTTCTCAAAGGTACCCCCGATTCCGACACCTACAACAACCGGAGGACAGGCATTTGGTCCTGCATCTTTTACAGCTGTCAAGATTGCTTCCTTTGCTCCCTCAATACCATCTGCCGGCTTTAACATGAAGATCCGACTCATATTTTCACTACCAAATCCTTTTGGAGCTACCGTAATCTTTAATTCCTCTCCCGGCACAATATCATAATGAATGACAGCCGGCGTGTTATCCTTTGTATTTTCTCGGATAAATGGATCACTCACAACAGATTTTCTCAAATATCCTTCTGTGTATCCTCTCCTGACGCCTTCATGAATTGCGTCAGACAGGGAACCTCCTTCAATTCTCACATCCTGTCCCATTGTCACGAATACAACAGCCATTCCCGTATCCTGACAGATTGGAATCTGATTATCTCCGGCAATCTGCAGATTTTCTTTCAGCTGCTCCAGTATCTGCTGTCCAAGGGGACTTTTCTCATTATTTGCTGCCTGATTCAGAGCATTTTTCATATCATCGGATAAATAATAATTTGCCTCTATACACATTTCCTTTATATTTTGAATGATTGTATCCACATGAATTGTCTTCATATCCACACCTCTCTCTTTATATAAAAAGAGGCCATCGTCTTTTTCGTGCGACAGCCTCTTCCTTGTTATTCTTCAAAAGTTTCTTCTACCTGTTCTTCTTCTGTGATATCCTGGGAATCTTCTTCCGGCTCCGTCTGCTTCACTTTTGCAACTCTTGCAACTTTAATGTCACTGTCGGCATCGATATTCATTAATTTCACTCCAGAAGTATTTCTTCCAATTACAGAAATGGTATCGCTCTTCATACGAATGACAATTCCCTCTGTTGTGATCATCATAATTTCCTCGTCTGCACTGACAATTTTAGCTCCCACAACATAACCGGTCTTTTCTGTAATTTTATAGCATCGAAGTCCCTTTCCACCTCGATTCTGAACGGTAAATTCCGGAATCGGAGTACGTTTTCCCATACCCTTCTCAGAAACCACCAGAAGATCTTCGCCTTCCGAACTGATCTGCATTCCGATTACCTCATCAGAATCTCCCAGCTGAATGCCGATTACTCCGATGGAAACTCTTCCGATTTCCCTGACATTATCCGAAGAGAATCGGATACACTGGCCCTCTTTCGTGATGAGGAAAATATCATCCTCTTTGCCTACCTGTTTTACCTCGATCAGCTCATCGCCGTCCCGCAGGGTAATGGCAGCCAGTCCGCTCTTTCGGATATTCTGATATTCACTGAAATTTGTCTTTTTAATTATTCCCTTCCGGGTAGCCATCATAAGATACGGTCTGTCCTCTGCTTCTTCTACCGGAATAATGGCAGTAATTTTTTCTTCCGGCTGGAGCTGTAACAGATTGATGATGTTAACACCCCGGGCAGTTCTTCCTGCTTCCGGAATCTCATATCCCTTCAGACGGTATACCCTTCCGCGATTGGTGAAGAACATAATATAATTATGGGTACTGGTCATGAACATATCATTAATCATATCTTCATCAAGTACATTCATGCCCTTGATTCCCTTTCCGCCACGATTCTGACTGTGGAAATTATCCAGCGTCATCCGCTTGATATATCCGAGTCTTGAAAATGTGATGATCGTATCTTTTCTTGGAATCAATGCCTCATCAGAAAAATCTTCAGCATCAATTTCAATGGAAGTTCTTCTTTCATCGCCATATTTATCACGAATCAGAGTGATTTCTTTTCGAATTACACCGAGAAGTACTTTCTCATCGGCCAGAATTGCTTCGTACTCTGCAATCTTCTTCTCCAGTTCATCATACTCTGCCTGAAGTTTTTCTCTTTCCAATCCGGTCAGAGCACGAAGACGCATATCAACGATTGCCTGAGCCTGCGCTTCAGAGAAGGCAAAGCTCTCAATTAATCCGGCTTTTGCTTCCGCTACACTTTTGGAACTGCGGATGATCCGGATCACTTCATCAATCACATCCAGGGCTTTTAACAATCCTTCTAAAATATGGGCTCTCTCTTTTGCCTTATTCAGCTCATATTTGGTTCTTCTGGTCACAACATCTTTCTGATGATCCAGATAGTAGGAAAGCATTTCCTTTAAGTTCAGAACCTTCGGCTGATTATCAACCAGCGCAAGCATGATCACGCCAAAGGTATCCTGAAGCTGTGTATGTTTGAACAGCTGATTCAGTAAAACATTGGCATTGACATCTTTTCTGGTTTCAATACAAATTCTCATTCCGGAACGGTCTGATTCATCACGAAGTTCTGTGATTCCGTCAATTCTCTTTTCTTTTACCAGATCGGCAATTTTCTCAATTAATCTGGCTTTGTTTACCATATATGGAAGCTCTGTCACGACAATGCGCTGCTTTCCATTATTCATCGGTTCTATATTGGTCACCGCACGTACCTTGATCTTACCACGGCCGGTGCGGTATGCCTTTTCAATTTCTTTTCTTCCGAGGATAGAAGCTCCTGTCGGGAAATCCGGTCCCTTCACGATCTCCATCAATTCTTCAATACTGGTATCTCTGTCTTCTTCCACCTGATTATCAATGATTTTCACCACACCATCGATGGTCTCTCTCAGATTGTGAGGTGGAATATTGGTAGCCATACCTACCGCAATACCCTGGGCTCCGTTTACCATAAGATTCGGAAAACGGGACGGAAGAATACTCGGTTCCTTTTCTGTCTCATCAAAGTTAGGTACAAAATCTACGGTATCTTTATAAATGTCTGCAGTCATTTCCATGGAAATTTTGGAAAGTCTTGCCTCTGTATAACGCATGGCCGCTGCACCGTCACCGTCCACGGAACCAAAGTTTCCGTGACCATCCACCAACGGATATCTGGTTGACCATTCCTGGGCAAGATTTACCAAGGCTCCGTAAATAGAGCTGTCACCATGAGGGTGATATTTACCCATGGTATCGCCGACGATACGGGCACATTTTCTGTGAGGTTTATCCGGCCCATTATTTAATTCAATCATTGAATAAAGGATTCTTCTCTGTACCGGCTTCAAACCATCCCGTACATCAGGAAGAGCCCTTGAAACAATTACGCTCATGGCATAATCGATATAAGATTTCTCCATGGTGTCTTTTAAATCCACCTCATGGATTTTATCAAAAATATTACTTTCGTCCATTTTTTCCTCCTGATTTCATCGCGAATTACGCAGCATCCTTACTACATGCCGAAATTCAGCCTCTATCAGACATCCAGATTCTGTACATACTTCGCATTAGCCTCGATAAATTCACGTCTCGGCTCAACCCGGTCTCCCATGAGCGTGTCAAAGGTAAGGTCCAGTTCAGAAGCGGCATCTTCGTCCATATTCACCCGAAGCAAAATACGCTTTTCCGGATCCATGGTGGTCTCCCAGAGCTGCTCCGCATCCATCTCTCCCAATCCTTTATAACGCTGAATCTTATTATTACTGTCTCTTCCGATCTCGGTAAGAATCTGATTCAGCTCCTCATCACTGTAAGCGTACCACACTTTTCGATTTTTTTCGATCTTGTAAAGAGGTGGCTGTGCCAGATAAACATATCCCTGACGAATCAGTTCCGGCATGAAACGGTATAAAAATGTCAGGAGCAATGTCGCAATATGCGCACCGTCCACATCGGCATCGGTCATGATGATAATTTTGTGATATCTTAACTTGGAAATATCAAAATCCTCATGAATTCCGGTTCCGAACGCCGTAATCATAGCCTTTATCTCATTATTTACCAAAATTTTGTCCAATCTGGACTTCTCTACATTCAATATCTTTCCACGAAGGGGAAGAATCGCCTGAGTAGCACGACTTCTCGCTGTCTTTGCGGAACCGCCGGCGGAATCTCCCTCAACGATATAAATCTCGCAATTGGCCGGATCTTTATCGGAACAGTCTGCTAACTTGCCCGGAAGGCTCATGCCATCCAATGCAGACTTTCTTCTGGTAAGATCTCTTGCCTTTCTTGCAGCCTCTCTGGCTCTCTGAGCAAGAATTGCCTTCTCGCAGATGGTCTTTGCCACATTTGGATTCTGTTCCAGGAAATAAGTAAGCTGCTCGCTCACCACACTGTCAACGGCACCCCGTGCCTCACTGTTACCAAGCTTCTGTTTGGTCTGGCCTTCAAACTGAGGCTCCGGAATCTTAATACTGATGATCGCCACCAGACCCTCACGGATATCTTCTCCGGATAAATTCTGCTCATTATCCTTGAGCAGCTTACTGCTTCTGGCATAATCATTAAAGGTTTTGGTCAGCGCACTTCGAAAACCGGCCAGATGGGTTCCGCCTTCCGGTGTGGTAATATTATTTACGAAGCTGTAGACACCTTCATTGTAGGAATCGTTGTGCTGCATGGCAACTTCAACGTAAACATCACCCTTTTTACCCTCGCAGTAAATGACTTCCGGATAAAGGGCTTCCTTCTGTTTGTTCAGGTACTCTACATATTCTTTGATTCCGCCTTCATAATGAAAAACAAGGCTGTTCTCCTGTTCTTCTCTTAAATCTGTCAGAACAATTTTTAAATTTCTGGTGAGGAAAGCCATCTCTCTCAGTCGTTGTTTGAGAACGGAAAAATCAAATTCTGTCTCCTCAAAAATCTGAGGATCCGGCAAAAATCTGACCTCGGTTCCTCTTCGGTCCGTATCGCCCACGATCGTCAGCGGATACATTACCTTGCCCCGCTCATATCTCTGGCGATAAATCTTTCCTTCATGACTGATATCTACCTCAAGCCATGTGGACAATGCATTAACAACGGAAGCACCTACACCGTGGAGTCCTCCGGATACCTTATATCCTCCACCGCCAAACTTACCTCCGGCATGAAGAATTGTAAATACAACCTCTACAGCCGGAATTCCTTTCTTCTTATTGATTCCGACAGGAATTCCTCTTCCGTTATCCCGGACAGTAATCGAATTATCTTTATTGATGAACACTTCAATCGTATCGCAGTAACCTGCCAGTGCCTCATCAATGGAATTATCTACAATCTCATATACCAAATGGTGAAGGCCTTTTGAGGAAGTGCTTCCAATGTACATACCAGGCCTTTTACGTACTGCTTCCAGGCCTTCTAATATCTGAATCTGATCCGCACCATATTCCTGGGATACGGAATTCTGTTCTTCACTCATACTTTAACCTCCTGCCAAAAAAATAACGAAAAACACTTATAGCATAAGCTATATTATAACATAAACATTGCCAAAGATTCAACTTTTTAAACGAATCCATTTTATAAAACTATTCCTGTTTCGATTCATAATCGGAAATGTTTCCCTGTTCCACATAAAATATTTTATCCAGATGCAGCCTGGTATTTACAAAATCTTCAAGACCGGTACAGGAAATCATCGTCTGAATATCGGATATGCTCTCCAATAAATAATTTTGTCGGTGGCTGTCCAGCTCTGACAGCACATCATCCAACAGTAAAATTGGCTTATCTCCGGAAATCTGTTCAATCAGACGGATTTCCGACATTTTCAGTGCCAGCGCCGCTGTTCTCTGCTGTCCCTGAGAACCAAACTTACGAATGTCGATCTCGTTGATCCGGAAAGCAATATCGTCTCGATGCGGTCCCACCGATGTGGTACCATAACGGATATCCCGGTCTCTCTGGGTTCTCAAAACCTCAGAAAATTCCTGTTCCTCTACATTTTTCTCATAAATAACCTGAATGGTTTCCTTATTGCCCGTCAGCTTCCCATGAATCTCCCGCATCATTTCATCAATCAAAGCCATAAACTCTTCTCGTTTTTTTATGATCACCCGGCCGGTTTCCACCAGCTGCATATCCCACCCGTCCAGAGTCTCTCTGAGCTGAGGATAAATACTGATTTGCTTTAAAAGGCTGTTTCTTTCTGACAACAGTTTATTATAGGCGGCAAGATATTGAAGATACCCCTTGTCCAATTGGCTCATCTCCATATCAAGAAACTTTCTTCTCTCTCCCGGACCATTCTTTATGATACTCAGATCTTCCGGAGAAAAAAAGACAACCTGCAGCATTCCCAGAAGGTCACTGCTTTTTCGAATTGGCTGTCCGTCGATGGCAATTCCCTTGGCTTTCTTCTGTTTTAGATGGAAATCAAGCCGATGTGACAACTCTTTTTTGTGAAAAAAAAGACGAATATGAGCTTCTTCTTTATCGAATCCAATCAACTCCCGGTCTCTGCTTCCCCGATGAGATCTGGAAGTTCCACTTAAGTAAACAGCCTCAAGAAGATTCGTTTTTCCCTGGGCATTATCCCCAAAAAAAATATTGACTCCGGGAGAAAATAAGACGTGGGCTGAATCATAATTCCGATAATTTTTTAATTCAATAGATTCCACGTACATTTTCTTTCCTCCCTGAGCCGATATGATAACTGTTATTTTACAATTTTTATCTGTTCCCCATCAAATTCCACCACAGCACCATCATATAATTTTTTGCCGCGCTGGGTTTCCACCTCACCATTTACCTTAACCAGTCCATCCTGAATGACAAATTTTGCATCCAATCCGGAGGAAACCAGACCGGCTGCCTTTAAAGCCTGTCCTAATTTGATATATTCATCTCTTAATTTTACTGTCTTCATAGCTCCTCCTAAATTCCACTGTTATTTACATTAATCGGTAAGATCAAATACAGATAAGATGCCTGTTCATCCCGGATAATACATGGAGCAATGGAATTGATCATATAAATCGTAACTTCTTCTTCATCAATGACACGCAGGGCATCCACCAGAAACTTTGGATTGAAACCGATAAGCAGATCTTTTCCTTCTTTTTTCAACTGGATCTGGTCTTGCATGGAACCAATCTGAGAAGAAATCATCAGATCCATTTTATTGTTTTCTATTTTCAGAATAATCGGTTTTTTGTCAGATTCTTTAACAAATAAGGTGGAACGATCCAGACAACGAAGGAGTTCCATTTTATTTACCACAATTTTTGTTTCATAATCTGTCGATAACATCTGTCCGATATTATAAAATTTCCCTTCCAATAAACGGGAAACCACCAGAGTCTCATCAAATTCAAATAAAATGTGTTTATCTGTGAGATATAAGTTAACAAAATCCTTTGCTTCTCCCGGAAGAATTTTGCTGATTTCCGATAAGGTTTTTCCCGGAATAATGACTTCTGTTTTCGGATAATTGTCTGTCAGTTCAATTTTTCTGACAGAAATACGATGGCCATCCAGAGAAGTAATGGTCAGTTTATTGTTTTCAATACTTAATAACTCACCTGTCATTAATTTGTTATTTTCATTATCGGAGACGGAAAAGATCGTCTGTCGGATAATTTCTTTTAAGTCATACTGGGAAATCGTGATTTTATTTTCTTTTGTAATTTCCGGTAAATGAGAAAAATCGTCACCCTGTTTTCCCATGATATTACAATGAATCTGTTCACAGCGAATGCTGGTGTTGCCATTCTCTTCTGTTTCTAAAATAACATCATTATCCGGGATTTTTTTGATAATCTCTGAGAAAAGTTTCGCTTCAAGAGCAATCTTACCCGGTACGATAATCTCACCCTGAATTGTAGTTTCAATACCTAACTCTGTATCATTGGCTGTCAGTTTAATGCAATCATCAAAAGCTTCAATGAGAATACATTCTAAAATTTCCATAGTTGTCTTATTGGACACTGCTTTAGAAACAATGTTAACTCCTCGAAGAAACTGGCTTTTCGAACAAATAATCTTCATAATTGTGTATAACTCCTTTCGGTGAAAAATAACAGATAAATATAAGTTACTATCCGTAGTAGTAGTAGTAGGGGCTGTGTAATATGTGAATAAGTGTAAAAAGGCTGAAAATATAAGGAAAACTCCTCTTGGATAAGGATGCGGATAATTATGTGGATAAGCCTTCTGAAAAAAGAACATTATCCACAGCATAAAAATTATCCATAGGTTATCCACAGCCAATTCACAGGTATTCTGAATAACTTGTGGAAAAAAATAAAGGGATTAGAAAAGCTCCCTTTATTTTAAATTAATCAGGCCGGTGGATTTAATTTCTTGACCAGGATATCTACATTCGTTTTCAAAGCTTCATCCTTCTGAATCAGGTCCATAATTTTTTCGTAGCCGTGAAGAACGGTGGTATGATCACGGTTTCCCATAGTTTTTCCGATGGATTGAAGGGAATATTCGGTATATTTTCTCGCTAAATACATGCAGATCTGTCTCGGGTTGGCGATTTCTTTATTTTTCTTGCGGGAAAGAATATCGCTGACCGTAATATTATAATGTTCTGCCACAATTTCCATGATCAGCTGAGGGGTGATCTCTTTCTGGGTTTCGATGGTATCTTTTAAAGCCTGTTCTGCCAGTTCCAGAGTGACAGGTTTCTTTTCAAGATTGGCAAATACACAGATCTTGTTGAGTGCACCTTCCAGCTCTCGAATATTGGAATTAATGTTGGTGGCCACATACTGCATGACTTCGGAATCAATCTCCAGATTCTCAAGTTCTGCCCGTTTCTTAAGAATTGCCATCTTGGTCTCATAATCCGGTGGCTGAATATCTGCGGTGATTCCCCATTCAAAACGGGAGCGGAGACGTTCCTCCAGGGTGGAGATTTCTTTCGGATGTTTATCGGAAGAAATCACAATCTGTTTTTTGGCCTCGTGCAGCTCATTAAAGGTATGGAAAAATTCTTCCTGGGTACTTTCTTTACCGATAATGAACTGGATATCGTCGATCAGAAGGACGTCAATATTACGGTATTTATCACGAAATTCTTTATTTTTATCATGCTTCAGAGAATCAATCAGTTCGTTGGTGAAATTTTCTGAAGTAACGTATAAAACTTTTAAATCCTTCCTATTATTAATGATATGGTGTGCAATCGAGTGCATTAAGTGGGTTTTACCCAGTCCGGCTCCTCCGTATAAGAAGAGAGGATTGTAGGATCCGCCCGGAGATTCTGCCACGGCAACGGATACAGCATGGGCCATTTTGTTGGTTGGTCCTACGACAAAGGTATCAAAAGTGTAGCGGGGATTTAAATTACCAATATATTCAGCCGGAACAGATGCTGCTTTTTTTTCAGGAATTACTGTTTTTGCCTGAGAATCAGTGAAAATAATCTTAAATTGTTGTCCTGTGACTTGTTCAATTGCCATGGAAATATAAATATCGTAGTATTTGTGTTTGATAAATTCAATGCCGCGAAGTCCGCGACCCACAAAAAATGTAACCGTGTCTTCCGTGACGGATTGAACGGTTAACGGTTGTATCCATGTACTGACGGCTACCGGGGAAATATCATGTTCTTTGACAAGAATGTCCATGATTTCCAGCCATTTCGACTCAATTAGTTCTTTCATTTTGTACTCCATTCCGCTGAGCGTATTCATGTTTATATGTTTCTATCGTAGATATTAGTGTATAACAAAGCAGAAATTTTTTCAATATATGAAATTTTAAAATTGTGGATAACTCTTTGTGGATAACTAAATAATTCAATGAATTTTTTGGAAAAAAATCAGAAAATGTGTATTGTGGATAACTTTTCCGGAGTTGTACACAGAAAAAATATGTTGAAATTGTGCGGTTTTTTTAGAAAATTAGAAAAAAAGATGTGAATAAATGGTTAGTTATGCACATGTTATACACAAATTGTGGATAACTCGTGTATAAATGTGTGTTTCGCTGTGGAAAAAGCAAAAAATAAGAATTCATGCAGAAAATAGCAAGGATTTACTTGACGGGGAATCCTTTTTTCAATATAATAGGAGTGATGTTTTTCAACAGAAAACAAAAATCGAAGGAGGTGGCTTCCGCTATGAAGATGACATATCAGCCAAAAAAGAGACAGAGATCTAAAGTTCATGGATTTAGAAAAAGAATGAGCACTGCTAATGGCAGAAAGGTTTTAGCCAGAAGAAGAGCAAAAGGAAGAAATAAATTGTCAGCTTAGGTCGCAGTCATGTGGCCTTTTCTTTTCTCATTGTTTGTTCGGAAAGGTGAGAAAGTTTGGAAAGTAAATTTCAATCTTTAAAAAAGAATCGAGAATTCCAATCTGTTTATCGTAATGGGGTATCGAAGGTGAATCGGTATTTTGTTATGCTGGTGAAGGAGAATGACCTGCCGTATAACAGGATTGGAATTTCTGTTAGTAAAAAAGTTGGAAACAGTGTCATACGCCACAGAGTAACAAGGGTCATTCGGGAAGTGGCGCGTCTTCACTGGGAAGAAGTCCGTCAGGGACATGACATTGTGATCGTGGCACGAAATGCAGCAAAAGAGTCCGATTATCATGAATTTGAATGTGCCATTATGCATTTGTTGAAATTACATCATTTATTGGAAGATGATTCAGAATGAAAAAGATTTTCATCAGATTAATTAAGTTTTATCAGAAATATTTGTCGCCTCTTAAGGGAAGAGCGACTTGTATTTATACGCCCACCTGTTCGCAGTATGCCATTGAAGCACTGGAAAAGTATGGCTTGATCAAAGGAGGAGGTTTGGCAGTTTGGAGAATTCTTCGCTGCAATCCTTTTGCTAAAGGTGGGTATGATCCGGTTCCGTAATTAAGGAGGAAAAATATGTTATTGACGCAGTCAACAACTCCGATCATAGGGTGGATTGCTACTCTGTTGGGTTACGTCATGGAATTGATCTACAAAGTATTAGATTCCGTGGGAATTCAGAATATCGGTTTATGTATCATTATTTTTACGATTTTCGTTCGTCTGCTTTTACTGCCTATGACATTCAAGCAGCAGAAGTTTACCAAAATTAATCAGATCATGCAGCCTGAGATCAACAAGATTCAGAAGAAGTACCGCAATCGAAAAGACCAGGCTTCCATGGTAAAACAGAATGAAGAGATTCAGGCTGTTTATGAGAAGTACGGAGTAAGCCCGACTGGAGGATGTCTTCAGTTATTGGTTCAGTTCCCGGTATTTTTAGCGTTATATCAGGTTATTCGAAAAATTCCTGCTTATATTCCGCAGGTTAAAGAAACATATATGACTGCAGTCACTGCTCTTTCAGGACAGGCAGGATATATCAACAAGATTAACAGTATTTCAGAAGGTCTCAAATCATCTTATGTGACGGAGCTGGCCAAGGATGCCACACCGGATCAGATCATTGATGTTTTGAACTACTTTACGGCAGATGCATGGGACAAGCTGGCAGCGGCATTTCCGCCAATTTCCGGCACTATCGAGAGTGTTGCCCATGAAATCACATCCATCAATGACTTTTTATTTGGAATCAATGTGGCTCAGACACCGGGACTTCATATTTCCGTTTATCTGATCATTCCTATTTTAGCTGCATTATTCCAGTTCTTATCTGCGAAGACCATGATGCAGCCGAACATGGAAGGCAATGATCAGGTTGCAAGTATGAACAAGAGCATGACTTACATGATGCCGTTGATGTCATTATACTTCTGTATCATCATGCCTGCCGGTCTTGGTATCTACTGGGTAACCAGTGCGTTGTTCCAGTGCATTCAGCAGGTTATCATCAATAAGTATATGGATCACGCCGATCTCGAAAAGATGGTGGCAAAGAACAGAGCAAAGGCAGAGAAGAAAAAAGCCAAAGGTAAGAAATCCATCATGGAAAGACTCACACAGACTTCCGCTAAGGCTGAGGCTGCCAAGGAAGAGTATGAGAATCGTGCCAATACCATGAGAGAGATTTCTACTATGAACTTAAAGAAGATAAATTCTAACGTGGATAGTCAGAATGTTGATACAAGCACATTAGGGGAAATTGGGAAAAAAGCTTATCTGGTATCTCAATATGAGAAGGAACATAATACCAGGGGAGGTAAAAAGTAGTGGAAGTTATGGAATTTAAGGGCAAGACAAAAGAAGATGCGATTACCGCAGCTACTGTTGAGCTTGGAATTACCAGTGATAAATTAAACTATGAGGTAATTGACGAAGGTAGTGCAGGTTTTTTAGGTATTTTTAATGTAAAACCTGTAGTGATTCGTGTGACTATCAAAAAGTCTCTTGTTGAGAGAACACAGGAATTCTGTGATGAACTGTTTGCAGCCATGAAGGTGGAAACAGTGGTTACTATTGATTTTAAAGAAGAAGACAATGTTATGAACATTGATCTGTCCGGTCCTGATATGGGAATATTAATCGGAAAACGTGGACAGACTCTGGATGCTCTTCAGTATCTGATCAGTCTTTTTGTCAACAAAGAAGGAGATGCTTATATTCGTGTGAAGTTAGACACGGAGAATTATCGTGAGAGAAGAAAAGTAACCCTCGAGAAGTTGGCAAAGAAGATCGCTTACACTGTTAAGAGAACCAAAAAGGCTGTTTCTTTGGAACCAATGAATCCTTATGAAAGAAGGGTAATTCATTCTGCACTTCAGAATGACAGATACGTCTGCACAAAGAGTGAAGGGGAAGAGCCGTATAGAAAAGTCGTTATCATGTTAAAGAAGGACAGATAATATAAGATGTAAAGGTAATAAGGATGTTTAAAGATTCCACAGGATTTTTAAACATCCTATTTTTGAATGGAGCTGTTTTAGAATGATAAATGAATTTGATACCATTGCTGCAATTGCTACGGCCGTATCCAATGCCGGAATCGGAATTGTAAGAATCAGCGGAGATGACTCCTTAAGAATTATCGGTGAGATTTTTGAACCTTATAATAAGAAGAAAGATGCAAAAAATCTAGAGAGCCATCGGATTTATTACGGCAACATCATGGATGGCCGGGAAGTCATTGATGAATGTATTGTCCTTATTATGAAAGGACCTCACAGCTATACAAAAGAAGATGTGGTGGAAATCGATTGTCATGGCGGCGTTTCTGTCATTTATCGGATTTTGAATCTGGTCATCGCCCATGGAGCTAGACCGGCGGATCCGGGAGAGTTTACAAAAAGGGCATTCTTAAATGGTCGAATTGATTTATCACAGGCGGAAGCGGTCATGGAATTGATCGATTCCAAAAATGAGCTGGCAAGACGCAATTCCGTATCTCAGCTGAAAGGTAATTTATCGGATAAAATAAAGAAGATTCGGGAAGAAGTTCTCTATCAGATTGCCTATATTGAATCAGCGTTGGATGATCCGGAGCATATCAGTCTGGATGGATATCCACAGCAGCTTGCCGGTTTGGTGGATAACTGGATAGAAATTACCGATAAAATGTTAAGTTCTTATGATGACGGAAGATACATTTCCGAGGGAATTCGAACATGTATTGTAGGAAAACCAAATGCGGGAAAATCCTCTTTTTTAAATACCCTTCTGGGAGAGGAGAGGGCAATCGTCACGGAAGTGGCGGGAACCACCAGAGATACTCTGGAAGAATCGGTGACCATCGACGGCATTACCTTAAATATGATCGATACCGCCGGAATCCATGATACGGAGGATCAGGTAGAGAAGATCGGTGTCCAAAAGGCAAAAAAAGAAATTGAAAATGCGGATATTATTTTGTTTTTAGCAGATAGTTCGATTCCGCTGGAAAAAGAAGATTTTGATATATTAGAAGAAATCAGAGATAGAAAAAAAATTATTCTTTTGAATAAATCAGATAAAGATACGGAGTTTGATGATACTCCGTTACGAGAATATTTAAATGAAGAAGATCCAATCATTTCTATTTCGGCAAAATATAATGAAGGTATTGATGATTTTATTAAAGAGTTAAAAAATCTGATGTTTCATGGTAGAATAGATACGAATAATGAAATGTATATTACCAACGCCCGTCATAAGAAGGCATTGGATGATGCGCTGACCAGTTTTCAGTGTGCAAAAAGAAGCATTGAAGACGGAATGCCGGAGGATTTCTTCACCATTGATTTGATGAATGGTTACGAAAAATTAGGTTTAATTGTCGGAGAATCTGTGGAGGAAGATCTGATCAATGAGATTTTCTCAAGATTCTGCACAGGTAAATAAGAATAAGTCGATGTTCAGGAGAAGTTTCTGAACAGTTAACATAAGATTTCATTTCTAATATGAAATGAAATGGAGGATAGAATGAAAACAGTAGAAGAATATTATGACGTCATCGTGGTCGGTGCCGGACATGCCGGTTGTGAAGCTGCGTTGGCCGCCGCCCGCCTGGGATGTGAGACCATTATATTTACGGTCAGCATGAACAGCGTTGCGTTGATGCCTTGTAATCCCAATATCGGTGGTAGTTCCAAGGGACATCTGGTCCGGGAAATTGATGCTCTCGGCGGAGAGATGGGAAAAAATATTGATAAAACCTATATTCAGTCGAAGATGCTGAATAAATCCAAAGGCCCTGCCGTGCATTCCCTGAGAGCTCAGGCCGATAAAGATGCATATTCCATGACCATGCGATATACCATGCAGAATACCGATCATCTGACTCTTCGTCAGGCAGAAGTGACGGAACTCATGGTGGAAGATGGAGAAATCCGTGGTGTAAAGACATTTTCCGGAGCCGTGTATCATGGTAAAACTGTTGTTCTGGCAACGGGAACCTATCTGAAGGCAAGATGCCTTTATGGGGAAGTTGTGAATTATACAGGACCCAATGGATTACAGGCTGCCAATTATTTAAGTCAATCTCTGAAAGATAATGGTATCGAACTTTATCGATTTAAAACAGGAACCCCTGCAAGAATTGATAAGAGATCAGTAGATTTCAGTGTGATGGAAGAACAGTTTGGAGATGAAAAGATTGTTCCTTTCAGTTTTACAAACAAAGAAGAGGATATCAAGAGAGATCAGATATCCTGCTGGTTGACCTATACCAATGAGGAAACCCACAAGATTATCAGAGATAATCTGGACAGATCTCCTCTTTATTCCGGTATGATCGAAGGAACCGGTCCAAGATATTGTCCTTCTATAGAAGATAAAGTGGTGAGATTTGCAGATAAAAATCGCCATCAGCTTTTTATTGAACCGGAAGGAGAATATACCAATGAGATGTATGTGGGTGGCATGAGCAGTTCTCTTCCGGAAGATGTACAATATGAAATGTACCGGACGGTAAAGGGGCTGGAAAATGTAAAGATTATCCGTAATGCCTATGCCATTGAGTATGACTGTATTAATCCGAACCAGTTAAAGTTATCCCTTGAATTTAAGAAAATCAGTGGATTATTCAGCGGTGGACAGTTTAACGGCAGTTCCGGTTATGAGGAAGCGGCAGCCCAGGGTCTGGTAGCCGGCATCAATGCTGCTATGAAATGTCAGGGAAGGGAGCCTTTGATTCTGGACCGTTCCCAGGCCTATATCGGTGTGTTGATTGATGATCTGGTGACAAAGGAAAATCATGAGCCTTATCGTATGATGACATCCCGGGCCGAATATCGTCTCTTACTCCGACAGGATAACGCAGATATGCGTCTGACGGAAATAGGATATCAAATTGGACTTATCGATAAAGATAGATATGATAACCTTTGCACTAAAAAATCTCAGATTGCTCAGGAAATGGACCGATTGAAAAATACGAATATCGGTGCCAATAAAAAGGTGCAGGATTTGCTGATGGAGAATGGAAGTACTCCGTTAAAGAGTGCATCTACTTTGGCTGAACTGGTGAAACGTCCGGAGCTTTCTTATGAAGTTCTTGAGCCAATTGATCCGGACAGAAAACCTCTGGATGAAGCAGTGATTGAGCAGGTGAATATTAATCTGAAATACGAAGGATACATTTCCCGTCAGATGAAGCAGGTGGAGCAGTTTAAGAAGATGGAAAATAAGCTGATTCCGGATGATATTGTATATGAAGAGGTTCATAATCTTCGGAAAGAGGCCATTCAGAAATTAAATGATGTTCATCCTCATTCCATCGGACAGGCTTCAAGAATATCCGGCGTATCTCCATCAGATATATCTGTGCTGCTTATTTATATTGAACAGATGAGACATCGCAATAAATAGTATGACCTTAATAAAAGGAATAATAATATGAATTTTAAAGAAAAGCTGAAAAAAAAAGCCGAAAACATTGGGATTGCATTGAATGAGCTTCAATTACAACAATTTCAGGACTTTTATGAGTTGTTGATTGAAAAAAATAAAGTGATGAATCTCACATCAATTACAGAGGAAGATGAGGTCATTGATAAACATTTCATTGATAGTCTGACCTGTAACAGGGTGATTGATATGAATCAGGTAAAATCTGTCATTGATATCGGAACTGGTGCCGGGTTTCCGGGAATCCCATTAAAAATTGTTTATCCGGATATCGACTTTGTATTGTTGGATTCTCTCAATAAAAGAGTTCGATTTTTAAATGAAGCGATTGAGCTTCTGCATCTTAAAAAAATTCAGGCCGTTCACGGCAGAGCAGAAGATCTGGCAAGAAAACCGGAATTTCGAGGAAAGTTTGATTTGTGTGTCTCCAGAGCAGTGGCTAACTTGAACACTTTGAGTGAATATTGTATTCCTTTCGTGCGAGTGAATGGTTTTTTCATTTCTTATAAGGCTCAGAAAGGGCTGGAAGAGATTCATGAATCGGATCATTGCATGAAAGAATTAGGTAGTAAGATCATGCAGGTTGATGAGTTTAAATTGACAGATATAGATTCCAACCGAGTTTTAATTAAGATAAAAAAATGTAAGGGTACGTCAAAGCTTTATCCAAGAAAAGCCGGTATCCCGTCCAAAAATCCTCTATAGAATGAAAAAGGAGGTCGTATATGGGCATAATAGAAAAAAATGGTATTTTTATTCAGAATTCAAATCTGAAAGATAGATTTACTGTATTAAATGACCAATTAAAGAGACATTTGTCTACAGAATGTATTTATCTGGCCGATAAAAAAGATGATCTGGAAAATCAGATATTACAACTGAAAATTGAAAAAGAACAGAAGGATAAAACCTTATTTCAGAATGTCGAAAAGAAGGATGTTAGAAAGTTTTTTTCTCCTTTGAATCTGAAAGAGATTGAGAAAGATCAGAAAGATGAAAAGCAAAAGCACCTGACCATGGAAATGGAACGGATTCAGCAGGAGATAGCTCAGTTTGATAACCGGATGAATGAAATTAAAGAATTAATTCATGATTTGGATATTCTTGTACAGGATCCTCTGTTAATTGAAAGTATTGAGGAGAGAGATTCCGAACAGAAGATGGACGCAATGGCTCCGATTATCGATGACACGGTGCTGGATGATTTGTTAATGGATGAAGAGAAATCAAATGTGGCTTCTTCCCACGATGATGAAAAAGAGAAAGTTATTTCTATTAAATATTATCCACAGTTGTTGAGAAGTATTTATGATTTATCAGATGTTTTACAGTCGAAGTATAATAATCTGGAAATTTTGATTGAATTTAATGACCATAATCTGGAATTAAATCCTGATATCAACCAAAATCTGTTAGAGCAGGTAAGAGATAATATTGAGAGAGCAGTGGAAGATTATCAGATTACAATGATTTTAATTCAGGGAAATGTGACAGAAGAAATTATTGATCTGTCGATCAGCTATATGAGTGAAAATGAATTGATTGATACCATGAAGATTTCTTATCTTGTACAGCTTAATCAATAAATAAATATAAGTGTTTAGAGTCAAGTAGTGTTTTCGAGTATGACTCTGAATAGTTACACAATATGACATAAATGGAAAGGAAGAAAAGATGAAAAGTAAGTTAATTGATATTTTAGCAGAAAATCTTACAGAGTTAAAAAAAGAAGAGATTGCCGAAGCTTTGGAAGTTCCGAAAAAAGCAGATATGGGAGATTATGCATTTCCT
>JALERO010000210.1 GCA_022764265.1 Eubacterium sp. | reverse complement strand
ACATCAGAACAAAATCTGTGGCAGTCCCAGATAATTTAACAATCCCACATAAATTCCGTAAGCAAACTGATAGGGTTCCTGTACCATTAGCTGATTGTCCTCGTAATTGGTAATATATCCCAACTCCACCAGAATTGCCGGCATATTTGTATTGCGAAGAACATAGAGAGATGGATTGGTGAATACCCCATTATATTTTGTTCCGACCCTCCGCACGATTTCCGCCAGAACATCGAGAGCCAGGTACCAGGCCGGGGTGTAACTCTCGGTCACATAGACTTCAGAACCGTTAATGTCCGGATTTTCGTTGGCGTTGGCATGGATGCTGATGAAATAATCAGCCGGCCAATTATTTGCCTGCGTTACCCGTTCCCGCAAACTGCTGGTATTATTATAGCCTAAGGTGGTCTCCGGCGTGGGTCGGGATAATTTCGCAGAAAATCGATAATCTTCTGTTA
Organism: Eubacterium sp.; assembly: GCA_022764265.1. Classification (GTDB taxonomy): domain Bacteria; phylum Bacillota; class Clostridia; order Lachnospirales; family Lachnospiraceae; genus Anaerobutyricum. The sequence continues at coordinate 2,829 of JALERO010000210.1, read as the reverse complement.
AAATATTATATAAAAACTGTCCTACCTGATAAGTAATATCCTGTTCCCTTACGCCAAATCCTTCCGCCCCGGCATTGACTCCCGCCGGATTATGTCCCTGATCAATATAAACTCGAATTGCCAATGTTTTGCCTCATTTTTTTTACAGTATATTCATGAAAAGTGAAAAAATGATTGGATTTTCGGATTGCATTTGGAAGAACTACAGGTTATTGGTAGAAGAATTCATACTTTTATGTTATACTGTATAAACGATTGTTAGAGTATGCAAGCATAATGAAGTAAACAATAAATGGAGGAAGTTCAGAGAACAGAAATATCGGGACACTGAAGTAATGACAAGAAATGAAAGAAGACAAAGAATACAATAACAACAAAAAAGAAGATATCGGAGAGCAGATTCTCCATGTGATTCAGGATTCCATCGATTCCATGGATTTCAGTGGATTAAGTGACAGCATCCGTGACGTGGTAGACTATGCCAGAGACGAGACTGTAAGGCAGTTGAACAATGCCAGAGATGAGACTGCACGGCAACTGAATAATGCCAGGGAGAAGATGGGATACCGGGAGTATGATTCCAATAGAGGGAGTACGTGGACTTATAACCGAAATACGAACCGGAACAGAAATAGAAATTATACCGCACAGAGAAATGACAGACAGGTTCCGGCAGTGCCGCGGACGAGAGGAACCCTTCCCGGAACCTACAGCGGTCCGCTACAGACAGGCTTTGGGGGTGTGGGAGTAGCTGTATTCGGGGCGCTGAGTCTCGGGTTTGGAATCGGCGGCATTGGAATGGCTGCGGCGGGAGGAATATTTTCCACGGTGGCAGTTATTCTCGAGAGTATTTTCCTGCCCCTTACCATTTTAAGTGGGGTGTTTTTGGGAAGAGGAATTCTCACCGGCAAGAGGACAAGGCGAATCAGAAGTTATGTCAGTGCATGGAAGGATTCTTCCTTTGTGATGTTGGAGGATCTGGTAAATCGCTGTGGGGTGCCTTTAAAGACCGTTCGGAAGGATATCCATTACATTATGGAACGTCGATGGATTCCCCAGGCAAGACTGGATGAGAATGAAACCTGTCTGATGCTCACGGAGGAAGCCGGCAGACAATACGATGCCGCCATGGAGTCTCGAAGAGAGCGGGAGAAGAAAGAACGGGAAGAAGAAATACTTCGGCAGCAATGGGAGATGGCCGGTGATGATGAGAAGAAGTATTACCGTATGCAGACAGAATCCCAGAAATATCTGGAAGAAATCCGTAAAATTAAAGCGGATATTTCTTCTGTTGAGATGCGAAATAAAATCGATCAACTGGAGATTGCTCTTTCCAGGATTTTTGTCTGTGTCAAAGAGCATCCGGACAAGGTGTCCCGGACAGACCGATTGATGGAGTATTATATTCCGGCAATCATGAAACTCTTGCGGGTTTATGAAGATTTGGAAAACCAGCCGATTCAGGGAGAAAATATTAAAAAGACCACGGGAGAGATCACCGATTCTCTGGACACCATGAATCAGGCGTTGGAGACAATGTTTGATGAGATGTTTCAGGATGTGGCGATGGATATCTCTTCGGATATTCAGGTGTTGGAAACCATGCTGGCAAGGGATGGATGGAAAAATAATTGGGGTCGGAACTAGTGAACTTATTAGCAAACTATAGCCTGTGATGTTCACCTCAGTAGGGGGCTAAATCCCCCTACTGAGATGAGCCTCCGGCGGATGGCAGAGCTGCACAAAAGAAGGCAACTACGTTGCTGTGCAGCTCGCCCGCGAATCCTCTTTGAGATTCGCGATTTTAATAGTTCCGACCCCGGGATTAGGAGGATACAAAATGGATATAGAACAATTATTAAAAGAAGGCCCGACTCTGACACTGGATCCGTTGGAAGAGGCAATGGAACTGGAAATCAGTGGCGGAGGAGATATCGCAGAACAGAAAACCGTTACGGAATATGAAGAAGAAAAATATCTGACAGAGGAAGAGAAAAAACAGGTGGATGATTTCGTAAAGCAGATTGAACTGAAGGATTCCACTTCCATTTTACAGTATGGTGCCGGCGTTCAGAAAAAAATGTCTGATTTTTCAGAGGGAACTCTGAACAAGGTCAAATCAAAAGATCTTGGGGAAATCGGTGATCTTTTGAACAGTGTGGTAACGGAACTTAAAGAATTTGATGAAGAAGAAAGCAAAGGTGTTTTGGGCTTTTTTAAGAAAAAAGCGGCAAAGGCAGAAGTCATGAAATTAAAATATGATAAAGCCGAGGCTAATATTGAGAAGATTTGCAAGACCCTGGAAGGTCATCAGATTCAGTTACTGAAAGATAGTGCTTTACTGGATCAGCTATATGATTTGAACAAAGTTTATTTCCGTGAATTGAATATGTATATTCTGGCAGGTAAGAAAAAATTGAATCAGGTCACAGAGGAAGAATTGCCGAAGCTCAGACAGAAAGCCGCAGCTTCCGGTGCACCGGAGGACGCACAGGAAGTGAGTGATATGGAAGCTCTCTGCAATCGATTTGAGAAAAAAATACACGATCTGGAGCTGACCAGAATGGTTTCCCTGCAGATGGCACCGCAGATTCGAATGGTACAGTCCAGTGACGTGACCATGTCGGAAAAGATTCAGTCTACCCTTGTAAATACCATTCCGCTCTGGAAGAGCCAGATGGTGATCGCCCTTGGGATCGAACATTCCAGAAGAGCAGCAGAAGCACAGAGACAGGTGTCAGATCTCACCAATGAGCTGCTCAAAAAGAATGCGGAAAAACTTAAGATGGCGACAGTGGAAACTGCCAGAGAGAGTGAGAGAGGCATTGT
>JALERO010000207.1 GCA_022764265.1 Eubacterium sp. | reverse complement strand
TAATTGACTTTCTGGATATTGATATTATGGACAATAATGAAATTGTGCCGAGAAAAGCAGATTTACGTGCTTTTGTTCTCAGTGGTAAAGAAACGAAAATCTGGGCAAGTGGCCTGACCCGTTTTTCCAGAGTGCCGGATTCCTTTATTGTCAATTCATCACAGGGAGGAGGATTTAAAGACACATGGGTATTATCTCGGTAGTGAAAGCAAACAATCTGCTGTGGCTGGGACGTTACAGTGAGAGAGTGTACACAACAATACGAAAATTTTATATCGAATTTGACAAAATGATTGATAATGAGAAGGACGGCTATTCTGAATACTGTAATAAGCTGAATATCCCGATCATTTATGAATCAAATGATGATTTTATCAACCGATATCTTTATGATAAAACAAATCCGGATTCTGTCATCAGCAATCTGATCCGTGCTTATGATAATGCGATTGTCCTGAGAGATGAAATCGGAACAGAAACGATGGCATACCTGCAGCTGTGCCTTTCCACCATGGAAAAGACCATGCATTCTGCATCCCCTCTTATGGAGCTGCAGAATGTTCTGGATATGCTGCTGGCATTCTGGGCCTGTGCGGATGATTATATTGTGGATGCGGAGACAAGAAATATTATCAAGACAGGAAAAAGTATTGAGCGGATTGATTTGTATCTGAGGCTTGGAAGTGATGAACAATCGTTACTTTCCGAATATCAGAAGCTCTGTGCAAGGATTGAGAGAACAGAAATTGAGTATAAGGAGATTGCACTGGTACGCTTTTCTTATTTATTGCAATGTGAAAAGGAAGATCATCCGGAGTCCGATCCGGCTGTGATCCGACAAAAAATGATTTCTGTTCTGGAAACACTGATTGACTTTTAATCAGTTGAAACTTCGGTTATTTTGTGATAGTCTTTGAATTATTGTCTAAATAATCATAGGAGGTCACATGAAACAGTTACATTTTATTTACCGTATGCATTCCGCTTTTTCTTCTGATATAATGGGACATTCCTTTACTTTAAAATGTATTCCTGCATCCAATGCGGTGCAGCAGATTGAGATAGTAAAACAAGAGATACATCCGGTGGAATGGGTTTCTTCCGGAACAGATTCTTTTGGAACCCCTTATATTTATGGTTGTATGGAGAAATTCCATAATTCTTTTTCTGTAGAAATAGAAGGCTTTGCCGCTGTAGATCGAACCGGCAAGAAAATGAAGATGGATTCCGGACAGACACGATATATATATGAGACTTCTCTCACTGGGTGCAGTCCGGCGATGAAAAATTATGCTGATATTTTTCGAAAAAAATGGTTTACTGACGATGGAAAGCCGATTCATTTCAAAGATGCCATGTTTGATCTGATGGAACAGATTTTTCATCGTATGGAATATTGCCCGGGTATTACAACTGTTCAAACTACAGCGCAGGAGGCTTTTGAGGACAAAAGGGGAGTCTGTCAGGACTATGCCCATGTGATGATTGCGTTATGTCGTTATCTGGGAATTCAGGCAATATATATTGCCGGATTTATGTCCGGAGAGGGTGCATCCCACGCATGGGTGGCAGTTTGTGATTCTCTTACCGGAGAATGGTATGAGATTGATCCCACCAATGATCGTTGGGTGGATGATGATTATATCAGTGTGTCCCACGGGCTCGATGCCGATGACTGTATCATAAATAAAGGAATTTATAGAGGAATTGCCACAGAAAGCCAGAATGTTACGGTGATCGTGGAGGAAAAATAATGATAAAAAAGGTGGTATCGTCCAACCTTCCGGTGGATGAGGAACTGGCGATACGGAAAAACAGAATCCTTCCCCTGCATCCCAATGGAAAAGGGAAAATTTTCAGTGTTGTAACTGGAACTCATGGGGATGAACTGGAAGGGCAATATGTCTGTTATAGATTAAATGAAATTTTAAGGGAGAACCGGGATAAGCTGGAGGGCATTGTTGATATTTATCCGGCGCTGAATCCTCTTGGGGTGGATACGATTACAAGAGGTATTCCCATGTTTGATCTGGATATGAATCGTATCTTTCCCGGTGATATCAATGGTTCCATGCCGGAATATATTGCGGCGGGAATCGTTGAGGATTTATCCAAATCCGATTTCTGTATTGATATTCATGCCAGCAACATTTATCTGACAGAGATACCGCAGGTACGAATCAGTGAGGAGACGGCAGATATTCTCGTTCCATACGCGGAGAAGCTTAATGTGGATTTTATCTGGGTACACGGGGCTGCCACTGTACTTCAATCTACTCTGGCTCATTCTTTAAACAGCGTTGGCGTTCCGACCCTTGTAGTTGAGATGGGCGTGGGAATGAGGATCACCAGAAAATACGGGGATCAGTTGATTGACGGTATCTTAAATCTTATGCAGTGTCTTGGTATCTGGAAAGGGGAAGTGAAGGAAGTCAGAAAACCGATCATCTCTACGAATCCTGATGAGATTTCTTTTGTAAATGCTCCTGCATCCGGTGTTTTTCTTCCGCTGGTTTCCCATTGGGATACAGTAAAGGAGGGAGATAAAATCGGATTGATTGTCAATCCACTGGATGGAAAGATTTTTTCTGAGCTTTATGCCCAGACTGATGGTATCGTATTTACCATTCGGGAATACCCGGTTGTAAGTGAAGGG
>JALERO010000190.1 GCA_022764265.1 Eubacterium sp. | reverse complement strand
CTCTCGTAGAACATTTTGTTGACTTTTTCGTAATGCAGCATCGCCAGATCGTATTTGTTCTGACCGTAAAGGCTTCGAAGGTACATGCAGTGGATATCTTCATCGAGGGAATCCACCTTCATGGCTTCATTGCAGTAGCCTTCGATTTCCGCCCAGCGTTTCTGCTGTTCAAGCAGTCCGCAGAGGGTTTTCACTGTGTCCAGGTACTGCGACTGATATCCCATGACCTTGGATAAAATCCAGGATTCATTGGCCACCCTGTCGGTGACATTTCCATTGTAGCCTTCCACGATTCTGATACAGAGTTCTTCTTTTCTGGCCTCATCGGCGGTGTTTCTTAACTCTGTCAATAACTTTTGCCATTGTTCATAATCAGTTTCTACTTTAACTTCCGGATTCCATTGGTATGCTTCGGAAAGAGTACAGATGAATTCTTCATCTCCCAGTACTTTAAGCGTATTTCTGAGTCGATATACGAGATTTTTCAAAGCTCCTTTTGGGTTCTTGGAATCGTTGTCCCAAAACACCTCGATCAGATTCTGATGGGTTAAAATCTTATCTCGATAAATCAACATATAGGCCAATAGCCTGAGCAGCTGATTGGATGAAATCATCTCTTCATTAAGTGTTCCTGTATCTGACTGTAAACAAAATCTTCCAAATAACTGTAATTTTATCTTTTTCATTGTTTTTCTTATCCTTCTGTCCTGGGGTCGGAACTCGTGACTTGCTCTTGCTGTTGGGGTCGGAACTCGTGACCATTACCGGTAACAGTTGGTTCTGTTGCTCACGAGGTCCGACCCCGGGGTTCGCTTGCTGTGTTGCTCACGAGGTCCGACCCCGGTTGTGGCCTAAAATGTCTTTCCGCCAAGGTATCCTTCTTCACCTTCGGCAACTACGGAATCAACCAGTCTAAGTAATTCCATTACGCTGCGGAAAGTTTGTTCTTTCTTCCCGTTTACCCAATTTACTTTTCCTTGCCATGTGCTGTCTTTGGTATCGACAATTTCGATTATAAATGTCTGTTTTTTTTTCATGACTATCTTCCTATCCATCTGTTTTCCCTAGGTCGTCTCTGGGGGTCGGAACTCGTGACCATTACCGGTAACAGTTAGTTATGTTGCTCACGAGGTCCGACCCCGGTGATTCCTATCTATGGATTAACCTTCACCATCGATTGTTTTTCTTAATTATACACTGGCCATGTCACACGGCGGTCATTTCTGGTAATTTTTTTGAGTTTTTTTGAAAATTTTTTTCGAAAAAATTACCGATATACAAAATATCAATCGTTTTTATTTTTATGCAACGTTAATTCTATTTATATGGTAATGGTTTTGATTTTATGACAAAAGACCAACACTTAATGTAATATAAATGTTGATCTTTTTATTATAGTTTTATTTTATTTTTACCTGCTTGTTTCACTTCATATAGCGCCCGATCTGCCACTTCCAGTAAATTTCTGTAATCGTTGTCATCCCCATTATAAAATGCAGCTCCTGCACTTAATGTAAAATGCATTCCATCATGGATTGGAATGTTGATCATGGTCTTTAATTCCTTTTTCTCTTTTTCAAATAGTTGAAGCACATCGTCAAAATTTTCTTTTTTCACGAACAATACAAATTCATCCCCACCGAATCGTCCGATCAGAGATGATTCAGAAAAAACTTTCTCAAATGATTTCGCATATGCAGAGAGAACCGCATCTCCAACCAAGTGACCATACTGGTCATTAATATGTTTAAAATTGTCGATATCTACAATAAGTAAGTATCCTTTCTCTTTTTCTTTCAGGCACTTACATACCTCACGCTCAATTGCCGCTTTGTTAAGTAATCCGGTCAAATCATCTCTGTCTCGCTGTTCTTCTATTTTAATTTTCTGAATTGCTTCATTATATTTAAATACCATCATGATTACACTAAACGAGATACTTAAATATAAGAAGCAAAGACAATTCAGGAAATCCAATTCATAGATATCTACGGTTTTGGTCTGATAAGAGCATGCCAGAAAAAGCAGCGAAACCCCTATCAGATAAATAGATAATCGAATCGGACGCTCTATGATCAAAAACGGTAACGCAAACAGAAAAACAAAAAAAGTAATGCTTGGATTGTAAGGCTGATTATACGTTCCCGCCCAAATTGCAAAGCCAAACAAAATCGACAGAAACAGATACCACTCCATTATGATAAATTGATTATTATAATGTTTCTGCTGTTCTCTGATAATCACCGTAACCCCACAGACCAAAATCATGAAAGCGTAAATCAATCGACTTCTCATACGCAATTCATCCATGGAATCTGCTTTCGCAGAGAAAAATGTACTGAGGAACATCGAAACAAACAAAACCATACAAATCAATGCTGTTAGAAGCAACATTTTGCTGTTATTATCCGCAAGCGATTCCTGTACCCTGTCAAAATCCTCTTTATCTAATCCTCCATAAAAAATTATTTTTATGAATTTGTCTTTCAGGTTCATTGTATTACCTCTGATAAATATCTTTTTCTCATCTGTTTTGTTTATCTCGTCGGAGAAGACTCCGGCGGATTGCAGCCGCATTCTAACGGATCAGCCAGCTGTAATCTTTACGACAGTCAAGGATATAATCCACATAAACCGTATCATCCTGGATTTTAGAATAATTTACATCCGGTCTTTGTCACAGTCACTAGTATGACTCAATTCTACCTTGATAGTTGGTCTGAATGAAGTTTGGACAATAAGCACACCGTTTCAACATGCACGGTCGACGGGAAGAGATCGACCAGGCAGCATCGTCTCACCTCATATCCTGCTTCCTTCAGTATCACAAGATCACGCATGAGGCTGGTTGGCTTACAGCTGACATAGACCATCTCGTTGACACCGAAGTTGATGATTTTTTTCAGTGCTTTCGGATTGATTCCATCTCTCGGAGGATCCAGCACGATGATGTCCGGTTTTTCTGTGAGGTTATCCACAACCTTCAATACGTCGCCGGCGATGAATTCACAATTGTTCAGTTTGTTGTCCACGGCGTTTTTCTTGGCAGCTTCTACGGCTTCTTCGACAATTTCGACGCCGACAACTTTTCGGGCGACGGGTGCCATCATCTGGGCGATGGTGCCGGTGCCGGTGTAGAGGTCGTAGATGAGTTTGTCTTTGGTCTCTCCTACATATTCGCGGACCTTTCCGTATAATACTTCCGCTCCCAGTGTGTTGGTCTGGAAGAAGGAGAATGGTGATATTTTAAATCGCATGTCAAACAGGTATTCGTAGAAATAGTCCTGCCCGTAGAGGAGTCGGGTCTCGTCACTCTGTACTACATCGGCCAGGTTGTCATTTAAAGTGTGGAGAATGCCGACAATCTTTCCATCAATTTTTGTGGATGTAAGCATTTGCACAAATGCTTCTTCATCGAGGGTTCCCTGGGTGGTGGTAACCAAATTGATCAGGATGTCGCCTGTCTTTACGGAGCGGCGCATAACCAGATGACGCAGAAATCCTTCGTGGCGCATTTTGTGATAAAAGGTTGCATTTACAGATTGAAAATAAGAAAGGATTGCCTGCAGAAGCGTATTGAAATCCGGGTCTACGATCTGGCAATCCCTTAATGTCACAATATCGTAAAAGCTGTTCTTTTTGTGCATGCCGAGGGCAAGAGGACCGTCTTTTTCTTCGTCACCGAAAGTAAATTCCATTTTGTTGCGGTATCCTGTAGTAATCGGACTGCCATATATATCTTCGATTGCGAAGTCGAAACCAGCTTTACGGATAAGCTCTTCCACCTGACGTTTTTTCAGTGCAAGCTGGGTTTCGTAAGGCAGATTCTGGTAAGTACAGCCGCCGCAGATGCCAAAATGGCTGCAGCCACTTCGGGCGCATTCCAGTTCGGATGGAGCAATGACTTCCAGAAGTCTCCCTTCAATTTTATCTTTTCTTTTTTTGCTGATGGAGAAACGGACAGTCTGACCCTCCAATGCATTTTTTACAACTATTTTGTTGTCATCTATATAAATAATTCCCTTGTTTGGAAATTCTGTTTTCACTACTTTTCCTTCGAATATTTCGCCTTTTTTCATTTTTACCTCTTTATTCTTTGACCTTGGCTTGCTCTGGGGGTCGGAACTCGTGACCATTACAGGTAACAATTTGTTGTGTTGGTCACGAGGTCCGACCCCGGGTTTCCTTTTTTCATGTCTACCTCTTTATTTTATATCTTTAATTCACTGAACTTAGAGTGATAATATCCATGTCCAAAATGGGCTTCTCCGTCTTCGTCTATCTCCATTAAGAGAAAGGTTGGTTTGTGATCGGATTGTCTCGGATAGGACAGACTGCCGGGATTTAAGATGGTCACCTCGTCCCCAATCTCGATGAATGGTTTATGGGTGTGACCGAACATGACAATATCTATATGATTGTCAATGGCATACTGGCGCAGATAACGCACATCACGGTACACATAATAGGTGTGTCCGTGAACAACCATTACTTTATAGTCTCCAATTTCAAATATGTCTTTTGATGGTAAATCCAGATTATAATCGTTGTTGCCGGCTACCATATGAACAGGACAGTCGACCAGGGAGCGAATATAATTGTCTCCACGTTCCACATCGCCGCAATGGATGAGCATATCGATGGGGCCAACCTGTTTGATGACTCCTGCCACATCGTCGTTACGGCCATGGGAATCACTGATTACTAATACTCTCATTGTTCCTCCATGCTCTGGGGGTCGGAACTCGTGACTTCTTGGCTCTCTCTTGGGGGTCGGAACTCGTGACCATTACCGGTAACAATTGGTTGTGTTGGTCACGAGGTCCGACCCCGGGTTCGCTAGTTGTGTTGGTCACGAGATCCGACTCCGGGTTCCGCTTACAAGATTTCTTTTATCTGTCTTAACGCTTTGCCACGATGACTGATGGCGTTCTTTTCTTCTTCGGATAACTGGGCGGTGGTCATCTTTCTGTCCGGAAGATAGAATATTGGGTCGTATCCGAATCCGTTTTCCCCTGCCGGTTCGTCGGCAATCCGTCCTTCGATGGTGCCGGTTCTGGTTTCAATCCGTCCGTCAGGAAATGCGGCGGCAATCACACAGACAAATCTGGCCGTGCGGACGATGGCCGGCACGCCGTGCAGGCGGTCGAGAAGAATCTGATTCTTGATGCGATAAGAGGTATTTTCTCCCATATATCTGGCTGACATAACTCCCGGCTCTTTGTTGAGATAATCGATCTCCAGGCCGGAATCATCGGCAAGAACCAGGCAGCCGGTGGCTTCCATCACTGTTTTTGCCTTAATGATCGCATTTTCTTCAAAGGTCTTACCGTCCTCTATGATTTCAACATCAACACCGGCTTCTTTCATTGATAGAATCTCATAATCTAAATCTCCGAGGATGTCCCGGATTTCTCGCATTTTTCCTTCATTTCCTGTGGCGAATATTATTTTTTTCTTCATTTTGTTCTCCTTGGCTTGTGGCTTACTCTTGGGGTCGGAACTCGTGACTTTTTGGCTTGCTCTGTGCTCTGGGGGTCGGAACTCGTGACCATTACAGGTAACAATTGGTTGTGTTGGTCACGAGGTCCGACCCCAGGTTTCTCTCCTTGGCGGTTTCGGTCCCATAAACTGATAAAAATAGGTTTTCATCATACCGTTGTATATTTTTCTGTTTTTGGTTGCTTTCTTTCCAATGTATCGTTCCGCGTCTTCATAGGCGGTAATCACGAATTCTGACCAGTCGTCCAGATGGGAGAATGCTTCCCCAATCTCCCGGTAGAGTGCCGGCATGTCTTCTTTTTCTTCCAGTCGTTCGCCGTAAGGCGGATTGGTGATAATAAAGCCATATTTTTTCGGATGGCGGAGCTTGTGAACCGGTCTTTGCTGAAAATGTATCAGGGAGTCCACACCGGCTCTTTTTGCATTTTCTCTTGCGGCCTTTACAATCTGCGGATCAATGTCGTAGCCCTGAATGTCCATGTCCACACTGAGGTCTACCAAATCTTCTGCTTCCTCAAAGCCCTTCTGCCAGAGCTTTGCCGGAATCAGGTTCTCCCACTGCTGCCCCTGGAAGGTTCGCTTCATGCCCGGTGCAATGTTTGCACCAATCATGGCAGCTTCAATAGGAAATGTACCGCTGCCGCAGAAGGGATCCACAAGAATCCGGTCCTTTCTCCACGGGGTGAGCTTGATCAGGCCGGCAGCCAGCGTCTCCTCAATCGGTGCCTTGCTGACCATCCTGCGGTAGCCTCTTTTGTGGAGACTCTCTCCTGAGGTATCCAATCCAACGGTAACCACGTCTTTATAAATAGAAATGCGAACCGGATAATCCTGTCCGTCTTCCTCAAACCAATTCACATGGTAATGCTGTTTCATTCTCTCCACCATGGCCTTCTTGGCTATGGATTGAATATCAGAAGTACTGAACAGCTGACTTTTCACGGAAGTTGCCTTGGTCACCCAGAACCGGGCATCCTGTGGAAGATAGTCTTCCCACGGTATATTTTTTATATTCTGAAAAAGCTCCTCAAAGGAGGTTGCCTTAAATTCGCCAACCTTCCAGATAATTCTCTGGGTTGTCCTCAAAAAAATATTGGCTCTTACCAGAGCTTCCACATCTCCGGTAAAAGTCACTTTGCCATCTTCCACCTGAACGATCTCGTATCCCAGATCGGTGATTTCTCTTTTACATACTGATTCAAGACCAAAATGGCAGGGTGCCACAAATTCACATTTTTCTCTCATTCTTTCTCCTTGTTAGCTTGCTCTTGGGGTCGGAACTCGGACTTCTTGGCTTCCTCTTGGGGTCGGAACTCGTGACCATTACCGGTAACAGTTGGTTATGCTGGTCACGAGGTCCGACCCCGGGTTTTGCTTTCTGTGTTGGCCATGCGGTCCGACCCCGAGTTATATATAGATAATATTTTACTGATTCCAAAAGAATGTGTCAACTTATTCTTTGGCAAGTACCATGGTCCACAATTCATCTTTTTCTTTTTCCAGATAGCCTCTGTAGGAATGAATTCCCCCTGCTACACTGTAGGCTTTTATTCCATCCTCGTCCAGCTTCCGGGCGGCCATCATACTGCTGGAGCCGGTATCGCAGTAAAGGAACACCGGAAGTTGGGAATCAAATCTGTATTTTTCATCTAAAATATCATCCAGAGGTACATTTTCTGCCATGGGAAGATGTCCGTTCCGATAGGCCTCCGGCGAGCGGACATCAATTAGAATTCCTTTTTGTTCGTATGTTAATTTCATCGCATCTGATATGGAAATTAAGTCAAACATGATAGCTCTCCTGTTTCTGGCTTGCTCTTGGGGTCCTCTTACTATGTTGGTCACGAGGTCTGACCCCGGGTTCCACCCCCGGTTATTTTATTATATGAGCAATCCGGCATATTGTGTATATTGAGGAAGAATTTCCTATCAAATAGAAACGGAGCCGAAAAATTCCGGCTCCATTGTCGTACATTTTACTGCCTGTTATCTAGTTGGTTATTGGTTACCTGCACCACCGGGTATCGGATGGTCCGTAATTTCTGGCTCCCCGATTCAGCCTGCAGGACTGTCCATTCTGTTGTGCGTCATCCTGACTGTCAGATTCATCGGTGCAGTCATCGGAATCGCTGGATTTACAGTTGTCTGAGCGATTGCGGCTGTTGTTTTCGGATCGATTCCGGCTGTTATTCTGGGAACGATCCCGGCTGTTGCTCTGAGCGCGATCGTTGCTTTCGCTGCGAGCGCGGTTTTTGCTGCTATTCTGAGATTGATTCTGACTTGTTGTTTTTTTCGTTCTGGACATTCTTGTGCTCCTTTCCCGTCCACGTTCTGTTTTCAAACATCATTGACGTAGCTGTTTAAAATCACTCATCTCAGTAAGGGATTTATACCCTCCGAGATGAACTGACAAAGAAAGTATGTGCCAGACTGAAAAAATTATTCTGAAACAATCTTTTTAAATTTCTTTTTGCCTCGCTTTAATACAAGACCTTCGCCTTTGAAATCATCCAGGGTATAGGATGCTTTGATGTCGGTCACCTTTTCTCCGTCGAGAGTAACTCCGCCCTGAGTGACATTTCTTCTCGCTTCTGATCTGGTCGCTGCCAGCTCTGCTTTTACCAGAAGGCCTAAAATATCAATGCTGCCATCAACAAGATCTTCTGCTGTCAATGTGCAGGTTGGCATATTGGCTGCATCACCGCCCTGGCTGAATAATGCTCTTGCGGCTGTCTGTGCTTTTTCTGCCTCTTCTTCTCCATGGACAAGTTTGGTCAGCTCATAAGCAAGGATTTCTTTGGCTTTGTTCAGCTGGCTTCCTTCCCAGTCTGCCATGGCATCAATTTCTTCCAGAGGCAGGAAAGTGAGCATGCGGATACATTTCATAACGTCATCATCGCCCACATTTCTCCAGTACTGGTAGAAGTCAAATGGACTTGTTTTGTTCGGATCCAGCCATACGGCACCGGACTGGGTTTTACCCATCTTTTTACCTTCGGAGTTCAAGAGCAGAGTGATGGTCATGGCATGGGCATCTTTTCCTAATTTACGACGGATCAGTTCGGTTCCGCCCAGCATGTTACTCCACTGGTCATTTCCGCCAAACTGCATATTACAGCCGTATTTCTGGTATAATGCATAGAAGTCATAACTCTGCATGATCATGTAATTGAATTCCAGGAAGGATAATCCCTTCTCCATACGCTGTTTATAGCACTCCGCACGAAGCATGTTGTTTACGGAGAAACAAGCTCCCACTTCACGAAGCACATCCACATAGTTCAGATCCAGCAGCCAGTCTGCATTGTTAACCAACAGCGCTTTTCCATCGGAGAAGTCGATGAAACGACTCATCTGTTTTTTGAAGCATTCCACATTGTGGTCGATGGTTTCTTTGGTCATCATCTGACGCATGTCTGTTCTTCCGGACGGGTCACCGATCATGGCGGTTCCGCCGCCGATCAATGCGATTGGCTTATTTCCTGCCATCTGCAGACGTTTCATCAGACATAATGCCATGAAATGTCCCACATGAAGGCTGTCCGCTGTCGGGTCGAATCCAATGTAAAATACAGCTTCGCCATTATTGATCATCTTTTTAATTTCTTCTTCGTTTGTCACCTGGGCAATGAGACCTCTTGCCACCAATTCGTCATATACTGTCATAACTTCCTCCTATAAAAATCGAATCATGGTTATAAAA
>JALERO010000175.1 GCA_022764265.1 Eubacterium sp. | reverse complement strand
GGGATTTTTGATAATAAAATAAAACGAGTCCGTTGTCTGATTGATAAATATATGCATTATGAAGAAGGAATCTAGCATGATTCACCCTAAATAACACTATGTTTCGATGGTCTGCTTTCTCGATAGCACAGTTGTAAAAGCCTCAACGTAGCCCGCTACGCCTACGTTTTTACAACTGCACTCTCAAAAAAGAATCCTCATTGAAACAGTACGGTATTTAGGGTGAATCATACTAGAGTTTAGATGTTCATACTTTTATAAAAGATAGGAGAAAAAGAGATGATTATGTCAGATAAAAGTGACTGATATTGTAATCTTTTGTTGAATTGTCAGAATAGACTGAAAATATATTGACTTGGTTTTCCCATTATGCTAAGATGTGGTTGCCTGCAAGATTGGCAGATAGTATTATATAATGGAGGTATTCCAATGTTTAGAGGCACTGTAAAATGGTTTAACAATCAGAAGGGATATGGATTTATCCAGGATGAAAATGGTAAGGATATTTTCGTACATTATACCGGTCTGGATATGAAAGGCTTTAAGTCTCTGGAAGAAGGGAATAAAGTTGAGTTTGATATTATCGATGGTATAAAAGGGCCACAGGCTGCCCATGTAATACGCTTATAGATAAAGGACAACCAGATGAAATATGTTTAACATTTCAGAAAAACATATTTCGTCTGGTATTAATGAAATGAGGATAAAGAATCATGAGAATATATTTGGTTCGCCATGGTGAGACAGAGTTGAATCAGAAGAAATGTTATTATGGACATATGGATGTGGGATTGTCTGAAAAAGGGGTGAAGCAGGCGAAAGCAATTGGAGCATTCTTCCAAAATCGTTCCTTTGATGTGGTAGTTTCCAGTCCTCTGATTCGGGCGGTAAAAACAGCAGAATATATCTTAGGAGGCAGAGAGCAGAAGATTGTTGTGGATGAACGTTTGTCAGAACAGAATTTTGGGATTTTCGAGGGCTTTACATATGAGCAGTTATTGGAGAGATATCCCGATGAATTTCAAAGCTGGAACCAGGATTTTTCGGGATATCGTATTCCCGGAGGAGAAAGTTTTTCGGATGTCCGCGACAGAATTGATAATTATTTGAAAGAACTTATCGGAAGGGATGGGACGATGCTTCTTGTGGCTCACAAAGGAACCCTGGGGCATTTTCTGGCGTCCTCCCTCGGATTACCTCTGGAAGGATATTGGAATTTTGTATTTGAACAGGGCTCTTACAGTTGTATTGATTATGAGGACGGATATGCAATTATACGTAAGCTGAATCAGAGTATTTCATGATTTAGTTGCAGGATAAAATACAGGAGGAACGAATGGATTTATTTGATTACATGAGGATGGAGAGATCAAAAAAAGAATCTCCGCTGGCCGTGCGCATGAGACCGAGAACTTTGGATGAAGTGGTGGGTCAGTCACATATTATCGGAAAGAATAGATTATTATATCGTGCCATTAAGGCGGATAAGATCAGTTCGCTCATATTTTACGGTCCCCCGGGAACTGGGAAGACCACTCTGGCCAAAGTGATTGCCAATACTACCAGTGCTCAGTTTGTGCAGATGAATGCCACAACTTCCGGGAAGAAGGATATGGAGCAGGCAGTAAAACAGGCTCAGGATGCCATCGGGATGTATGGCAAAAAGACCATTCTTTTTATTGATGAGATTCACCGATTTAATAAGGCTCAACAGGATTATCTTCTGCCTTATGTGGAGGATGGAACGATTATTCTGATTGGTGCTACCACAGAGAATCCGTACTTTGAAGTCAACAGTGCGTTGATTTCTAGGTCAAAGATTTTCCATCTGGAGCCTCTGAGTATAGAAGATATTGCCGGTCTGATTCGCATTGCGGTGAGTGATTCCGAAAGGGGAATGGGGGCTTATGGTGCTCAGATTACGGAAGATGCCGTAGAATTTATTGCGGAAATGGCGGGAGGAGATGCCAGATCTGCTCTGAATGCAGTGGAGCTGGGAGTGATGACAACGGAGCCTGATGATAAGGGGGAGATTGTCATTGATCTGGAAGTTGCCCAGGAATGTATTCAGAGAAAAGCAGTGAATTATGATAAAAACGGAGATAATCATTATGATGTGATTTCGGCTTTTATTAAAAGTATGCGGGGAACAGATCCGGATGCAGCGGTATTTTATCTGGCGAAAATGCTGGATGCCGGAGAGGATCCGAAGTTTATTGCACGTAGGATTATGATCTGTGCTTCGGAAGATGTGGGCAATGCGGATCCCCAGGCACTTCCGCTGGCTGTGGCAGCTTCTCTGGGAGTGGAGAGAATCGGGATGCCGGAGGCTAGGATTCTGCTTTCACAGGCGGCAGCATATGTGGCCAGTGCCCCGAAAAGTAATTCCTGTATTATAGCTATCGATAAGGCTTATGGTATGGTGAGACATCAGGATACCGGCCAGGTACCGGCTTATCTGCGTGATGCCCATTATGGAGGAGCGAAAAAACTGGGACATGGAATCGGATATAAATATGCCCATGATTATCCGGAACATTATGTAAAACAGCAGTATTTGCCCGATCCAATTGCTGATGAGAGATTCTACTGTCCGTCTGAAAACGGATATGAAAAACACATAAAGCAGCATCTGGAGCATCTGAGAAATCGGGAGGAAGAAACGAAATGAAAAAGATGAAAAGAATTTTTGCCTTGGCCGGAGTAATTCTGCTGATAGGGCTGGTGATTCTGACACTGTACTTTGCAGTGACAGGAAGTCGTTATTTTATGGCTTCTTTGTTCTGCATGCTGATGGTGCCGCTGATGATGTATGTCTATATGTTTGTTTACCGTATGGTGAAGGGAGATTCAGCCGGAGAAGATGAAGATACGAAATAAATATTGACAAGAAGAACGGTTTGGACTAATATGATATTGATAGTGATTCCTATTTTCTAAATTTTGGAAAACAGAATACTATACTTTATTGAATAATGGAAAGAGAGGTTTTTTATTATGCCAAATTTAAAAGGAACCAAAACAGAACAGAACCTGATGACAGCATTTGCCGGAGAGTCCCAGGCAAGAAATAAATACACATATTTTGCAAGCAAAGCCAAAAAAGAAGGCTATGTTCAGATTGCTAATATTTTCGAAGAAACAGCAGCAAATGAAAAAGAACATGCAAAAATGTGGTTTAAGTTATTAGAAGGCGGAGCAATCAGATCCACAATCGAAAACCTTCAGTCTGCAGCTGACGGCGAAAACTATGAATGGACAGATATGTATGCAACATTTGCAAAAGAAGCAAGAGAAGAAGGCTTCCATGAAATCGCTGATAAGTTTGAAGGTGTTGCTGCAATCGAAAAAGAACATGAAGAAAGATATTTAAAACTTTTAGATAATGTGAAAAAAGAACTCGTATTCTCCAAAGATGGAGAAGTAATCTGGCAGTGTGCGAACTGCGGACACATCTGCATCGGTAAGAAAGCTCCGGAAGTATGTCCTGTATGTGATCATCCACAGGCTTATTTCCAGGTAAAAGCTGAGAATTATTAAGATTCGTTCTTGAAATTAAAATAGTGGGTATATTTTTTTGAAAAACGGCAATAATGATACTATCCGATGAGAACATCGGATGTGACAGTCGTCAGGAAAAAACTTATATCCTCCCCTTTCTGACAGGCATCTGCTTGGAATAAGCAGATGCCTGTTTACGTGCGTTGGGGAACGCCTCGTCTTCTCCAACGAGATAAAAATATAGAAAAAGCAAGGAAAAGTACTTGACAAGGATCCTGTTTTCTAATATAATCACTTTTGGTAAAGGAAAAACACTTTACATGAGGTGATTCTATTGGACAGAATAGTAGAGAAGTCATTGCTCTTTGATTTCTATGGTGAGCTTCTGACAGACCATCAGAAGGATGTCTACGGAGAATATATTCAGAATGATCTTTCGGTCACAGAAGTGGCGAATCTTCGGGGAATCAGCAGACAGGGAGCTCATGATCTGATTCGGCGATGCGAGAAGATTCTTAATGATTATGAACAGAGATTACATTTATTGGAACACTATCTGAAGGTTAAGAAGATGGTGGGGACCATACATGCGTATGCAGAAGAAATATCTGATTGCGAAGACAAAGCAGTGATTCAGAAGAGAATCACAGATATTCAGAATATTTCCAGTGATATATTAGAGCAATATTAGCAAGGAGGCTATTATGGCATTTGAGAGCCTTACTGATAAATTACAGAATGTCTTTAAAAATTTAAGAAGTAAGGGCCGCCTGACAGAAGCCGATGTAAAAGAGGCGATGAAGGAAGTGAAACGTGCCCTGCTGGAAGCTGATGTTAACTTCCGGGTCGTTAAGTCCTTTATCAAAACTGTCACAGAGAGGGCAGTTGGTCAGGATGTTCTTACAGGTTTGAATCCCGGACAGATGGTCATCAAGATCGTAAAAGAAGAGATGGAAGCTCTGATGGGATCTGAGACTACAGAACTTGTGATCAAGCCGGGGAATGAGATTACTGTTTTCCTTATGGCGGGCCTTCAGGGTGCCGGTAAGACGACGACTACAGCCAAGATTGCAGGACAGTTGAAGAAAAAGGGCAAGAACCCATTGTTGGTTGCTTGTGACGTTTATCGTCCGGCGGCAATCAAACAGTTGGAGATCAATGGGGAGAAGCAGGGAGTGCCGGTCTTTTCCATGGGAGATAAGAAGAATCCTGTGGATATTGCGAAGGCATCCATAGAATATGCCAGAGAAAACAACAGAAACATTGTGATTCTCGATACAGCAGGACGACTTCACGTAGATGAATCTATGATGGAGGAACTGCAGAACATAAAAGATAATGTGGACGTTACGCAGACCATTCTTGTAGTGGATGCAATGACGGGCCAGGATGCCGTAAATGTGGCAAAAACTTTCGAAGATAAGATCGGAATTGACGGAGTTATTTTGACAAAGTTAGATGGTGACACCAGAGGTGGTGCGGCACTTTCCATCCGGGCTGTGACCGGCAAACCGATTTTATATATAGGTATGGGTGAGAAGCTGGAAGATTTACAGCAGTTTTATCCGGACCGTATGACAAGTCGAATCCTTGGTATGGGTGATGTGCTGACCCTTATTGAGAAGGCACAGAATGCTGTAGATGAGGAATCTGCAAGGGAATTGGAGAAGAAGTTCCGCAGAGCGGAATTTGGTTTTGATGACTTCCTCGATCAGATGCAGCAGCTTAAGAAGATGGGAGGACTTGCAGATTTGTTAGCTATGATTCCGGGAATGGGATCACAGCTTAAGAATGTGGACATTGACGATACCGCAATGGATCGCATTGAGGCAATTATTTATTCCATGACACCGCAGGAGAGAGCGAATCCGGATCTTCTGAATCCGTCCCGCAAGAAGAGGATTGCCAATGGCTCCGGAGTCAGTCTGCAGGAGGTCAACAAGTTATGTAAGCAGTTTGACCAGTCCCGCAAGATGATGAAGCAGATGAATGGAATGATGGGGAAAGGCGGACGGAAACGGGGTGGCTTTAATCTCGGTGGAATGAAGTTCCCATTTTAATAGAGCAGGTTACCGGGAGACCGGTTCCATATAAAGTATAAAGAAAGATGAAAGAGGTGAAATCACATGGCAGTAAAAATGAGATTAAAAAGAATGGGTAAAAAGAGAAATCCTATTTATAGAGTTGTAATTGCAGATGCAAGATCTCCTAGAGATGGAAGAAACATCGATGAAGTAGGTTTTTACGATCCTAATCAGGAACCTGCAGTTGTAAAATTCGATGAGGAAGCTGCAAAAGCATGGCTTAACAAAGGAGCTCAGCCAACAGATACAGTTGCAAGATTATTAAAGAATGCCGGTATTGAAAAATAATAACTGGGGGCTTGTGTAATGAAAGATTTAGTTAAAGTAATTGCAGTATCTCTGGTGGATCATCCGGAAGAAGTTGTTGTTACCGAGAAAGAGACGGAGCATTCCATTATCTTAGAACTTCATGTTGCCCCGGAAGACATGGGCAAGGTGATCGGTAAGCAGGGACGTATTGCAAGAGCAATGCGAACTGTTGTGAAAGCGGCAGCTTCCAAGGAAGAGAAAAAAGTGATTGTTGATATCGCTCAGTAAATGGCATGGAACTGTTACCTGCATGACGGGTAACAGTTTTTCTTTATATAAAATAAGGAGATATGACATGGAAGATTTACTACAGGTTGGAATTATTACGGGAACCCATGGATTAAAAGGGGAAGTAAAGGTATTTCCCACAACAGATGATAAACAGCGTTTCCTGGATCTTAAGGACGTAATTCTTGAAACAGGGAAAGAGCAGATCCCATTAAAGGTGGAATATTGTAAATTTTTCAAACAATTTGTTTTTGTGAAATTTGAAGGACTGGATGATATTAACGATGTTGAACAATACAAAAGATGTCCTTTGATGGTGACACGGGAAAATGCGGTTCCTTTAGATGAAGATGAATATTTCGTTGCGGATCTGATTGGGCTCACCATTGTGGATGACAGCGGGGTTACCATCGGAACGCTGGAAAATGTGATTGAGACCGGAGCCAATGATGTTTATGAGGTGCTGACACCTGACGGAGGAAGAGTTCTGCTTCCGGCAATAAAAGACTGTATTCTGGATGTTGATGTGGAAGAAGGAATTATTCTTGTTCATTTACTGAAAGGTCTGGTGGATTGATGAATTTTCATGTTCTGACATTGTTTCCGGATATGATTGTCAATGGATTAAATACCAGTGTGACCGGGCGTGCTCTGGCAAATGGATTAATTCATCTCAATGCGGTGGACATTCGGGCCTATTCTAAAGATAAACATAAACATGTGGATGATGCTCCATATGGAGGCGGTGCCGGAATGGTTATGCAGCCGGAGCCGATTTATCTTGCTTATGAACATATGGTAAAAGAGATGGAAAAACCACCCCGCGTTATTTATGTTACTCCTCAAGGAGAAGTATTTCGGCAATCCATGGCAGAGGAATTTGCAAAAGAGGACGATCTGATCTTTTTATGTGGGCATTATGAAGGCGTTGACGAGAGAATATTGGAAGAAATCGTAACAGATTATGTTTCCATCGGAGATTATGTACTAACCGGAGGGGAACTGCCTGCCATGGTGATGATGGATGCCGTTTCCAGACTGGTTCCGGGAGTCCTTAATAATGAGGAATCTGCAGAATTCGAGTCATTTCACGATAATCTGTTGGAACACCCTCATTATACCAGACCGGTGGAATATCATGGTAAAAAAGTTCCGGATGTACTTCTTTCCGGTCACCATGGGAACATTGACAAATGGAGAAGGGAGGAATCCCTGCGAAGAACTCTTGAACGACGTCCGGAGTTGTTATCCCAGGCGAATCTGACAAAAGAAGATTATAAATTTTTGAAAACTCTTGGATATTCCTCCAAATTGAATCAAGAATGAAAAAATGCTTGCATAGTAAGCTGATTTGTGTTATTATTTTGTAGTTGTGAAAAAAGGTGGTCCGCTGTTACAAAAGGTATTAAGAACACCAGATAATATAGGAGGTCACACATGAAAGATATTATTAAGAGCATCGAAGATGCACAGTTGAAACCAGAAGTAGACAGCTTCCGCGTTGGAGATACCGTTCGTGTATCTGCGAAGGTTGTTGAGGGATCCCGTGAGAGAATTCAGGTGTTTGAAGGAACTGTCATCAAAAGACAGAACGGTGGATCCAAAGAAACTTTTACAGTAAGAAAGTTTTCTAACGGTGTTGGCGTTGAAAAAACATGGCCATTACATTCCCCAATCGTTACAAAGATTGAAGTAATCAGAAGAGGTAAAGTAAGAAGAGCTAAACTTTACTACTTACGTGACAGAGTTGGTAAGAAAGCAAAAGTAAAAGAATTAGTTAAATAGTATCAAAAGAAACAGGGGCGAGTATTTATACTTGCCCTGTTTTTCCATATGGAGTTAGAATGCCTATGAAGAATTATCGATATATAGAAAGAAGAAACATGATGATTCGTCGCATCAGCCTGTGGGTTGGAGAAATCGCAGCGGCGATTTTGCTTGCTTTTTTTATTATTTATGTCTGCTTTCAGACGGTGACTGTCCATGGTGAGTCCATGCAGCCGGCCTTTTATGATGGAGATGTTGTGATGGTAAATAAACTTCAGTACAAGTTCTCTGATCCAAAACGGCTGGATGCGGCAGTATTGGAACTGGAAAATGGCTCAACAACCCATTATACCATGAAGAGAGTCATAGGACTACCGGGTGAAAACGTTCAGATAACCGATGGGCAGATTATAATAGATGGGACTCCTCTTGATTATACTTTTGAAGAGGCGATTTTGTCAGCTGGGCTTGCCGCTTATTCGGTGGAACTGGGTGAAGATGAATACTTTGTGATGGGAGATAATTGCAATAACAGTGAGGATTCCAGAGTTGCAAATATAGGCAATATAAAAAGAGATCAGTTTGTCGGTAAAGTACTCGGAACAATAAAGAAGGGCAGCAAGTAAAAACGGAGGTATATATGCATTTTCAATGGTATCCCGGCCACATGACAAAGGCCAAACGGATGATGCAGGAAAATATAAAATTAATCGATATTGTTGTGGAATTGGTAGATGCCAGAATTCCTTACAGCAGTAAAAATCCGGATATTGATGAATTGGCAAGAAACAAATCCAGGCTGATTATTTTAAATAAAGTGGATCTGGCAGATCCGGAAGCGACGGCGAAATGGGAACAATACTATAAAGAAAAAGGATTTTTTGTGGCAAAGGTGAATTCCCAAAAGGGATCCGGCGTCAAGGAAGTAAAGAGGCTTATAGAAGAGGCCTGCAAAGAGAAAAGAGAGAGAGATAGAAAAAGAGGGATTTTAAACCGCCCGGTGAGAGCGATGGTGGCGGGGATTCCAAATGTAGGGAAATCAACTTTTATCAATTCCTTTGCAGGAAAAGCCTGTGCAAAAACCGGAAACAAACCGGGTGTGACAAAAGGAAAACAGTGGATTAAAATCAATAAAAATGTTGAATTGCTGGATACACCAGGAATTTTGTGGCCGAAATTTGAAGATCAGTCAGTCGGTCTACGGCTGGCATGGATCGGGTCCATAAAAGAAGAGATTCTGAATACCACGGATATGGCCTTTGAACTGGTCAACTATCTGAAAAAAAGCTATCCCGGAGTTGTTTCTGAACGCTATGGCGTGGAGGAAACCGGCGATTCTGTAAAAGTTCTGGAAGAAATTGCAAGAGTCAGAGGATGTCTGTTGAAAGGAAACCAGACAGACATTGAAAAAGCGGGAACCATCATCTTAGACGATTTCCGGTCTTTACGCCTCGGAAGGATTTCTCTGGAGATTCCGGAGAACCTGAAAAGTACCTGATTGGAGGAATGAAAATGAGTCGAAGAAGAACAAAAAGCAGAAGCGGAGAACTTTTTCGAAATAAACATGATTCTGAAGAGGGAAAGAAAAGGAATATTATGAGGGAAATCATTGGTTCGATTCTCTATGTGGCCTTTATTTGTCTGATTGTATATCTGATTTTGCATTATGTTGGTCAGAGAACGGTGGTACACGGTGACTCCATGGATAACACGTTAAAAGATGGACAAAATCT
Organism: Eubacterium sp.; assembly: GCA_022764265.1. Taxonomy (GTDB): domain Bacteria; phylum Bacillota; class Clostridia; order Lachnospirales; family Lachnospiraceae; genus Anaerobutyricum. Next base: position 21,012 of record JALERO010000175.1, on the reverse strand, counting down.
GATCATGGATAAAATATCTTATCGGTTTCATGATCCGGAACGGTTCGATATTGTGATTTTTCCGGGACCGGTGGAAAATGGAGAGCATCCTTATTATATTAAGAGAGTGATCGGACTGCCGGGTGAGACTGTTCAGATAAAAGACGGTAAGGTATATATCGACGAAAAAGAATTGACGGAAGATGTATACGGTATTACAGATTATATAGAGGAACCGGGAATTGCCAGAGAACCGATTGCCTTAGGAGAAGATGAATATTTCTGTCTGGGAGATAATCGACCGGTAAGTTATGACAGCCGATATGAGGCAGTGGGAGTAGTAGACAGGTCTGAATTTATCGGTAAGGTATGGATTCGAATCTGGCCTTTTTCCTTGTTTGGTAAGGTAGAGTAGCACCTATGAAAAGAATCAGTGAAATAAAAGAAGAATTTAAAAAACTATTGCCGGAAGAGTTGGAGGAGCATATTGGCTTTTACAGAGAAGATGAGCGAAAAGGAGTACAGAGCTTTTTAAAAACCCAGGAAAAAAAGCTGGAACAATATCGGGAAGAACTGGCACGTCTGGAAACCATCTCCCGCTATGAAAAAGAGTATGACGGATATGGCTATGTCTGTGGCATTGATGAGGTGGGAAGAGGCCCGCTGGCAGGGCCGGTAGTGGCCGGAGCCGTGATTCTTCCAAAAGATTGTCGGATTCTGTATATCAATGATTCCAAGAAGCTTTCTGCAAAAAAAAGAGAAGAATTATTTGATGAGATACAAAAGCAGGCGGTTGCCATAGGAATCGGCCTGGTTCCCCATGACCGGATCGATGAGATTAATATTTTGCAGGCAACCTATGAAGCCATGAGAATGGCGATTGCAAATCTGAAAGTAAAACCGGGGGTTCTCCTCAATGATGCGGTGACAATACCGGGTGTGGATATTCCGCAGGTACCGATTATCAAGGGAGATGCCAAAAGCATATCTATCGGTGCGGCCAGCATTATGGCAAAGGTTTACCGGGATCGCATGATGATTGAGTACGATAAAATGTATCCCGGATACGGGTTTGCTTCCAATAAAGGATATGGTTCTAAAGAGCATATGGAAGCACTGCAAAAAATCGGACCAAGCCCGATTCATCGTCAGAGCTTCATTAAAGGGATATGCTCATAATTTAAATGAAATAGAAATCAGGTGATTATCAATATATGGACATTCGAAAGCAGGCGGGACAAAATGGAGAGACTGTGGCTGCTGCTTTTCTGGAAAAAGAAGGAGTTCGTATACTGATGAGAAATTTTCGCTGTAAATTTGGCGAGATTGATTTGATTGGAAAAGATCACGACAGCTTTCTTGTTGTGGAAATCAAGATGAGAAGCACAAAAAGACAGGGGCTGCCCTGCGAGGCAGTGGATTGGAGAAAACAGAGGAAAATATGCCGGACCTATGATTATTTTCGAATGAAATATCAGATTAGTGATTTTGTACCGGTACGTTTTGATATAGTGGAAGTTAATCAAAATGACGAGTGTCATTGGATTCAAAACGCCTTTGAGTATCAGATATAAAATGGAGGTTGTTATGGACTGGATTTATGCAAATCAGAATCATTCGACCATTGTCAATGAAAAGGATGGTGTAGTTTTTCTAACCTTTCCCAAACTGGTAAAAGCAGGAGTCAGACATGGTTTTTCCACCCGGATGGGAGGAGTAAGCTCAGGATATCTGGGATCCATGAATTTATCATTTACCAGGGGAGACGACCCGGAAAAGGTATATGAGAATTTTAAAAGAATTGCGGGCGCAATTGGCTTTCATGAGGATGATCTGGTTTTGTCTTCACAGGTGCATGACACAAAAATCCGTATGGTAACAGCCAAAGACAGAGGAGATGGAATTCTCAGGGAGACAGAGCAGGGGATTGATGGTTTGGTAACTAACGAAAAGAATGTACCCATGTACACTTCCTATGCGGATTGTGTTCCGTTACTCTTTTTTGATCCCGAAAATAAGGTCATTGCTATGGCTCATTCCGGGTGGAGAGGAACTGTTGCCAAAATTGGGAAAAAGATGGTGAATTATATGAGAGACCATTATGGTAGTGAACCATCTCAGATCATAGCAGCCATTGGTCCTTCCATCTGCCGCGACTGTTATGAGGTCAGCGAAGATGTGGCGGAGGAATTTCGACGTATTTTTTCTGCGGATGAGATTCCGTTACTGATGGACGATAAAGGAAATGGGAAATATCAGCTGGATTTATGGAAAGCCAATGAATTGATTTTAAAAGAGGCAGGAATTGTAGAGGAGCATCTGGATATCACAGATCTCTGTACCTGTTGTAACAGTGATAAATTATTTTCTCATCGAGCAAGTCATGGAAAAAGAGGAAATCTCGGATGCTTCATGTGTCTGGATGAGGAAGAGTAGAAGAAAGGTTTATTTCTATGGGAAAACAGTTTCATGTTATTACGGCAGTGGAACCCGGAAGCATTGCGGAAGAATGTGGATTGGAGCCGGGCGATCGGATTGCCCGAATCAATGGAAATGAAATAGAAGATATTTTTGATTATCAATATTATATACAGGAAGATTTTTTAGAAGTACAGGTTCTCACAAAAGATGATGAGGAATGTACTCTGGAGATTGAGAAAGAAGAAGACGAAGACCTGGGAATAGAATTCGAATCCTCTTTGATGGATGAATATCATTCCTGCTGCAATAAATGTGTATTCTGTTTTATCGATCAGATGCCGCCAGGAATGAGAGAGACCCTTTATTTCAAGGATGACGATTCCAGATTGTCTTTTCTTCAGGGTAACTACATTACTCTCACAAATATGAAGGATAAAGATATTGATCGTATTATTCGCTATCATTTGGCACCCATTAATATTTCGGTTCACACCACTAATCCGGAATTGCGTTGTCAGATGCTTCACAACCGGTTTGCGGGAGATGTGCTTCAGAAAATCAAGCGACTCTCAGATGCCGGTATTCCCATGAACAGTCAGATTGTGCTGTGCAAAGGAATCAACGATGGAGAAGAACTGGATCGAACCATAAGAGAACTGGGTGAATTTCTCCCTTATATGGAGAGTTTATCGGTGGTGCCGGTGGGACTGACAAAATTCAGAGATAATCTGCCTAAGCTGGATCCTTTTACAAAAGAGGATGCACTTAAGGTCTTGGAACAGATTCAAGGATGGCAGAAACATTTTAAAGAAAAATATAATACTTCTTTTGTTCATGCCAGTGACGAGTGGTTTATCCTGGCTGAGAATGACTTTCCGCCGGAAGAGTATTATGAAGGATATGGTCAGCTGGAAAATGGTGTTGGCATGATGCGGCTTCTTATTACAGAAGTGGAAAACAGACTGGCGGAGCTGGAAGGCGATTCCAGAGAGAGGAAGGTTTCCATTGCCACCGCCAAGCTTGCGTATCCGACAATTGTAAAACTTGCACAGGAGGTGCAGGATAAGTATCCGAATATTCAGATTCAGGTCTATTGTATCACCAATCATTTCTTTGGGGAAAAGATTACGGTTACGGGACTTTTGACGGGGCAGGATATCATAGCCCAGCTGAAAAACAGAGATCTGGGAGAGGAACTTTTCCTTCCATCCAATGTTTTGAAGGCGGATGAGGATATTTTTCTGGATGACATTTCTCTGAAGGAACTTTCTGATTCTTTACAAGTTCCGGTGAATATTATACAATCAGAGGGAGAAGATTTTGTAAACAAGATTATTGATTATTTCAAATAGAAAATGGAGGAAGACATGAGTAAACCAGTTGTTGCAGTGGTAGGCCGTCCCAATGTTGGGAAGTCTACTCTATTCAATGCACTGGCGGGAAGCAGAATTTCCATCGTGGAGGATACTCCCGGTGTAACCAGAGACAGAATTTATGCAGATGTTACCTGGTTGAATTATCAATTCACCATGGTGGATACCGGTGGAATTGAGCCCGAATCCAGTGATATAATTTTATCAAGAATGCGTGAACAGGCAGAAACCGCGATAATGACAGCGGATGTGATTCTTTTTCTGACTGATGTAAGACAGGGTCTGGTGGATGCCGACTACAAAGTGGCAGATATGCTTCGAAGAGCCGCTCGCCCGGTATTGCTTGTTGTCAATAAGGTGGACAGCTTCGAGAAGTATATGCCGGATGTTTATGAATTTTATAATCTGGGTCTCGGAGATCCGATTCCGATTTCCGCAGCGGGAAGACTGGGTATTGGAGAACTGCTGGATGAGGTGGTGAAACAGTTTGATCCTGCTGATCTGGTAGAAGAAGAGGATGACCGTCCTAAGATTGCCGTCATCGGAAAGCCAAATGCCGGCAAATCTTCGATTATCAATAAACTGATCGGGGAGGAGCGAGTTATTGTTTCACCGATTGCCGGAACTACCAGGGACGCCATCGACACGACCGTAGTTCGTAACGGGCAGGAATATGTATTTATTGATACAGCAGGACTTCGAAGAAAAAGCAAGATAAAGGAAGAACTGGAAAGATACAGTATCATTCGTACCGTGACTGCGGTGGAACGCTGTGACGTGGCAGTTCTGATCATTGATGCCACTGAAGGAGTGACAGAGCAGGATGCCAAGATTGCCGGAATTGCCCATGAAAGGGGTAAAGGAGTGATCATTGCTGTCAATAAATGGGATCTGGTTGAGAAAAACGATCATACCATGAAGGAGTTTACAGATAAGATCTGGCAGAAATTATCCTATATGCCATATGCGGAAATGATTTTCCTCTCTGCAAAAACAGGACAGAGACTGCCGAAGCTCTTTGATCTGATTGATGCTGTCATTGAAAACTGTGCTCTGCGAGTGCAGACCGGTGTCCTGAACGAGATTTTGACAGAAGCGATGGCCATGAAACAGCCGCCATCCGATAAAGGAAAGAGACTTCGCATTTATTATATCACTCAGGTTTCGGTGAAGCCGCCAACCTTTGTCATGTTTGTAAATGATAAAAAACTGACTCACTTCTCATATACCAGATATATCGAGAATCAGATTCGTACAACTTTTGGTTTCCGGGGTACACCGGTACGGTTTATCTATCGGGAAAGAAAGGAGAAATAATGCAGGGATATTTGTGGCTTTTTCTTGTAGCAATTGTGATTGGTTATTTATGTGGATGCTTTCAGAGTGGATATTTTGTCGGAAAACTCTGCGGTCTGGACATTCGTCAGTATGGAAGCGGTAATGCTGGAACAACGAATGTATTGAGAACTCTGGGAAAAGGTCGGGCATTACTTACCTTTCTTGGGGATGGTTTAAAAGGACTGGTTCCTGTTTTGATTGTGAAATTATGGATTGGACCGGCTTCACCGGGACTGAATTCCGAACTTTTACAGTTGATTCTTGGACTGGCTATTGTGCTGGGACACGACTATCCATTCTTTTTGGGATTTAAAGGCGGAAAGGGAATTGCCACAACGGCAGCAGTCATGATGGCCTTTGACTGGAGAATGGGTCTTTGCAGTTTTATTATTTTTGTGGGTATTGTGGCAGCAACCCGTTATGTATCTCTGGCTTCTGTGACATTATCCGCGGCATTGATCATCGAGATGCTGATTTTCCACTGGGGCAGATGGGATCTGCTCATTATGATCATTATCTATGCTTTATTTGCAATCTATCGTCACCGTGCCAACATTAAACGATTGATGAATGGAACAGAAAGCAAGTTGGGGCAGAAAGTGGATGTGAAGAAATAGGGAACAAACACCGAAGAGAGCGGGCATAAAATTTGATGCCCGCTTTTTCTGGCGTCTGTCATTCTGACAACTCTTCCCATTTTTCATAAAGCTCCAATAGCTGATTTTCATTTTCTTCAAAGCGAGTGGAGAGTTCCATGAGCTTTTGCACATCGCTGGCGTATTCCGGGAGATTCATTTCCTCTTTAATCTGTTCATTTTCCTCTTCCAGACGGCTGATCTCACTCTCTGTTTTCTTCAGATCATTGGCTCTTTTCCGCTGTTTTGCCGCTTCTTCACGGGAGCGTTTCCAATCTTCTTTGGTGGAAGAAGGAGAAGCGGAAACAGCTTCTTCCACAGGAGTCAGGATAGAATCGCTGTCTGCGGCAATGTTTCCGGCTTCTTTTTGTTCCAGATAATAATTATAATTGCCCTTGTAATTAACGATACCTTCCGGTGAGAGATCCAGAATCCGGGTGGCCGTCTGATTAATGAAATAACGGTCATGGGAAACATAGAGAACGGTGCCTTCGTAATTATTGATGGCATCCTCCAAAATCTCTCGGGACTGGATGTCCAGATGGTTGGTTGGCTCATCGAGGATGAGGAAGTTGGCATTGGAAAGCATGAGCTTTGCCAGAGAAACCCGTCCTTTTTCTCCACCGCTTAAAGTTCCGATCTGCTGAAATACCCGGTCGCCGGTAAAAAGAAAGGCAGCCAGAACATTTCGGATTCTCGTATTGGTAAGCTTTGGATAAGCATCGGAAATCTCGTCAAATATGGTGTTTTCATCATTTAATACATGCTGTTCCTGATCATAATAACCGATGGATACTTTGGCTCCGTAATGGATTTTACCACTGTCAGCACGGAGATATCGATTGATGATTTTTAACAGAGTGGTTTTTCCGGTACCGTTGGCGCCCAGAAGCCCCACTACTTCGCCGCGGCGGATGGAAACATTCAGGTTACGGAATAAATGCTTCTCGCCAAAGGATTTTGTCAGATTTTCAATGGTCAACACATCATTTCCGCTGACAATCTCCGGTTCCAGAGTGATTCGCATTTTATCATTTAAGGAAACGGGTTTATCAACTCGCTCGATTTTGGACAGCATCTTTTCCCGGCTTTCCGCCCGTTTGATGGATTTCTCACGATTAAAGGACTTCAGGCGGGTGATGACAGCCTCCTGATGTTGAATCTCCTGCTGCTGATTCAGATAGAGCTTCATCTGGGCATCCCGCTGCGCCTTTTTCTTTTCTGCATATTTGCTGTAATTTCCCTGAAAAACAATACTGTCACCATTTTCAATTTCGATGACTTTGGTGACAACTTTATCGAGGAAATATCGGTCATGTGAGACGATCAGAACAGCACCGTGATAATTGGAGAGAAAAGTTTCCAGCCAGCGTATGGATTCCATATCCAGATGGTTGGTCGGCTCGTCCAACAGAATCAGATCCGGCTGAATCAACAAAATTCGGCTCAGAGCAACCCGGGTTTTCTGACCGCCCGATAAAGTATGGATTGGCGTGTCAAATTCCGATTCAGTGAACCCCAGCCCTTTTAATACGCCGACAATCTCACTTTTCCAGGCGTAGCCGTTGGATTTTTCGAAATACTCGGTCAGCCGTGCATAATTTTCCATGGCTTCTTCCAGAGCATCGCCCTTTAATCTGCTGATGGATTGCTCCAACTGACGGATTTTTTGCTCCATTTCAATGATTTCTTTTTTTGCATCCAGCATTTCTTCGTAAATGGTGCGTTTGGATTGCACATCGATGACCTGAGACAGATAACCGTAAGAAGCACCTTTCTGGAAAACGACTTCCCCGCTGTCCGGCTCATATTCACCAGTGATGATTTTTAAAAGTGTTGTCTTACCAGCCCCGTTGATGCCGATAATGGCTGCTTTTTCCCCTTCATTTATTAAAAAATTAACATTATTTAAAATAGATTCGCCACCAAAAGATTTTGATATTTTTTGACAAGCTAAAATCATAATTGACCTCCATAAGTAAATTGCAAAACAACCCATATATTTTATCATGAATCAAAAAATCTGTAAAATAGATATTAATAATTGTTGAAATAAAAGGAACCTATTTGACAAATAACCATTAAGTAGGGTATAATTGGCTTGTCGTGTAATTATAGAATGAGAAAGTTTTGTCAAAGGGAGGATCTTATGACAGACAACAAAGTGAATGCGAAGTCAGTGAATGAAAAAGTTATTTCGCCTGCTGTGATTAAAAGATTACCCCGGTATTATAGATATCTTGGTGATTTACTGAAAAATGATGTAGTTCGTATTTCTTCCAAAGAGTTAAGTCAGAAGATGAATGTTACTGCCTCGCAGATTCGTCAGGATTTGAATAATTTTGGAGGGTTCGGACAGCAGGGCTATGGTTATAATGTAGAATTTCTTTATAACGAGATGGGAAGAATACTCGGGCTTGACAGAACGAATAATATTATTATTATTGGTGCGGGAAATCTTGGGCAGGCTTTGGCCAACAACCAGGATTTTGACAGCAATGGCTTTAAGATTATCGGTCTGTTTGATGTGAATCCGAGATTGATCGGTATGACAGTTCGCGGTGTGGAAGTGTATGATATTGATATGCTGGAAGACTTTTTATCCAAGAACGAAGTAATGATTGCAGCATTAACACTTCCGAAGAACAAGGCAACCAAAATTGCAGGTGAACTGGTGGATCTGGGGATCAAAGCATTATGGAATTTTGCACCGGTTGACTTAAATCTTCCGGACGATGTAATTGTAGAAAATGTACACTTGTCAGAAAGTATTATGACGTTATCCTATCGAATCCACAGTAAAAATTTATAATTTACACAAAAAAGATGAAGGACTGCGGTTTTTCATCTTTCTTCGTTTATAAAAAGAAAGGAGCGATTAAATGGAATTCATCACATCAAGGGATGAGATGCAGAATATAGATTCTTTCAGTATTCAACAGATTGGAATTCCAGGGATTGTTTTGATGGAGAAAGCGGCAATGGCCATGGAAGAGGAGATTGTTCGAAGATTTCCGAATCCGGTTTCCGTTGTAGTTGTAACAGAACGGGGCAATAACGGGGGAGATGGTCTCGCCTTGGGAAGATTATTGATGGCGAGAGGTTATGCGGTTTCATTTTATGAGATAGGAGGAGTTCCCCGTGTAACCGAATCTTATGCGATTCAAAGAAATATTCTGGAGAATCTGGGTGTAAAATTCCTTGATCGGCTTCCGAAAGCTCCGGCGGATTTGTGGATTGATGCAGTGTTTGGAGTGGGTCTTAAAAGGGAAGTTCAGGGTATACAGAAACAGGTTCTGGAAGAAATGAACCAGAGAGAGGGATATAAGATTGCTGTAGATGTGCCGTCAGGAGTGGATGGCTCTACCGGCCGGATTCTGGGATGTGGTTTTCAGGCAGATCTTACTATCACATTTGGATTGAATAAAGTTGGTCTGGTATTATATCCGGGTGCCTCCTTTGCCGGAGAGGTTGTCGTGAAGGACATCGGATTTCCAGGAGAAGCAGTGGAACATGTGTCACCGGCAATTTTGACTTACACAAAAGAGGATCTAAAGAAACTTCCTGAAAGAAATGCCTGGTCCAATAAGGGAACCTATGGACGAGTGCTGCTGATTGCCGGCTCGAAGAATATGTCCGGTGCGGCTTTCTTAAGTGGTAGCGGTGCTTATAAGAGTGGCAGTGGACTTGTCCGGATTTTTACCTGTGAGGAAAATCGAGTTATCTTACAGAGCCAGCTTCCGGAAGCGATTATGACCACGTATTCTTCTGAAAACGAGGCGATGAAGCAACTCACAGAGGCGATTCGATGGGCGACGGTCATAGGGATCGGCCCGGGAATCGGACAATCCCAGTTGGCTAAGGAAATGTTAAAAAAAGTTTTGGCGGAAAGTGACCGCCCATTGGTTGTTGATGCGGACGGAATCAATTGTCTCGCATCCCTGAGAGGGGAAAAAGATCCGGAAATCGAGCAACTTTATGAAAACTATAAGGGAAAGATGATTCTGACTCCGCATCTGAAAGAAATGTCCCGGCTGAACGGAAAAACGGTGGATCAGATAAAGGATAATCTGCTGGAGACTGCCAGAGAGACTGCTGATTCCTCCCATATTTATGTTCTGAAAGATGCCAGAACGATTGTGTCTGACGGCACACTTCCGACATATATTAATATGAGCGGGAATCATGGAATGTCTGTTGGAGGCAGCGGTGATGTGCTGACAGGAATTATCTGTGGCTTTCTCGCCGGAGGGCTGGAACCATTATCGGCGGCTCGTCTGGGCGTGTACTGTCATGGCCTTTCCGGAGATGCAGCAGCAGAAGAAAAGGGATATTATGGATTGATGGCAGGAGATTTGATTAATCATTTATATCAGATCATTCATTAGAATACTCATGACATTTTTAGGAAATACTTCATTTAAGATTAATAAAAATGGAGTGAGTGAAATTGATGATAAAACGAGGAGATATTTATTATGCAGATTTGAGACCGGTGGTGGGTTCCGAACAGGGCGGGGTACGCCCAGTGCTGATCATTCAGAATGATGCGGGGAACCGGCACAGTCCTACCGTGATCTGTGCAGCCATCACAAGCCGGATGAACAAGGCAAAACTTCCGACCCACGTGGAGCTTTCGTCACAGGAATGTGATATCAGCAAGGACTCGGTTATTTTGCTGGAACAAATTCGGACGATCGATAAGCAGAGATTAAAAGAAAAGGTCTGTCATCTGGATGCAAGAACCTTGTGTCGGGTGGATCATGCATTGAAAATCAGTCTGGAATTAATTACATAGGGAGAATCCTATGATTATGGAGGTGTACGAATATGGATGTCAGTATATTACTGACAATTGCATTACTGATGATGATCATGGTTGTGGCGGCACTTGCCATAGTACTGCTGCGGCTGACCGGAGACATGAAAAAAATAGATTTTTCCAAATTCCGGGAAGAAGAAGAAAATGAATACGAAGAAGAGATTATGAACATTGCGCAGGAAGGACATGAGCAGGGAGTGATTCTGGCGGATGAGGCGCAGATGATCTCTAATATCTTTGAATTTGGAGATAAGGATGTGAAGGATGTCATGCAGTTCCGTCAGAAGATTGTCGGAATTGAAGCCGGCACTTCTCTGAAGGATGCCATTGATTTTATGGTGACCCAGCATTACTCCAGATATCCAGTCTATGAAGAGGATCTGGATCACATTATCGGAATTTTGAATTTTCGGGATGCGGTCAATTGCTGGCTGTCTGAGCCGGATAAAATTGTCAATGAGATCGTGAGAAAGCCAGTGTATGTCCATGAGGCCATGGATATCAATGAGCTCCTCACTCAGATGAAAAACAGCAAGATTCATCAGGCCATTGTGGTGGATGAATTCGGACAAACTGTAGGGCTGGTTGCCATGGAGGATATTCTGGAAACGATTGTCGGAGATATTTTGGATGAATATGATGTGGAGGAGAAGGAGATTGTCAAGCTTCCGGGAGAAAACGGATATATTGCTTCCGGTATGATCCGTCTGGACAAGCTGGAGGAGCTTTTGGATATCACCTTTGATACCGATGAATTTGAGATATTAAACGGATTTCTGATCAATGAAATCGGTCATCTGCCCGATGCGGGAGAGGAGGTCTGTGTTCATTTTAAAGGATACGAGTTTAAGACCTCCGAACAGAAAGATAAAGTTTTAAGACAGATACGAATTGAAAAAGAAAGTGAGGATTCTACATATGAGCTTTGAAATTGCCGATAAAATGGAAAATTTTGAGACAGGTATTTTCAATGTACTGGATGATAAGAAAAAAGAATTGGAGGCACAGGGAAAGAAAATCTATAACCTTTCTGTGGGAACTCCGGATTTCAAGCCACAAAAACATATAATGGAAGCTGTTTCAAAGGCTTGCTTGGAGCCGGATAATTATAAATATTCTCTTTGTGAAAGGGAAGAACTGCTGGAAGCCGTTGTAAACAGATATCAGAATCGGTATCATACGGAGATAGATAAAGAAGAGGTTATGGCTATTTACGGCTCGCAGGAAGGAATGGCACATATTTTTCTGCCTTTAATCAATCCGGGAGATCTGGTTTTATTACCGAATCCGGGCTATCCGATTTTCTCCACTGGCGCTTTTATTGCGGAGGCTGATCAGTGGTTTTATCCGTTGCTGGAAGACAATCATTATCTGCCGGATTTCGATGCGATTCCGGAAGATGTGCGAAAACGTGCAAAAATCATGGTGGTATCTTATCCTGCTAATCCAATCTGTGTTACAGCACCCGATTCATTTTATGAAGAGCTGATTGCCTTTGCAAAAGAAAATGATATCCTGATTATCCACGACAACGCATATTCAGATATTATTTACGATGGAAAAGAAGGAAAGTCTTTTTTATCGTTTGAAGGGGCAAAGGAAGTCGGTGTGGAATTTTATTCTCTTTCAAAATCTTATAATTATACAGGTGCCCGGATGTCTTTTGTAATTGGACGAAAAGATATTATTTCTATTTTTAAAAAGTTCCGCTCTCAGATCGATTACGGTATTTTTCTTCCGGTTCAGATGGGAGCGGTCGCCGCGTTAAACGACACGGATGATGCGGTGATAAAGGAACAGTGTATGGAATATCAGAAACGCAGAGATGCCCTTTGTGGCGGTTTGAGAAAGATTGGCTGGAATATTCCCGACAGTGAGGGTACTATGTTTGCCTGGGGACCGATACCGGAAGGGTTTGACAATTCCAATGAATTTGTACTCGAACTGATGGAGCGAACCGGCGTGATCTGTACACCGGGAAGTAGCTTCGGCAGCCTGGGAGAGGGATATGTGAGATTTGCTCTCGTATTGCCGCCGGAGGAAATTGCAAAAGCAGTGGAGAGTATCCGGGAGTCCGGAATACTTGACGGAAGTGTAAAACAGTGATAAAATTAAACAAGTGTGCCCTTTTTTTTAGTCCAATATTCGACTTGAAAAAAGGGAGTTCTGACAGAATAAAAAGTGAGGAGAGATAAAATGTCTGGACATTCCAAGTTTGCTAATATCAAACATAAAAAAGAAAAGAATGACGCGGCAAAAGGTAAGATTTTTACTGTGATCGGACGTGAGATCGCTGTGGCAGTTAAGGAAGGCGGAGCAGATCCTGCCAACAACAGCAAGCTGCGTGATGTAATCGCCAAAGCGAAAGCCAATAACATGCCGAACGATACCATCGAGAGAGGTATCAAGAAGGCAGCAGGCGATGCGAATTCCGTAAACTATGTACAGAATACTTACGAAGGCTACGGTCCAAGTGGTATTGCCATCATTGTTGAGACACTGACTGACAACAAAAACCGTACCGCAGCCAATGTTCGTGCGGCTTTTTCCAAGGGAAAAGGTAATATCGGAACCAGTGGATGTGTATCCTTCATGTTCCAGAAAAAGGGACAGATCATTGTATCCAAGGAAGAGTATGAAGTGGATCCTGATGAATTCATGATGCTGGCTCTGGATGCCGGAGCAGAGGATTTTGTGGAGGAAGAAGACAGCTATGAGATTACCACAGATCCGGATTCCTTTGGTGAAGTGAGAGAGGCACTGGAAAAAGAAGGTGTTCCGATGGCATCTGCAGAAGTTACAATGATTCCGGATAATTATGTGACATTGACAAACCCGGATGATATCAAGAATCTGAACCGTACACTGGATCTTTTAGATGAAGATGATGATGTTCAGGCAGTATATCATAACTGGGAAGAAGAATAGTAACGAAAATTAAAAAAGTAGAGAATAGAGGGCGTCTGTAAAAATTGTGAAAAAATAATGTGATATTTTCTTGCAATTTTCGCCTTCTTATTCTATAATACTTTAGTGTAGTAGATTGATAAATCTTCACATTTATAAAGAAAAAGGAGAATTAGTTATGAAGAAATTTATTGCAATGCTTTTATGCGCAGTTATGTGTGTATCTACTCTGGCAGGATGTGGATCTTCCACAGGAAATGAAGCAGATTCCTCAGAGGCACAGGCTACAGAAGCTGTAGCTACAGAATCTGATTGGGAAGAAATCAGTGCAAAAGGTGAAATGACAATCGGTATGACATTATTTGCACCAATGAACTATTATGATGAAGACAACAACTTTGTTGGATTTGATACAGAACTTGCTAACGCAGTTGGCGAGAAACTCGGTATCAAGATCAACTTTATCGAAATCAACTGGGATTCCAAAGAAATCGAGTTAAATTCCAAAAATATCGATTGTATCTGGAACGGTATGTGTATCACAGAAGAAAGAAAACAGAACATGTCTATTTCCGAACCATATCTTTACAATACACAGGCAATCGTTATGAAAGCAGACAGAGAAGATGAGATCATGAGTGATGTATCCGGTCTTACAGTGACTGCAGAACAGGGATCCACCGGTGAAGGTAAGATCGACGGTTCTATTGAAGATGATGAGACAGTAGAAGTATCCGCTAAAGATTATTTTGCAAATGCAAACTATGTTGCTTCCGATTCTATGGCTAAGGCTCTCATGGAAGTTAAATCCGGAACAGCAGACCTTGCAGTAGTTGATAGTGTTTGTGCTCTGGCAATGGTAGGACCTGGAACTGATTATGAAGACCTTGTAGTAAACCTGGATAATAACTTTGGTCAGCAGGAATACGGTATTGCATTCCGCAAAGGAAGCGATTTAACTGAAAAAGTTGATGAAGCGATCAACGAACTTTACGAAGAAGGTAAAGTAGACGAAATCGCTGCAAAATATGGCTTAGAAGATATGTTAGTAAAATAATAAAACATAACATAATGAATATTAAGCAATAATGACAGAATCCGGATTTTCTGATTCAGCAAATGTGTTGAATGGAAAGCCGGATTCTTATTGTGGTTAAACCTCAAAATGTAATCGGGGTTTTGAAAGAAAGTATGTAGTAGAAAGAAGGAGAAAAACTTATGATGGCATCCAGTCCTTTAGAATCCCTGACCAGTGGATTTATCATGAATGTTGAACTGTTTGCGGTTACGTTACTTTTGGCACTGCCTCTTGGATTGGTTCTGACATTTTGTTCCATGTCAAAGTTTAAGCCTTTGCGCTGGACGATGAAAGTATTTATCTGGATCATCCGTGGTACACCGCTGATGCTTCAGCTCTTTGTGGTGTTATATGTGCCGGGCCTGCTTTTTGAAATGCCAATGTCATCCCGTTTTACGGCGGCGGTCATTGCCTTTGTCATTAATTATTCGGCATATTTTTCAGAAATATACCGTGGAGGAATTGAAAGTATTTCTGTGGGACAGTATGAGGCAGGTAAAGTGTTGGGTATGACTAGATCTCAGGTGTTCTTTAAGGTCATTTTACTTCAGGTAATTAAGCGGATTGTTCCGCCGATGAGCAACGAAGTAATTACTCTGACAAAAGACACATCCCTTGCCCGTGTCATTGGTCTGGCGGAAATTATTATGAGTGCAGAGCGTTTTACAAAACAGGGTCTGATCTGGCCACTGTTCTCTACGGGACTCTACTTCCTGGTATTTAACGGACTTCTTTCCCTGCTCTTTGGATGGATTGAGAAGAAGATGGATTATTTCCGGGTATAAGGAGGAACTGCTATGTCTATATTAGAAGTAAAAAATCTGAAAAAGAATTTTGGAAATGTAGAAGTATTAAAAGGAATTGATTTTTCTCTGGAAAAGGGAGAAGCTTTGGCCATGATCGGCGCATCGGGAAGCGGTAAAACGACATTGTTGCGTTGTCTGAATTTCCTTGAGAAACCGACAGAAGGTCAGATTTTAGTAAAAGGACAGGTGATTTACGATTCTGCTGATTTGAAATCTGCAAGTGAGGCGGAAATCAGGAAAAATCGTCTTCACTTTGGAATGGTTTTCCAATCCTTTAATTTGTTTCCTCAATATACAGCGCTTCAGAACTGTACCTTAGCCAAAGAACTCATGGCGAAAGAACGACCGGATTTCAAGTCAAATAAAAAACAGATTCTGGAAGAAATCAGAGAAGAAGGAGAGACAATCCTCACCAGCGTAGGTCTGCAGGATAAAATGAACAATTATCCTCATCAGCTTTCCGGAGGTCAGCAACAGCGTGTGGCAATTGCGAGAGCACTTATGCTTCAGCCGGATATTCTCTGTTTTGATGAACCAACATCTGCACTGGATCCTGAATTGACCGGAGAAGTATTAAAAGTTATCCGCGGATTGGCTGACAAGAAGACTACCATGGTTATCGTTACCCACGAGATGCAGTTCGCCAGAGATGTATCTGATAAAGTACTGTTTCTGGATCAGGGAAATGTGGCTGAATACGGAACTCCACAGCAGGTATTTGAGAATCCGAAGGAAGAGAGAACACGCCAGTTCCTGGAAAGATATTTTGAGCAATAAATGATTCATAATGAAAGATATAGAAAAACAACTGCCTTTTTGAAAATACAGGCAGTTGTTTTTTTGCATAAAAAATTATTTGATGTTCGGTAGATGATATTCTTCCGCAAGTTCCCGGAATACCGGCAATGCTTTTATAATACGCTCTGTCGGCACGCAGTAGGCGATTCGGAAATGTCCGGGACAGCCGAATATATCGCCGGGAACCAGCATCAGATTCTTTTCCCTGGCTTTTTCACAAAAGGCGTAGGAATCCGGTTCCGGAGAACGAGGGAACATGTAAAATGTTCCACCCGGTTCCACACAGGAATAACCATATTCTATGAGGGCTTCGAACAGAATATTTTTATTCTTTTCATACACACTCAGATCTGAAGTTTCTGTGCATACTTCTCCGACAGTTCTCTGCATCAGAGAAGCGGGACCGTTTTGCCCGATGGTTCTGGAAATCTGAGGGCAGATTTCAATGATTGCCTTGGAATATGTACATTCCGGAGAGACGGCCAGATAACCGATTCGTTCTCCCGGAAGAGAAAGGGATTTGCTGAAAGAATAGCAGGTTAGTGTATCCTTATAAAAATTGGCAATATAAGGACTGTCTGTTCCCTTAAATATAATGTCGCGATAAGGCTCATCGGATATCAGGTAAATCGGATGGCCGAATTCTTCTGATTTCTCCGTGAGAATTTCAGAAAGCTTCTGGATGGTTTCCGTGGAATAAACAATACCCGATGGATTATTTGGTGAATTAATCAGTAATGCTGTTACGGAAGGAGTCAAATGTTCTTCCAGAGCATCGAAATTAATCTGGAACGAATCAATATTTGCTGGTAAAATGGTCAGTTTCAGACCGGCACCGGCGGTATATGGTTTGTACTCAGAAAAGCATGGAGCAAAAGTCAGGATCTCATCTCCTGGATTGGTGACAGCCCTTAAGGCATGGGCCAGTGCCCCTGCAGCGCCTATTGTCATGAAAATATTAGAAGAAGTATAATGACATCCGTAGGTTCTGTTCAGACTGTCAGCAATTTGTTCTCTTACCTCCATAATACCAAAGCTTGGGCTATACCCATGAAGAGAAAGGGGATTCAGGGAATTCAGTTTATCAATCATCGTCTGATTGACGCAAGAAGGTGCCGGGACGGAAGGATTACCGAGACTGAAATCATAAATATTCTCCTCACCTACAAGTTTGGCTTTCTCCTGGGCATACTGAAAAATTTCAAAAATAATATCTTTTTCTGTCAACATGGATGAATAGTATTTATTTATCATAACAAATTCCTTTCTTTTGTATAGAAGAATTATCTATTATTTTATCACACTGCAGTAAAAAGAACAAGATGACAGGGAGTTGACGAATTTCCAGTAAATGGATATAATCAGATAGAAGTATTATAAAGAGGAGATTGGTGATGGAGAATTATACAATTTTAATGGCACCCTATTCTGTCGGGCCGGATTCTTATAAAAAAATACCGGAATATTGTCGTTTATATGGAACAAAAGCGGTGGTGATCGGAGGAAAAAAAGCAATGGCTGCAGCCAAAGATAAGATTCTGGCATCCATTGCTTCATCAGATATAGATATTCTTGAATTTGTTTGGTTTGGAAATGAATGTACTTTTGAGACCGCAAAACATCTTGAAGAATCAGAAGCTGTTCAGGCAGCGGATATGATTTTTGCCGTGGGTGGCGGAAAGGCAGTCGATACCTGCAAGCTTGTCAGTATTGATCTGAACAAACCTTATTTTACTTTTCCGACCATTGCGTCCAATTGTGCAGCCAGTTCTGCATTATCTATCGTATATAATGAAGATGGCAGTTTTTGTGATTTTGTACATTTCCTCGAATCGGCGAAACATGTTTTTATTGACACGGAGATTATTGCAAAGGCACCGAAAGAATACTTATGGGCAGGAATCGGGGATACTTATGCCAAGTACTATGAGGTCAGTGTCTCGGCCAGAGGAGAGAAGCTGGAGCATTATATGGCACTCGGTGTGAACATGAGCCGTATGTGTATGGAAACTCTTGTCGAATACGGGGCTCAGGCTCTGGAGGATAATAGCAGGGGAATTGCTTCTTATGAGCTGGAGCAGGCAGTTCTTGCCATCATTATCACAACAGGATGGGTATCTTCACTTGTTGCCAGAAATCATACAATGGATTATAATGGAGGTGTGGCTCACGCATTCTTTTATGGGCTGTGTAATCTGCCCAAATTTGATGAAAATCATCTTCATGGAGTGGTTGTCGGCTTTGGCGTACTTCTTCTTCTGCTTATTGACGGGCAGGAAGAAGAGTGCAGGAAGATGATTGAATTCAACAGGAGCGTAGGCCTTCCGGTATCACTTTCTGATATTGGAGTGACAATGGAGCAGGTGGCAGCATGCACCGCAACGATGGTGAAGGATGAAGATCTTGAGCACTATCCGTATAAAGTGACGGAGGAGATGATTCTGGAAGCAGCGAAAAAACTCGATAAATAACATATTTTATTCACATAAAACCTGTATAATATTACAGAAACTATAATCGGATTATAAGCTTAATTTCCATGAGCAAATTACTTTTTTCGTGGATCCGATTGAAATGAGAAAAGGAGGAGGATATCATGCGTAAATTATTTTCTCAAATGACAACTTTATGTTTGGTTTTTGTAATGTGTCTGGCATTTTCTATATGCATTCATGCACAGGGAACCACTGCAGAAACTACTACAGAAACTACTACACAAACAAAACCAGAAGTAAAACCGGCACCGGCGGTACCTACAGTAACGGAAGTAAAAGGCGGAAGCAAAAGGGTTAAAATTTACTGGAATACTGTTCAGGGTGCTGAGGGATACTGTGTTTATATGAGCAGTAATTCCAAAGTGAGCTATGAAAAGGTTGCAGATATCGCTAACGGTGAGGAAGGCAAATATACCAAAACAGGTCTTGTAAACGGCAGCACCTATTTCTTTTATGTGACTTCCTATGTGAAAAATGAAGATGGTACAATCAGCGAGAGTGCACGATCTGTAGAAGTCAGTGGCAAACCGGCGTCTGTTCATACCACTTCAAAAGCACCTTTGAAATATTCTTCAAAGAGTTCTTTTATAAAATCAGCTGCATATAAGAAATATTCCGGAATCAAAAATAACTATAAATATGAAAAGAGTTTTGCGATTCCTGGATTAAAATATACTAATGTGGGTGGATTTGAAAGTACTGCCATGCTTCCACAGGATATGTGTTTTGCAGGTGGATATATGCTGATTTCTGCATATGATAAGAGCGGAGCGGATGAATCTGTGATTTATGTTCTGAATAAAACAAGCAGATCTTACATCACGACCATCGTTCTTCCAGACAAGGCTCAGGTATCCGGTATGACTTATGATGGCAAACGTATCTGGCTTACAGGACAGAATTGTATCATGAGTATTCCGTTAACTACCATACAGACAGCCGTAAACAATGGCGGAAGCTATCTGATCGTAAATGAATATGAAAACAAGATTCCGCTCAAGATGACCACTTCTTTCCTCTGCTATTATAATAATGTGCTGTGGGTTGGAAGCTATAACGCGACAGCTTCATCAATTGCTTACGGTTATACATTGACTGAGGCAAACAATACGGTAACACTGACAGAACTTTACAAAATGACAATACCGAAGGCTACTCGCTCTATGGCAATTGATACCAATGGAAAAATGTATATTACCAGAAGTTATAAAACTTCATCTTCAAAGAGTGGATATATTTCAAAAATTTCTTCTTATACGCCGAACTTCACCCAGCCGACTGCATCATCTTACATAGCAAAGGGTTCAGCTAAGAAGTCGATCACTCTTCCGCCGCTTTGTGGAGGTGTAACTGTAAAAGGATCATATGTTTTTGTATCTTTCAGTTCTACAAGATATCCGGCTTGCAAATATCCGGTAGATCGTGTAATTGCCCTTCGTAAGTCAAAATTATAAGATAGAAGGAGATAAAATGTCATTTCATCAATTAGACATAAATCAAATGAGCATAAATCCATTCCAGAGAATAGGAAATGAATGGATGTTAATTACAGCAAAAAAAGGGGAGACTGTCAATACCATGACAGCTTCCTGGGGAATGATGGGAGTTTTCTGGGGGGAAAATGTGGTTACTGTTGGAATCCGTCCTCAGAGATACACGAAAGAATTTGTCGATGCGGGAGACATTTTCACCCTGACCTTTTTTGACGGAGAACGGAAAAAAGAGATGGGTTATCTGGGAAGTGTTTCAGGGAGAGACGAAGACAAGATTAAAAAAGTGGATTTTCATGTTACAGAAATTGATGGAGCACCGACTTTTGAAGAAGGTAAATTAGTATTTGTGTGCAAAAAATTAATGGAAACGCCTCTTGATCCGGCAGACTTTAAAGAAAGCTGGATTGATGAAAAATGGTATGAGGCTCACGATTATCATATAATGTATACGGCGGAAGTGATTGGGGTATATCAATCCGGTCAGGAAGTATAGTTCCTGACTGGATTCGGGTCGAACGTAAAGAGAAAGTCTTTTTCGACTGAGTTCAAGAACGCCTCGGCGTTCTTGCTGCGAGATGCGCGTCATGCGTTAGCATGACAAATTTCTAATGCGCATCTCTGCAATCCGCCGGAGGCTTAACATTTCAGAAGGGGATTGTCACCCGCTACTGAAATTATTTTATTTCCCACCGTTTAGCACTCTGCGCGCTTGAAGCGGGGGACTTCTTCTGAAATGTTAAAATGACAGGATATCGAACAGGAGGTTTTGCAATGTATTACGGATATGGATATGGAATGTACTGGGATCCGACTTATTTCCTTGTAATTATTGGTCTGATTATTACCATGATTGCGTCAGCAAAGGTG
>JALERO010000167.1 GCA_022764265.1 Eubacterium sp. | reverse complement strand
ACTCTGGAGCATGCTCCTCAACTCTTCCGGTACCATGGACTCCGGCACCAGGGGTCCAAGCATTGAATTCAGGCTGATGGACCATTTTACACCGTCAACTTTATCAATGTCTTCCATCATCTTTCGTTTTGTTTTGCTGTCCATATCTTTATCCATCAATACCATATGCATCGTACTCATATCAAAGGTATCTTCCAGCTTTTTATTTGCCACGTTCGAATCCAGAGTTTCCGGCAAAGATTGCGCTATATTGTAATAAACCTTCACATTATTGTTTCCATGAACAGCCGGTACCAGCAGGATCAGGAAAATCGCCAGCCAGGCAATATAATGCTTTGTGATGAATTTCGATGGTTTTTCAATGCTCCGAATCAGAGGTTTGTGTCTCGTTTTATCAATTGCTTTATCAAATACCAGAATGAGTGACGGTAAGATGGTCACACAACAGATTACACCGATCACAACCCCCTTTGACATGACAATTCCCAAGTCACGTCCAAGGGCAAAGGTCATAACTGTAAGTGCTGCAAAGCCAGCAATGGTTGTAACAGAGCTCCCCACAATAGAACGGAACGTATTGGATATGGCATGCCCCATGGCCCTCTCTTTCTCTCCCGGAAATCTCCGCTTATTTTCCTCATAGCTGTCCAGAAGGAATATGGAGTAATCCATGGTTACTCCCAATTGTAAAATCGCAGTCAGTGCCTTTGTCACATACGAAACTTCGCCTAGAAAAATATTGCTTCCCAGATTATAGATAATAGCGATTCCGATACTTAACAGGAAAAAAATCGGTACCAAAAATGAAGTGGTGGTCAATTCCAACACTACAAACGAGGAAATAGCCGCAATGGTTACATAAATGGGCATTTCATGAAGACAAAGATTTTTAATATCCGTAACGATTCCTGTCATTCCGCTGATGAAGCATTGTTTATCTGCCAGCTTGCGGATCTCTGTCAACGCTTCCATAGATTCATCGGATGAAGTGGTGTTATCAAATAATACCAGCATCATGGTGGAATCTTCTTTAAAGAAAATCTCCCGCAAATCCTCAGGAATCATCTCCACAGGCATACTGATATCTGCCACATCGTCATACCATAAGACGTCTTTTACATGTTTCACATTGCTTATCTTCTCTTCCAGTTTCTGAACATCCTTTAATTCCATGTTATCCACAACAACCATGGAGAAAGCTCCCATCCCGTATTCATCCACAAGGAGATCCTGACCTTTTACAGTCTCCAGCCTTTCGGGCAGGTAACTGAGCAAATCATAATTTACCCGTGTCTTTATCATGCCAATGGTTGACGGAATTAACAGAAGAATACCCAGCAGTAAAATCAATATTCTATGTTTGGCTATCCATTTTCCAACTTTAACCAAGGTAATCATCCTCCCATCTTTAATCTATAACATATTATATTCAAAAATGACTTTTGGTCAATATAAAAAATGACCAAAGTTCATTATTTTTCAAAAATGAAATTTAGTCATTTTTTTGATATTGACTTTTTTCGATATTCGATGGATAATGAAATTAAAAAAGGAAGGTGGAATATGGGGAAAATTGAATCAAAAAAAAAGCAAAAAAAGAATGCCCTTCTACAGACCGCTTTCGAATTATTTACAGATAAGGGATTTGCCAAAACAACAATTTCTGACATTGTAAATCAGGCAGGCCTTGCAAAAGGAACTTTTTATCTTTACTTTAAAGATAAATATGATCTTCGCAACAAACTTACGGCATACAAAGCCGGTCAATTATTCAGTGATGCTCACCAGAGCATACTGGTGCATCCCGTCAACGGTCTGGAAAATCAGATACTATATTTTGCTGATTTTTTTATAGAAAGTTTTGAAAAAGATCATGAGCTTCTTCGATTTATTGCCAAGAATCTGTCCTGGGGAATATTCCGAACAGCCTTTGAGCAGACAGTGCCGGAAGAATCACAGCAATTTTATGATTATTTTATGGAAATCATAAAAAAAGGCTCCGTTTCCTGTGAGGAACCAGAGCTCATGTTATTCACCATTATTGAATTAGTCGGATCAACCTGTTACAACTGTATTCTGTTTCATCAACCGGTTTCCATGGAGGAATACAAACCATTCCTTCATCAGACCATTCTTCAAATTATCCGGCAATATACAACATTACCGGAATAAAGATAGGGGTCGTAATATATGAACTTATGTGCAATCCAGCCTTTAATGTTCATGTGTTGCGACCCCATTGTTTTGATATTCCTGATATGATTCGTACTACGCTTCCATAAATCCCTTAATATCTTCTACCAGATCATCGGCATCTAATCCATGGACATCAGCTGCCTGTTCCAAAGTCTCCCGCTGTGCAGACGGACATCCAAGACAATGCATTCCGATACTGGTCAGAACATTTCCAATCTCCGGATCCATCTGTAATAATTCTCCGATTGTTGTATTTTTTGTGATTCTCATTATTCCACATCTCCTGTATCAATTCTTTATAACTGTTATTGAGTCTTTTACATGCTAACATCAGGCATTATATCAATTATCCCTGATTTTGTAAATCTCATTTCTTCTTATAATTATCTATTGTTTCATCTGCAACCGGAGTAAGATAGTGAAGCATTACCCAGCCCTCCTGGCCATTGTATTGAATCTTACCCCAGCCGTTCTGGTACTGGAATATATCCAAACGGGTATCTTCGGGAATCTTTCCGAGCACTCGTTCTTTTTCTCCCGGTTTCTGCCGAAGATTAATCTCCCGGGAAGAGCTTAAGGTTTCTACTGTCCAACGGGTACCGGGATAGCTTCCTATATGATACATGTTAATCCAGAACCGAGTGCCATCCACTTTCTGAACCTGTCCCCACCCGTCTTTCAACTGCAGAACTACATATTCTGTCCCGTATTTTATTCCTTTCTCGACAATTTCTGAGGAAACAGACGGCTCAAGATATCCATTGATCCCCTTTTCTGAAAGTGCATTGACAAACACTGTTGTACCCTCTTTTATAAACCAGTCTTCATCTGAAATATAATGGATTTTTTTCATTTTCAACCAGCCGGTCAATCCGCAATAAGATACCTGTGCCCATTTTTTTCCTTCCACTTTTTGCGTTTTCAAAATCTGACAACATTTTCCCTCAGGAAAAAAGCCGATTTGAGAAGTTGCATCGGGCTGTGGGTAAATCGGAACACCATCAAGAGAATTACTCTTCAAGGTACAATAGGTTCCCTTCATATTTGTCTCCTGACTTACCTGCTCTTTTGCACCGGAATTTTTACCACTGATTAATCCTTTTTCTTTCATATAATAAAATGTTCCCAAAAAAGCGCTAAGCAGACAGAGTACTCCTGCAAAATTCCAAATCATTTTTAATATACTGAATTCCGACTTCTCATTTCTCTGCATTTTTTATTCCTTTTATCTTATAGACTTCGAAAAAACTATTATTCTCCGTCATTAACTCTTCTACAATCTCTACTTCCGCTTCCCTGGTATCCGGAAGTCCAAGAATTCCGGAAATATTCTTCTTTCCCTTTGTAATAAGGAAAACGTTATCCCTGCACAGAAATTCTGTCCCGAGAGTTGAAATTCCGTTACTTTGAAGTTTTTTATAATATAATGGCGAATATGCCGCCCAACTTCCAGACATAAACCAGTTCCCCTGATGTAGATCATCCTTCGGCCTGGACATTTTGGAAAAACTCAGAGTATCCAGAATATAATAATTCTCCCGATTCGCCCCACAATAACTAAGTACTTCTGATTTTTCAGAGGCATATGAGAGATTGTATTCCTGGGTCCCCTTCACATCTATAATCTGCTGAGATATCACCTCTGTTTTGCAAAGGCAGAGTAAAAGAACAAATTGTAAAATCACCGGCACATGAGTAAATGGTCTTTCTTCCCACTGCTTTAGTAATTTACACACCAGCATACTTCCCACACAGAACATCAGAAGACGAATGGCTTCCTCCACCCGCTGTGGAAACCGGCCATTCATTGCCAGATAAATCCATTCCAAATACAGAAAGAATCCACAACCGCCAATACATAATATATTACGGATATGTTCCCACAGTTTCTTCTCCCGACAAAAAATCACGGTAACAGGGAGCAGCGGCATCAGCACAAACCACACATAAAAAGAATATTCCTTGAGACTCTGATTCGTTGCGGACTTATCCCACAAATATTTCCGGGCTTTTTCTTTTGAATTATTCATTTTTTCTTTAAGAGGGAGTTGTTCTTCCTGTCCCTTCACATAACGATAGGTTTCTTCCACCCAGCCCGTATCAAAATCATCTACCAGGCAATATGTATATCTTGCCATGGCATTTCTTCCGTTTTCATTGATTCCCAGAGACTGATATAAGTCTGTGGCATTCTCATACTCAGGAAATCCAACGTAATCCTGCAGATAAGCCCTCTCATGATTATAGAGAAAATATTTTTTCCAATCCTGAGATCCGTACATTTGATTATTCAGAAATATAACTCCTGCCAGCAATACACCACAGAAAGAAAAAACTACCCATGGCTTTACAGATTTGAAAAATCGAACATTATATTTGAGAATCAATTCCAATCCAAGAAAAGGTAGTACCATATAGAGACACTGCTTTCTCAGACACCAGGATGACACGAGGAAAATTCCCAATATAATTAAATTCCATGGCCTCCAGGCCTCCTCTTCACTTTCCAGAGTGAAAAATAATATCCCCATACATCCAAAAAAGGCTGCCGCTGTAGAAAAAGTCATGTCTGAAAATGCAGGAAGCCATAGCATAACAAAACAAAGATCAAACAAAAAACAAATCAAAAGGCGATTCTTCCGAAAATAATTCAGAATACGGAATAATACTGCCACCAGCGCAAGTACCTCCAGAATCACAATTACGCCTACATACCAGTTTACATTACTAAGCTTCCAGACTCCGATACTGACCGCCGGATTCTTCCGATACAACATCTGCATGATCCAGGATAAGGGATACCGGACAAAGATTGCATGGGCTTCCGGTACTCCGGTATAGGAACCATCCAGAATCTGAGCTACCGTGGCATCGTCATTCACCTCATAAGAAAATGGCACAGTCTGACAGATTTTCGTCATGAGAGGAATCACTGCCAGGACAGCCAAAAGAAGATTCTGGCACAGCTCGACCATCGGATACCATCGTGCATCAGATATCTTTTCTTTCTTCTTTTTATATTTTTCATACCAGGTGAAAATTCTCTGTTCTGAATTATTTTTTATCATTTTACTTCCTCAAATATTTCTGATAAGAAAAGTCTCTGCTCACCAGTGGATATAGACAAGGGTTCCCGTACTGATCAGGCTGTAAAGCTTCTCCGCGTTTGCCGGAGGCATGTTGATACATCCATGGGAACCATTGTATCGATAAATATCTCCACCAAAGCTGCTCCGCCACGAAGCATCATGAAATCCAATACCAACCCTGGTATTATATGGCATCCAGTAATGAACAAAGGAATTATACTTCACCATGAGATGATCTCTCTGCTTGAAAGCAATCCGGTATAATCCAGTTCCGGTTCCATGTCCGGTGGAAGTATTCCCGGTCACCACATCACTGGATAAGGCCACCTTGCCATCCTCTACATACCACATCTTCTGTAAACTGAGATTCACATCAATATAAGTCTTCTCAATGTCCGAATCAGTTTTGTCAAAGCCTTCTGTGGCATAAATTGGTTTGCGTTCTTCCTTTTTTCCGGATTGAATCGTCTTGATGACAGCTTCTGCTTCTTTCTCCTCATCCACCTTCCAGGCAGTCAGCCCTTTTGGAATCGATCCCTCCACCGAATTAAAGGTTCCTGCCACCTGCGTCTTCACAAACTTTTTCACCTTTGCCCTTTTGATGGAAACCTGAAAATCCGGGGAACATTTCAGACACTGACTGATTTCCTTTCTGGATAACTTTTCCGTCTGCTTTCCATCCTTATAGGATATGGTTCCGCCCAAATATCCATTGAGAACCTGCTGGGCATCCAACACTTCCTGAGAGGCAGAGGTATATTCCGGCTGTTTGTAATATGTAGGATCCTTCAGAGAAATGGAACTATGCCCATTCAGAAAAGCCTCTGAAACCCCTTCCAGAAAATGCTCCTTCTCCACAATATTCCCGAGACTACCTTCCTTAATCACATATTCCTTTTGTCCTGCATCATACTCAAGGGTTGCACTGGCAGACTCCACTGGAGTCTCCGGATTCATACATTCCAAAGCATCAATGGAAACAGAGAGCTTCTCCTGATCTACCCGGAGAGTCAATGGCTCATTATCTTGCTTATCCTTTAGCTGCCAGAACCAGATCTGCCCTTTTTGTCGATTTAATATCTGTCCCAGAACCTTCAGGTCTGTATATGCCAGCCCGGCATCCACGGCAGTAATCAACTCTTCTCCCTCCGGTTCCTCCACTGTTACGGTTATCTCTGAAAGCTTATCTTTCAAATACTGTCTGGCAGACGCTTCCGAGCGCCATCCGATTTTCATACTTCCAACTGTTGTTCCGGGATAATAATGGGTTGTAAAAAAGAAAAAGCCAAAAAAGTAAACAACAGCAATAATACCGACTGTCATGAAAATCTTTTTCTTCTTTAATTGTCGCCTTTTCTTATGTTTTGAAACTCTGGACATGGGAATTCCTTTCTAAATGTTCAAGAACGCTCTGGCGTTCTTCTTCTCTTTTTCTAAATTATACTAGAAACCGCAAGAAAAATCTACCAAAATTTTACTTTTTTACTGATAATTTGACATGCAATATTTGATTAAAAATCAGAAAAAGCTCTCAATTCATTCCAGAAAGCTTCGTAGCAAGTGCATCAGTGGCATACTTGAAAAAATAATCATTGACAAACAATGTCTTATATGATATTAAAAATGTATACTTTGTAATTACAATATTACAATAAAACAATCTTTAGGAGGATTACAATCATGAAACTTGCTTTTATCGGAACCGGTAAAATAATTGAAGATGCCCTTATGGCTGTTGAGCCGGTGAAAAATATTGAAAGAACTGCCATTTTCGCCCGCCCTCACAGCAGAGACAAAGCTGAAAAGTTTGCCTCTCAATACCATATTCCGGAAATTTATACCAATTATCAGGAGCTTTTAGAAACAACAACAGCAGACACTGTATATATCGGTCTCATTAACAGCGCCCACTATCCTTACGCAAAAGAGGCTCTTCTTCATAACAAAAATGTAATTTTAGAAAAGCCTTTAACCGGCTTTCTAAAGGAAGCAATGGAACTCCAGACTATTGCGAGAGAAAAACAACTTTGTATTATGGAAGCCGTAACCATGCTGCACAACGAAGTATTTTATCAGATGAAGGACAATCTTGGAAAGCTTGGTCCGGTGAAAATGGTTCTTTCCAACTATTCCCAGTATTCCAGTCGCTATGACAATTATTTAAACGGAGAGGTGGAACATGCCTTTGATGCTGCTTATTACGGAGGGGCCCTATATGATATTAATGTTTATAATATTCATTACTGTGTTGCGTTATTCGGTGCTCCAAAGGATGCAACCTATTACCCGAATCTCGGTTTCAACGGCATCGATACTTCCGGTACTCTCGTGTTAAGCTATGATGGTTTTTCCGCAATCTGCACCGGCTCGAAAGATTCCGATAGTCCCGGCTTTGTCTCCATTCAGGGAGAAAAAGGATTTATGCGAATTGAAGGGAAACCAAACGTGGCATCTGCCCTCCAAACCACCTATGTGGATGAAAATGTAAAAGAAAAAGTGAAGGACAACGCAGGAGCCATGGTACGGGCCACGATTACGGAAGAGTTTGAAACTCCTGCCCCATTCCACCGTATGACACAGGAATTCCAGGATTTTTCCAGAATCATTGATGAAAAAGATCTTAAAGCTGCTGCCGAACTAATTGAAGAATCTGTCACGGTTGTAGGCGTTTTGGAAACAGCACGTAAAAAAGCAGGAATTGAATTTTAATTTCATATCTGATATACTAATTTCATTGCAAAGGGGCATCCTAAAACCGGGATGCCTCTTTTTGACTATTTAAGCATCACATTACATTATATTATTACAGGAGGAATTATGCTTTTATCAGATATTATCGGACCTGTCATGGTCGGTCCTTCCAGCTCCCACACTGCCGGTGCTGTTAAAATAGGAAATGTCTCAAGAAAACTATTAAACGAACCCGTTATAAAAGCACAAATATATCTTCATGGCTCTTTTCTTGCCACAGGAAAAGGTCACGGCACCGACCGGGCTCTGGTCGCCGGATTAATGGATCTGGGTGTAGATGACAGTCGCATTGCAAACAGTTTTGAAATCGCAAGCGAAAAGCATCTGGAGTATTCCATTAGCAGCATCGATCTTGGTGAGGATTACCATCCCAACACGGTCAAAATGAATCTCACCGGAATTTCCGGAAAAGAACTGGAGATCATCGCCTCTTCCATCGGTGGCGGTCAGATTAAAATCGTGGAAATAGATGGCCTGACAGTCAATTTCAGCGGAGATTTCCCTACCCTTATCGTTCACAATCTGGACCAGCCGGGCCATGTGGCGGAGGTTACCTCCATGCTGCAGCACAAATCAGTCAATATCGCAACAATGCAGCTTTACCGGGCAAAACGTGGCGGAAATGCCGTCATGGTACTGGAATGTGACCAGGAAATCCCTCAAGATTCTATCAAATGGCTGGAACATCTCGAAGGAATTGTGAAAGTCACCTATCTCTCATTACTATAACAGGAGGATAATATGTACGACTCATTTCATCTTTTATGGGAAAAAGAAAAAAACGAAGGCCTACCATTCTGGCAAATTGTCATGGAAGAGGATATGTCCGAGCAAAATATTTCAAAAGAAGAAGCCTTTCATAACATGACCCTCATGTATCAGGCCATGAAAGATTCTGACCTGGCTTATGACCCTGCCTTGAAATCTAACAGCGGGCTATCCGGCACCGATGGAGCCAAATTACATCAATACCGTGCTAACGGAAATATGATCTGCAACGGATTTATCGGAGATGTGATGGAACGGGCACTCAAAGTCTCGGAATCAAATGCCTGCATGAAACGAATCGTTGCCGCGCCAACTGCGGGCTCTTGTGGTGTCGTTCCGGCCGTTCTGCTGACTGCCCAGCAACATTTCGATCTGTCCGATGAGGAAATGACCAAAGCCCTCTTCGTTGCCGGCGGAATCGGAGGAATCATTGCTTCCCGGGCATGTATTGCAGGAGCGGAAGGAGGCTGTCAGGCTGAAATCGGTTCCGCCTCCGCCATGGCAGCCGGTGCCCTAGCCTACCTGCGGGATGGAAACGGAGAAACCATTGCCAATGCCGCCGCTCTCGCCCTGAAAAATCTCCTCGGCCTCGCCTGTGATCCCGTTGCCGGTCTTGTGGAAGTTCCATGCGTAAAACGAAATGTCATCGGAGCCGTCAATGCCGTCACCTCCGCTGACCTCTCTCTTGCAGGAATTCAGAGTAAAATCCCACCGGATGAAGTCATCGACGCCATGAAGAGTATTGGAAAACGAATGGACGAAAGTCTGAGGGAAACCGGAACCGGCGGTCTTGCAGCTACTCCGACTGGAATGGAATATAAAAAACGATTACGATAATTTATCACAAACATTTCTCTCTTAAGTCCGGTATTTTTACGGTTATTTTTTGATTCTTTTTTTATGCATCGTATTGACATATGGTTCTATTCCGGTATATTATAATGAATACCAGTTAATTCAAGTACGTCACCGACGTACTTGCCGTGTAGTAAATCAAGGGATGACTCAATCTCAGACAGGAGGATATGGCATTATGACATTAGAAGAGATGAAAAAAAGGAAACAAGAATTAGGATATTCCAACCAGACAATTGCCGAACGATCAGGAGTACCTTTCGGTACCGTTCAGAAGATTTTCTCCGGGCAAACGAAAACTCCGAGAGAAGAAACCATCCGCGCTCTGGAGCATTTATTGGCACCCCGTCCAAAGATGACTTACGATTGCATATCACATGAACAGGAAGGCAGTATGGTTTGTGATTCTTCTCCCTGCCAGATAAGAAACGAGGGATATACACTGGATGATTATCTCGCTCTACCTGACGAACGAAGGGTTGAGCTGATTGATGGTGTATTCTATGACATGACGGCACCGACCACCGTTCATCAGGCACTGGGAGGATATATATACAAGCTTCTATTGGATTTTGTTCTGGAACATGGAGGTGAATGTATGCCTTTTATCGCTCCTGTCGATGTCCAATTAGACGAGGATGACAGGACGATTGTCCAGCCGGATGTTCTGGTGGTTTGTGACAGATCCAAGTTTCAACATGGCAGAGTATTCGGTGCCCCGGATTTTGTGATTGAAGTTCTATCTCCTTCCACAAGTAAAAAAGACAGTCGATTAAAGCTTTATAAATATGGCGAAGCAGGTGTGCGGGAATATTGGATAATTGATCCCAAACGAAAAAGCATTGTTGTTTATGATTTTGAAAATGAGGATATTCCTTCCATTTATTCATTTGAAGACAAGGTTCCAGTTCTCATCTGGAATAAACAGTGCTGGATTGATTTTGCTGAGATATATCAGAGGATTTCATTTTTATATGATTAGTTTAATACTGTTTGGTAAAAAACCGGGGAATTTTCACTCCCCGGTTTTATGATTGATCTTTATTTTATCACACAAATCTAATACCACAAATATCACACAAGTACCACACAAATTATAATACTTTTTTGACTTTTTATGGAATCTATCTGCGTCTAAAAGTGGCTATTTAAGCCGTTTTCTTACCACTGTCCGTTGTCAGATGCTTCCTGTACGGAAACAGCTACTGCAACTGTCATACCAACCATTGGGTTGTTTCCTGCACCGATTAAGCCCATCATCTCTACATGGGCTGGTACGGAGGAGGATCCTGCGAACTGAGC
>JALERO010000164.1 GCA_022764265.1 Eubacterium sp. | reverse complement strand
CCGGTGAGGGTGTCGGCGAAGAACTGTCATGATCGGCTCTGCCGTCGTCTGTTCGCTCAATTAAAGAAGAATTATCGTGTCAAAAGTTCCATATCCCATTCTAATATTTCGCCGGAATTGGCATCAATTTCAAAATGATGTTCTCTGTCATTGTAAGTGATGGTACCTTCATAGATGGTTCGGCCATCTTCGGTTTCCTGATGAATGTTCAAATGAGAAGTGTCCGCACCTTTAATATGAGAAAGCGCGATTTTCGATGCTTCTTTTTCGGAAATAAGAGTGTCACCGGTGTTGTTTTTATTTCCGGCAGTATTGTTATTTGTACCGTCCGGAGAAGTAACATCTTTGGTACCGTTATTGTCGGTAGTATTATTTCCGTTATCGGCCACATTGGCATTGTTATCTGTACCATTACCCGTTGTTCCGTCGGTAACAGCATTATTTCCGTTATCCGTTGTATTGTTTGTGTCGTTTTGGTTCACATTATTTGTAGCATCTGTAGTTCCTGAATTCTGATCGACATTGTTTGTCGCATCATCCATCACACTATTCTGGGTTGAATTGTTATCATTTGCCCGGTTATTTCCAAAGCATCCGGTCAACATTCCGGCACTTAATACGGTAGCAAAAAGAATTGTTAACACTTTCTTTTTCATAAAAGTATACCTCCAAAAAAATTATAATCTTTTTTCAAAAACAGTATGTGCAGGATAATAAAATCTATTCTGTATATGAAAAAATAGGAAGAGAAATTTTGAAAAATTAAAAAATTATTATTGAAGGATGGATTCATCCATATTATACTTAATTCAAAAATGTTGAATGAGTTTAAAATAGGGAGTGGAGAACGATGGCGAAAAAGTGGTGTCCAAAATGTCAGACATCCAGAAGAGTGAAAGTAACCAGAACGGAATACCCGAGTCTGGAGTCCGGAGACAGAACAGTGACGATCACAACGCAATGTGCAGTCTGTCAGATGGTAATTAAGAGTGAAAATCAGGTGGTAAAACAGTCAATTTTAGAACAATAGAGTTCATCATATAGCAATATACATAAAACAGGAGATAAATTTGCAATGAGAGGGAAGGATTTGGAAGAAAAAATTCGGGGACAGTTGTTTGAGATGCAGGATCTCGGTTATAAAGCATTTCATGAGAAACTGATTCCCACGGTGGAGCCGGATCGGGTGATTGGGGTGAGGATACCGGAGCTTCGTAAGTTTGCAAAACAGTTTTCCAGAACGCCGGAAGCAAAAGAATATTTGCAGATTTTACCCCATTATTACTATGAAGAGAATAATCTCCATGCATTTTTGATTGAGAACATCCGGGTTTATGAGGAAGCGATGGAACATACAGAGAAGTTTCTTCCATTTATTGATAACTGGGCGACCTGTGACAGTTTTTCTCCCAAAGTATTTCGCAGACATCCGAAAGAGGTCTATGAGAAAGTGAAGCTCTGGATCAGCAGTGACAAAACCTATACGATTCGGTATGGAATCGGTATTTTGATGGGAAATTACCTGGATGAGCAATTTCAGCCGGAGATGGTAGAACTGGTTGCCGGCGTTGTCTCCGATGAATATTATGTCAATATGATGTGTGCCTGGTACATGGCAACGGCCCTGGCGAAGCAGGAAGAGACGATTCTGCCTTATCTTACAGAACATCGATTAAGTACATGGGTACATAACAAGACTATCCAGAAGGCAGTGGAGAGCAGACGGATTACTCCGGAGATGAAACAATATCTGAAAAAATTAAAAATAAATTCAAGAATCATGTGTTAATCTATAAATCGTGACACAGTTTCATCTTCGATTTTCATTTTTTTGCCAATAATAGCACTAATGACACTATATATATGAATCCGTGCTATTTTACCGCAAATTTCATCTGTCATTTTGGCACGAATTTCATTCTATTTTCTTTTCCGTACCACTTTACCCGGAATTTCCACTACTCTATTGGCGCGAATTATATTTTTTCAGCATATTCGCGCTAATTCTTTCCGAATCCCAGTCAAATTACTGGCTCTATCCATAGCTTTCCGGCATATTCGTGCCATTTTCTTCTTCAAAAAATGCACAAAGGGGTTGTCGCACCAAAAAAACATTGACAGAGCATAAATAAGTGTGTATACTAAGTGTACTAATAGTATTAATACAGTTAGATGATGCGATGTGGTTTTTTGAAAGGAGGATTTCATGATTATCATCGATTACAATGATAAACGTCCCATTTATGAGCAGGTGGCAGATAAGATGCAGAACCTGATCGTCAATGGCGTACTGGAGCCGGATTCCAAGCTGCCGTCGGTTCGTTCCCTGGCAGTGGAATTATCTATCAATCCCAATACTATTCAGCGGGCATACAGTGAGCTGGAGAGAAGTGGATTTATTTACTCGGTGAAAGGGCGCGGCAATTTTGTCCGGGCCGATGAGAATTTGAAGGAGAAGCAGCAGGAGAAGACGTTGGGCGATTTGAAAAAGCAGCTGACAATCTGCCGTGATCAGTGCATATCCAGAGAAAAGGTAATGGAATGCGTAGCGCAAATCTATGAGGAGGTGTCGCAATGATTGAATTAAAACAGGTCAGCAAGTCCTATGATGGGATTGAGGCAGTAAAGGAAATCAGTCTTACCATACAGGATCAGAATGTTTTCGGGATGCTCGGAACCAACGGCGCAGGAAAAAGTACCTTATTACGATTGATTTCCGGCGTTCTGAAACCGGAGAATGGAGAAATTCTGATTGACGGAGAACCGGTATGGGAGAATCCGGAGGTAAAAGCGAAGTTTTTCTATATCTCTGATGATCAGTTTTACTTTGCCAATGCCACACCGATGGATATGGCACAGTTTTACCGGAACTATTATACGGAATTTGATGAGAAACGATTCCAGAAATTTCTGATGAAATTTAATCTGGATGGAAAACGAAAGATACAGACTTTTTCGAAAGGAATGAAAAAACAGCTGTCTATTCTCCTGGGAATATGCACCAACGTGCCTTATCTTCTCTGTGACGAGACCTTTGACGGATTGGATCCGGTTATGCGACAGGGAATCAAAAGCTTGTTTGCCAAAGAAATGGATGAGAGAGGGCTGACTCCGGTCATTGCTTCTCATAATCTGAGGGAGCTGGAGGATATCTGTGATCATATCGGCCTGCTCCACAAGGGGGGTGTCCTGTTGTCGAAGGATTTGGAAGAACTGAAATGCAATCTTCAGAAGATTCAATGTGTACTGCCGGAAGGCAATGATAATGAGCTGAGGAGACAGTTGGATATCCTTCAGTTCGGCCGGAGAGGTAAACTCATTACCATGACAGTTCGGGGGGATTCCGAAGAGATTATCCAGAAGATTGAAGCGTTCCACCCGGTCTATTGTGAGGCACTTCCATTGTCTCTGGAAGAAATATTTATCAGCGAAACGGAGGTAGTTGGTTATGACATCAAAAATCTCATTCTTTAAATTAAGAAAAGAAAATATGCGACATCATCTGGCGGTGTTATTGCTTACCTGTTTTTGCTTTCTGATGCATATTCTGGCATTTGTCATAAGAATTCAGAATCTGACTGGTGATACAGACCTGAAGCATAGTGAAGTAATGGAATCCGTGGCCGTATGGGCACAACCTGGTTATGTTCAATCCTTTTTTGTTATCGTGCTGGCGGTGATTCTTGCCATGAGTGGATTGAGTTATCTGCACTCCAGAACCAAAACGGATTTTTATCACTCTTTACCGATAAAAAGGGAGAATCTTTTTGCGGTGATCGCGTTAAATTGCCTTCTTATTTTTGCGCTGCCATTTTTGTTTGCCTGTCTGGCAGAAACAGCCATTGCGGGAATAACCGGATTTTTGACAGTCACTTTTGTAAAAAATGTTGCTGCATCTATCCTCTGTTATTTCCTTGTTTTTACAATGAGTTATCTGACGGCGGCTCTTGCCATGATCATGACCGGCAATCTGATCGTCGGACTTCTCGGGTTTTGTGTATTTGCAGGGTATGCACCGATTTTGGTGAAAAACATTTTTCCGTGCCTGGCGAATGTATTTTTGGATACTTACGTGAATACCATGTCCGCAAGAGATGGATTTGATTATTTTTCCCCGATTTCCCTTGCTGCATGGGTGACCTCTCCTGATTCGGGAGCAGGCTGGAGTATGAAAGAACATGTGGTTCCGCTGGTTGTTTTGTTGGTGGAAATTGTTTTATTACTGTTGCTTTGTCAGAAATTATTTAAGATTCGCCCTTCGGAGGCGGCGGGAAAAGCCATGGCCTTCCCGAAACTGAATCCGATTATTCGAATCATGCTGGTTATTCCGATGGCACTGTTTTCAGGCGTTTTTTTCTACAGCATGGTTATGAATGAATACAAAATCTGGCTGGTTATCGGAGTGGCAATCGGAGCCTTTGTGTTCCATGGCTTGATCGAATCTATTTATCAATTTGATATTCATGGCCTTTTATCCAACAAAAAACAGATGGGAATCTGTATGGCAATCTGTTTTATCATTGTCGGTTTCTTTTATACTGACGCTTTTGGATATGACAAATATGTGCCGGAAGTCGACAAGACCGGGGCAATCCTTGTGGAACCGCAGATTTTTTCAGACCGTGCCGATGCTTACTGGGGCGAAGAACGGGATGGCGTGTCCGGTCAGCCGATGGAAGATGTGATGGGACTGTTGAGACAGAAAGTGGAGAGCCTAGCTACAACAAATGAGGAATATCAGGATTTTGTAACCGTAACCTATGTGATGAAAAACGGACGTAAAATAAAGCGGCAGTATACCATGACTTTGGAGGAAGAGAATGAAATCATGTCACAGATGCTTGCCTCCAAAGAGTATAAGAAAGATTTGTTCTCCCTTTATACGGCAGATTGGAGCAAGATTACACAAATCATGTGGGATAATCAGATTGATTTCATAACATTAAAGCTGACGCAGGAAGAGCAGGAACAGTTTTTAAATCTCTATCTGGAAGAATTGGATACCCTTTCATTTAAGGAGATGACAGAGACCGCACCAACCAGTGAATTCTGTGTATCCCATGAAAATGGAAAGATGGATGACTATTATTATATCTATCCGTCCTTTGAGAAAACCATCGCTTTTCTCAAAGAAAAAGGCTGTGACGCAGACCTGACAATCAAAGATATGAACATTGTTTCTTTAGACATTATTCAGTATGGAGACAGCGGCCGCGAAACCGTTTATCCGGTGACGGATCAGGCAGTGATAGCCTCCGTAAAGGATAAACTCAATATCAGCGGTTTTTGTGGGAACGTTTTTCATGTTTATAACAGTAATAATCTAAATGTAGAATTATCCGCACACATTGTGACAAAATACGGAGGAAGCCAGGAGGTATATGTGTCTACGGATGATGAAACATTGAAGATACTGGATGACGCAAGGGGAAACCAGGAAACAGAGGAATAAAAACAATTTGATTCTCCACTTTTTTCTGCTATACTTGAAGAAACATCAAGTATAAGGAGAATCCAATGTCAGAAAAAACATTAAAAATAATCATTTCACCGGCAAAGAAGATGAATGAACAGGGAGATCTCCTTCCACATACTTCTTTGCCGGTTTTTTTAGATAAAACACAGTATCTTCTTCAGTGCATGAGGGAGATGGATTATGAACAGCTTCAGAATTTATGGAAATGCAATGACAAAATTGCACAGCAAAACTTTGAGAGAATCCGAAATATGGACCTGAACCGGAGGCTCACACCGGCTATTCTTGCTTACGAAGGCATTCAGTACAAATACATGAGCCCTGCGGTATTTGATGAGCAGTCTTATGCTTATCTGGACAATCATTTGTATATACTGTCGGGATTTTACGGAGCCCTGCGGCCCTTTGACGGGGTAACCCCATACCGGCTGGAAATGCAGACCCGGTTTCATAGAAAAGACCTGGACTCCCTCTATGATTTCTGGGGAGAATCCATTGCCAATCAGGTTTTTGCCGGATGCAGCGGGATGGTCAATCTCGCTTCCAAGGAATACAGCAAATGTGTTACAAAATATTTGCCAAAAGATATTCCGTGTGTCACCTGCGTTTTCGGGGAGTTGATCGATGGAAAGTTGAAAGAAAAGGGAACCTACGCCAAGATGGCCCGGGGAAGCATGGTACGTTTCATGGCAGAGAAAAAAATTGAACAGCTGGAAGAGTTGAAAAACTTTGACGAACAGGGATATCATTTTGCCGCGGAATGGTCCGATGAGGAGAACTATGTCTTTCTGCGATAATAACTGGGGTCAGGACTTGTGAACAACAAAGGCTCCAGCTGGCAATGAAGTTCACAAGTCCCGACCCCGAATTCCTCTTCACAAGTCCTGCCCCCGTGTTGTTTCAAGAGTCTCGAGAATCCTATCCATCTTTTTATGAAGATCTTCGACGATAAATTCAGATTTCAGATTTACTTTATAATCATTTTCAGCCCGCATTCGATCCTTCTCTTCCTGGCGATTCTGGCTCATCATGATGAGCGGTGCCTGAATTGCCGCTATACAGGAAAGCACCAGATTCAGTAAAATATACGGATAGGCATCAAAGGCTCTGGAGGCCAGAAGACTGTTGAGGAGCATCCATCCAAGCAAAAGCCCGGTAAAGGAGAAAATGAATACCCAGCTTCCGGCAAAATGAGCAATCCGGTCCGCCGCCTTCTGGGCAAAAGTA
Organism: Eubacterium sp.; assembly: GCA_022764265.1. Classification (GTDB taxonomy): domain Bacteria; phylum Bacillota; class Clostridia; order Lachnospirales; family Lachnospiraceae; genus Anaerobutyricum. The sequence continues at coordinate 11,195 of JALERO010000164.1, read as the reverse complement.
TACTTTCCTCTATCTGGTTTTTCGATGTCAGCGGAAATTTTCTTTTCCAGCATCATATGAAGGATATCTTCCTCATTAAAATCATCTGCCACATTGTCAATGAGCACTCGAACCAGCTCCAGCTTTTTTTCTGTATCCAAACCGATGACCTCCTTTTCACATGCTAATATGTTCACCAGTTCTGACACTGATTATACATATTCTCAATGAATAACTGGGGCAGGACTTGTGAACAACAAAGATTCCAGATAGCTGTAAAGTTCACAAATCCTGCCCCCGAAGTCCTCGCTTGCTTGTTTTTTCATTCAATGTTATACTGTTTTCAGCGACTGGGGTCCCGACTCCGGAATACTGCGAAGGAAGAATTTCAAATGTCACAGAAACAGAAAAAAATCAGAGGAATCATTTGCACTCTGATCGGAGGAACTGCCTGGGGATTTTCCGGAACCTGCGGGCAGTACATATTTGCAAATTGCCAGATGAATTCCGGTACACTGGCGTCAATCCGCATGCTGGGGGCCGGGATTTTACTCTGCATATTTAATTTAATTGTCCGAAAGAAATCTATGTTTGAATTATGGAAACATCCGGTCGATGCATTCAGGCTGGTATTGTTTGCTTTGGGAGGATTAATGTTTACCCAGTATGCGTATCTGACGGCAATCGGTTATTCCAATTCGGGAACAGCAACGGTGCTGCAGAATCTGGGAATCATTCTGCTGATGGTCATCACCTGCATTATGGAGAGAAAATTACCTCTGAAAAATGAGGTGATGGCGGCAATACTGGCGCTTGCCGGCGTTTTCCTGTTGGCGACCCACGGGAATCCGTCAGAGCTTGTTATGTCCAGGGATGCGTTAGAGTGGGGATTGATCGCAGCGGTAGCCATGGCTTCTTACACCTTATTACCGAGAGGCCTTCTGGAAAAATGGGGAACTCTCGTGGTGGTCGGTTTTGCCATGTTGATTGGTGGGATCGTTTTGTCCTGTGGATTTCAGATATGGAAGGAACCGATGGATTACAGTTGGAATATTATTGCCGCATTATTTGTCATTGTGGTGATCGGAACACTGGCGGCATTCTCCCTTTATTTACAGGGAGTGTCGGACATCGGTCCGGTCAAGGCGAGTATGATTGGATGTGTGGAGCCTGTGGTGGCTACTATTTTGTCCACAGTATGGATGGGAACAACCTTTGCCGCCATCGATCTGGTGGGATTTGTCCTGATTATCGGTGGCGTTCTATTAGTATCATTTAAAAAAGAAACTGGGAGGAACCAATGAGGAAGAAAGAAAGAGCAGCGATTGTCATTGAACGGTTGAAACAAGAATATCCGGATGCCGATTGTACCCTTGATTATAATGAAGCCTGGAAGCTGCTGGTCAGTGTGCGACTGGCTGCCCAATGTACCGATGAGCGGGTAAATGTGATCGTGAAGGATCTCTATGCAAAATATCCGGGAATCAATGAACTGGCAGCGGCGGAACCGGAAGAGATTGAAGAAATTGTGAGACCCTGTGGCCTCGGAAGAAGCAAGGCCCGAGATATCAGCAAATGTATGCGGATGCTTCGGGATGAGTATGACGGAAAGGTACCGGATGACTTTGATGAATTGCTGAAATTACCGGGAGTCGGAAGAAAAAGCGCTAATTTGATTGTGGGCGATGTGTTCGGCAAGCCGGCCATTGTCACAGATACCCACTGTATTCGCCTCTGCAACCGAATCGGCCTGGTGGATGATGAAAAAAATCCGAAAAAGGTGGAGATGGCACTCTGGAAGATCATTCCTCCGGAAGAAGGAAACAACTTCTGTCATCGCCTGGTGTTCCATGGAAGAGAAGTCTGTACGGCGAGAACCACGCCCCATTGTGAGCGATGCTGTCTCAGTGATGTGTGCAAGGAATATCCGAAAATATTAAAAAAGAAAAAATAGGAATTGTTTATTTACAATCTTTGTAGTACAATTAGCACCGAGTGACGATAATTATTTCCATATATAGTAACGATCATGTATCATGAAAGGAAAGAGGATAGTACATATGAAAGAATTTAAACCGATCAAAGAAGGAAAAGTACGTGAGATTTATGATATCGGAGACAGCCTGATCATCACAGCCACTGACAGAATCTCCGCTTTTGATGTAATTTTAAAGAACAAAGTAACCGATAAGGGAGCCATTTTAACCCAGATGTCCAGATTCTGGTTTGATTTTACAAAAGATGTGATTCCAAACCATATGATTTCCACTGATGTGAAGGATATGCCGGAATTTTTCCAGAACGAGAAATATGATGGCAACAGCATGATGTGCAAGAAGCTGGAGATGCTTCCGGTAGAATGTATCGTCCGCGGTTACATTACAGGAAGTGGCTGGGCAAGCTATCAGGAGAATGGAACTGTTTGCGGTATTCAGCTGCCGGAAGGTCTGCAGGAATCCCAGCAGCTGCCGGAACCGATCTATACCCCTTCCACAAAGGCCGAAATCGGTGACCATGATGAGAACGTTTCCTATGAAAAGACAGTGGAGATTCTTGAAAAACAGTATCCGGGTAAGGGTGAATATTATGCAGCCGCTTTAAGAGACAACACTATCGCCCTCTACAAGAAATGTGCAGAATACGCATTAAGCAAAGGAATCATCATCGCAGATACCAAGTTTGAATTTGGTCTGGATGAAGAAGGCAACGTGGTGCTGGGTGATGAGATGCTGACACCGGACAGCTCCAGATTCTGGCCGAAAGAAGGCTATGAGCCAGGTAAGGGACAGCCTTCTTATGATAAACAGTTTGTAAGAGACTGGCTGAAAGCCAATCCGGACAGTGATTACGACCTTCCGGAGGATATCATTGACAAAACTGTAGAAAAATACAAAGAAGCATATCAGTTATTAACCGGAAAGGATTTTGATAGATAACTGGGGTCTAGTAATCGGGGTCGGGACTTGTGAACAACACTGGCTTCGTTACCGGGGTCAGGACTTGTGAACTACTTAGCAATTTGGAGCCATTAATGTTCACATGTCCTGACCCCTATTTTTAGGAGAAAGAAAAATGCGAGAACAGATCAATGATTTTACAACAGGAAATATTCCGGTCAAGCTGGCAAAATTTATGATACCGATTCTCGGTGCACTGATTTTGCAGGCCATGTACGGTGCAGTAGATCTGCTGGTGGTTGGATGGTTTGGAACAACAGCCGGTCTTTCTGCGGTTTCCACCGGAAGTAATATTATTAATTTGATTGTATTTGTCACAGCGGGATTGTCCATGGGTGTGACCGTTCTTCTGGGCCGTTATATTGGAGAGCAGAGAGAGGAACGATGTGGAAAAGTCATCGGTGGAGCAGTTTGTTTTTTTGCTGTAGCATCCATCGTAATTGGCATTTTTATGCTGGTGGCAGCCAGACCCTTATCGATCCTCATGCAGGCACCGGAAGAAGCTCTGGACCTGACAGTACTTTACGTGCGTATCTGTGGTGGAGGAATCCTTTTTATTATTGCTTATAATATGATCAGCAGTATTTTCCGTGGGCTCGGTAATTCCAGACTGCCGCTGATATTTGTTGCAATTGCCTGTGTGGTAAATATTATAGGAGATCTGGTATTTGTGGCGGGATTCCACATGAATGTGGCCGGAGCAGCTCTGGCAACGGTAATGGCACAGGCAGTGAGTGTGATTTTGTCTGTGATAATCATAAGGAGGCAGCAACTGCCATTTTCTATTCAAAAAGAAGATTTCCGTTTCAACAGTGAAATCCGGAGATTTTTAAAAGTCGGTACCCCTATTGCTTTACAGGAAATACTGACTCAGTTGTCATTTCTGGCACTGTGTGCGTTTATCAATCGTTTAGGGCTGGATGCGTCCTCAGGATATGGTGTGGCTTCCAAGATTGTTACCTTTGTCATGCTGATCCCGTCTTCTTTAATGCAGTCCATGGCATCCTTCGTGGCACAAAATGTAGGTGCAGGCAAAGAAAAGAGAGCCAGACAATCCATGCTGACCGGCATGGCAATCGGTGCTTCCATCGGAGTCTTTATCATGCTTCTTGCCTGGTTTAAAGGCGATATACTTGCGGGCTTATTTACCAATGATCCATTAGTAATCATGAGAGCAGCGGAATATCTTAAAGGCTTCTGTCCGGAAGCCATTGTGACAAGTATTTTATTCAGCTTCATCGGATATTATAACGGCCACAGCAAAACAGTTTTTGTGATGCTTCAGGGGCTTGCTCAGACCTTCCTGGTGCGCCTGCCGATGTCCTATGTGATGAGCATACAGCCAAACGCAACGCTTACAATGATTGGTTTGGCAGCACCGACAGCAACCTGCTTTGGTATTATAATTAATACGTTATACTTTATTTACTTATCCAGAAAAATGAAAAAGCAGAATACGGAAGGAAGGAAAAATGAACGATAAAAAAGATATTTTTGATAAAATAATGAGTCTTCCACTGTTAAATTATTGGATGGAGCCCTACAAAAAATACAAAGAGATTCTTCTCTATTTATTTTTTGGAGGATTAACCTCGGTGGTCAGTATCGGTTCCTATGCGTATTGTGTACTGGTGGGAATCAACCCTTTGATTGCTAATATTATCTCCTGGATTCTGGCAGTCACATTTGCATACGTCACCAATAAAATATGGGTATTTCAGGTAGAAATCCACGGGAAAAAGGAATTGCTTCAGCAGATGTTGGGTTTCTATTCCGGTCGTCTGCTGACTCTTGGAATCGAGGAAGTTATTCTCTTGATTTTTATTACAAAATTGGGATTCAACAGCCTTGTTGTTAAGATTGCAGCTCAGGTGGTTGTCGTGATTTCCAACTACGTTATCAGCAAATGTTTTGTATTTAAGGAGAAAAAAGAATAATAAGGAAGCACAGCACCCAAATAAGACAATGAAAGGGACTGTACTTCTTTACTTTATTTCATCTACGAACAAAGTGTCCCGCTCTACGTGGAAATGGACATCAAAGCAGTCAAATTCCATTCCGTACATGCGCTCCGGATCATCCTGATAAGAAGGACGTGGGTCAAGTTCCAGGGTTTCTAATAAAGCTTTTTGCTTATCCTGAGGAATCCGTGACAAAAGCTCATCGCCACAACATACTTTCAATCTATGCTCCAAACCGGTGTTAGAAAAAGAGCCTGACGCGTCAGGATGACTGTCCGTGTAAGGAATATATGGTTTAATATCATAGATTGGTGTCCCATCCATGAGATCAGCACTCGAAATATGAAGTACAGGACCCTTTTCCGGATGAAACTCCAATGCTTCCAGCCGGACAGAAGACAATCCAATCGGATTCGGACGGAACGGGGCTCTGGTTGCAAATACCCCTTTTCTTACATTTCCTCCCAATCTTGGCGGACGAACCGTCGGAGTCCAGCCAGCCTCCCGATTCTCAGAAAACCCCCATATCAGCCACAGATAAGAAAACTCTTCAATTCCACGAAAACAATCAGGATTCTTGAACTCCGGTTCAAATGTAATAAAAGCCTTCGCACTGCTGACCAACCCACTCTGCCTCGGAATCCCAAATTTAGACGGATAATCCGTATGAATATGGCCAATCACCTGCAAAAAAACCAAATTTTCCTCTTTCATTAATTCTTTATACTCATTCATAATAAACGCCTCGATTTTAAATTCAAGAACGCCTCGGCGTTCTTGCTGCGAGATGCGCGTCATGCATTAGCATGACAAATTTCTAATGCGCATCTCTGAAATGTTAATCTTGTGTTAATTCTAGTTTAATATACAAAAGAAACAAAAAGCAACTAAAATCTAAGATTCTATCTTAAATATAAGATGACAAAAAACGTCACCGCGTTTTTTCCATTGGAAATACATTCGTTTTGTTGTATAATATTGGAAAAGTGTGTAACTGATCAATAATGCGAAAGAATGGAGAACCAGAATGGAATATTATGCTGCGCCGATGGAGGGGATTACCGGGTATGTTTACCGCAATGCCCATCATCATTATTTTCGGGGAACGGACAAATATTTTACCCCTTTTTTGACACCAAAGAGAGGGAAGGGATGGACTTCCCGAGAGAAAAATGATATTTCCCCGGAACATAATCAGGGAATTAAAGTGGTTCCTCAGATTCTCACCAATCAGCCGGAAGATTTTATCCGGATGGCAGCGCAGCTCGAGCAGTGTGGTTATGACGAGGTGAATCTGAATCTGGGATGTCCTTCCGGTACTGTGGTAGCTAAGGGAAAGGGCTGCGGATTTCTGGCGGATCCGGAAAAACTTCGTCGTTTTTTTGAAATTGTTTTTCAGGAGGTTTCAATTAAAATATCCGTGAAAACCCGTCTGGGGATGGATGCTCCCGAAGAGATTGAGCAGCTGATGGAAATCTATAATCAGTTTCCGCTGGAAGAAGTGATTATTCATGCGAGAATTCATAAAGATTTTTATCGAAAACCTGTGAATCGGGAGGCCTTTCGAAAAGGCTTCTTGATGTGTAAGCATCCTGTATGCTACAATGGAGACATCTTTACAGTAGAAGATTTTGAAGAATTCCACCGAAAGTTTCCGGAGGTGAATCGGGTGATGTTTGGAAGAGGATTGACCGCCAATCCTCAGCTGATTGAACAGATCCGATATGGTGCCATACTGGATAAGAAGAGTTGGAAAGCTTTTCATGATGAGGTTTGCCTCGGATATGAGGAGATAATGTCCGGAGAGAGAAATGTACTGTTTAAGATGAAGGAACTCTGGAATTATATGGCTCCTCAGTTTGAAAATTCAGAAAAAGTAGAGAAAAAGATAAAAAAGTCTGTCAGACTTCAGGAATATAAAAGAATCGTGGACAATTTGTTTCAGGAGCATGAGCTGAAATCCTGTGGAGAGAAAATGGTTCCTGAGAGGTAGAAAGATGGGGAATATGTGATATGAAAAGATGGAACAAGCTAAAATCGCGAATTTCGAAGAGGATTCTCGGGCGAGCTGAACAGCAGCGAAGTTACCTTCTTAATAAAGTTGGTCTGATGTTGCTGATTTGCTTCTTATTGGTGGGAAGCAATTTTCCGGTGGAAGCTGCAACGCAGACACAAAAAGAACGGATACAGTCATACTCAGATATTTCAAAACTGATTTCCAATACCTGGGAAGAAGAATATTTTGGGAAAATTATTGTTGATCCGGATACGGGAATTGTGGAAAAAGATGGGGAGGCCATTAGCTTTTATAAAGAGTTTGATGCATCTGTGTCAGAAAGAAATGCAGCGATAAAGTCGGAAGATTCCATGGAGCAGTTTTTGGATTCCCAGGATGAGGATACTATATATAAAACAGAAACAAACCAGGATGGAGATATTGAAATCACGGCTCCTTTCCAGACGAAACGATTAATTGTGGAAGAAGACCTTTCCGAAGACTACGGAGCGGAAAGTACATATTATAATGAGGAAGACAAGGATTTGATTCTTCAATTTGAGACACAGGCAGAAACGCAGGCAGCCTATGAAAAAATATGTGATGAATACGGAGAAGCAGTCTGTTATCCTGATGAAGTGTATTATATTGATGATGTTTTAATGGATAATGGAACTGACAATGGAACTGACAATGGAACTGCTATTTCCTGGGGAACCGGCTATATGGGAATGGACCAATTAAAAATCGCGGCACCTACTCTGGGATACAACAGAGCAGTGACCGTGGCAGTGCTGGATACCGGTCTTGATCATTCCAATGCCATGTTTCTTGGCAGAACAGTTTCCGCAAAAAGCTATAATTTTGCCGGACATAACAGTAATATAATGGATATACACGGACATGGTACCCATGTTTCCGGTATCATTACCGATGCCACACCGTCAAATGTACAGCTTATGATGTTGAAAATAGCCAACAATGAGGGATATTCCTCTTTATTGACAATCCGTACAGCACTTCAGTATGCGGTGAAACAAAAAGCAGATGTCATTAATATGAGTGTGGGTTTTATCAGTGTTCAGGCAGAAAAATGTACCTATCTTGATAAGATAATTAACAAGGCTTATGAAAAGGGAATTCCAATTGTAGCTGCTGCAGGAAATAATGCAGTGAATGTGAATTACTGTTATCCTGCATGTAATAAAAAAACGATTGCGATTTCGGCTTTGAATCAAAAAGAGCAGTTAGCCTATTATTCCAATCGGGGAAAGGGAATTGATTTCTGTGCTCCCGGAAGCGAGATCGTCAGCGCAAAGGCTGGTGGAGAAATGGTAAGTATGTCGGGAACTTCCATGGCAGCACCATATATTTCGGCGGCAATCGCTTACCTCAAAATGATGCAGGGAAATTTGTCAGTCAATGGTGTTTATAAGGAATTAAAAATCCATTGTAAAGACTTGGGAAGTGCTGGGAAAGATGTTAATTACGGTTGGGGATGCCCGATTCTCACAGATTTATTTAATACAGGTATTATTAATAAAACACAGATTACAGGTGTTCTTGCTCCTAAGCTGAAATCCGTGAAGAATACTGAAAAAGGTGTTCAGATTTCATGGAGAAAAGTGAAGGATGCTACTAGATATATTATTTACCGGAAGAAAGGAAATGGCTCTTACAAAAAGTTAGCTACTGTTTCTTCGAAAAAAACAGTTTATATTGATAAAAAAGTGAAGAAGGGGAAGAAATATACTTACAGTATAAAAGTAGTAAAATCAAAAAAGAAAAGCGGATTAAGTAATACTAAGACGATTGTTCGTCTGAAAACAGTTTCAAATGTTACTGCAAAAGCCGGAAACGGGAAAAAAATCACTTTTACCTGGAAGAAACAGGGCGGTGTGAACGGATATCAGATTCGTCTGGGCAACAGATCAATGAGGAAATCAAGAGTGATTACCATAACGAAAAATGTCCGTAAAGTCGTGGAAACCGGATTGAAGAAGAAAGTATATTACTATCAGGTTCGCTCATACAAAAACATTGGTACTACAGTTTCTTATTCCGCATGGTCTACAGTAAAAAAAATAAGAGTTCGGTAAACATTATGAATATTAAGAAGTGAGAAAAGAAATGATCCGAAGGAAAAGAGCAGGAAGCAAGAGAAAAATAAAAAAATACATAGCAAGAGCAACCGCCATCACTATGACCGGTTTATTGTTACCGTTCTGGGAAGTCTGTGCAGAGGAAATAATGCCTGATTCCCAAAGTCAGTCTGTTGAAAAAGAAACGGCAGAAGGAAATGACTCTGCCATTGAAGACCTTAGTCAGTTGATTGCTGAACAGTGGGAAGAAGACTATTTTGCTGAAATGATCGTTGAGACGGGCTCCGGCCAGATTGAAGTGGACGGAGAAACTGCCAGTTTAAAGGAAGAATTTGATCTCACTGTGGGAGAAGCCCGTCAGGTGGTGGCTTCGGAATCTTCTATTGAGGAATATTTTGAGAACGAAGCCGACAGTTGTTACGAAACCGAGCGAATCGGGTCTGGAAAGGTGCAGGTGACCGCACCTTTCCAGACCCGAAGGCTCATTGTGACAGGAGTCCCCTTGAGCAATGCTTACAATGCATCGAAAATAATTAATTTGTCAGAATATAATACGACCATTCTCCAGTATGACACGGAAGAACAAGCCAAAGATGCCTACGATAAAATTACTGCAATTTACGGTGAAAAGAGCTGCCAGCCGGATCGGGTTTACAACAGTAAGCAGCTTCTTCAGGAGACAACCGAGATGGAAACCTATCAATGCACTTCCTGGGGAGCGGAAATGATGGGAATGGATGATTTGAAGAATCAAAAGGAATATCAGTTTGATGAGGAGGAGCCTCATACTATTATCGGTACAGTTACCATTGCGGTGATTGATACGGGAATCAATAAATACAGCAAGTTTTTTTCGGGGAGAACTATTACTGAAAACAGCAGGGCATTTCCGGTAACGACAGTAGATGGCGAAGAAAAAGCGGATGAGAGTCAGGATATTTCAGATACTATTGGGCATGGAACCCATGTAGCTGGAATTATCGCCGATTCCACACCGGATAATATACAGTTGATGATATTAAAAGTATTTGATGATAATGGAGATGGACCTTATTCTGCAATATTGGCGGCAATGATTTATGCTATTGAAAATGGTGCAGATGTGATGAATATGAGCCTGGGTTTTTACGAAAAGGCAGGAATTGATATGAGTCAGTATTCATCAATGAATGAAGTGATTGATCGTGCTTATGAAAAGGGAATTCCAATCTGTGTGGCATCCGGTAACGAAAATGCGGATATATCTACCAGTTATCCGGCCTGCAATGACAAAGTCCTGGCAGTGGGCTCTATTAATAAACAAAAAGTAAGGGCAGGCAGTTCTAATTATGGTGATGAATTGGATTTTTGCGCACCGGGCGTAAGTATTTCCAGTGCTTCTAATATATCAAATTCTGATTCAATAAGTAAGTCAGGAACATCCATGGCATCGCCCCATCTTGCTTCTGCAGTTGCTTATGTGAAACTGCTTTTTCCTTATGTAACGGTAAGCCAGGTAGAATCGATTTTAAAATTATATTGTGTTGACCTGGGAGATGATGGATGGGATACTTATTATGGATGGGGATATCCGGATATTACGGAGTTATATCAAATTGGCAATCAAATTGGCGATCAAATGGAAGATCAAATGGCGGATCAGATAATTGATGAGAGCTCCGACCATACTACAGATTTTCAGGATGACAGTATTTCGGAAAACACAGGCATCAATACAGGAAGCCAAGTTACACAGAGTACAGAAACGACTGTGATAGAAAAGGTGGCCAAGGTCCAATCCTTCAAAGTGAAACGGAAGAGTTCCGGTAGTGTGAAGCTTCAGTGGAGCAAAAACCCGCAAGCCTCCGGATATCAGATTCAATATTCACTGAAAAAGAATTTTAAGATGAAGAAAACGATTCGTATTAATAGACACGGAAAGACCAGTTATGTTCTGAAAAAGCTGAAAAAGGGACGAAATTATTATTTTAGAATCCGGGCTATTAAGTTAATAAATGGGAAAACGACATATTCTGCATGGTCAGCGAAGAAAAAAATTTAACATTTCAGAAGAAGTCCCCCGCTTCAAGCGCGCAGAGCGCTAAGCGGTGGGAAATAAACTAGTTTCAGTAGCGGGTGACAATCCCCTTCTGAAATGTTAAGCCTCCGGCGGATTGCAGAGATGCGCATTAGAAATTTGTCATGCTAACGCATGACGCGC
>JALERO010000155.1 GCA_022764265.1 Eubacterium sp. | reverse complement strand
AAGAATAGTGTTGGAGGTAGAACTATGTTTATTACAAATGTAATCGCTTTAATTATCGGTGTTGTTGCCGTTGCTGCAACTGCATGGGTTTTCTGGAATGAATTTTCCTCTAAATAATATGAGTTGATGACAGCAGCAGGAGCCCTTTGGTTTCTGCTGCTATTTTATGGTCCGTCGATATACTACAACGGAAATAATCGCAGTAATAACTTCTGTAATCCAGAAAGCATGCCAGATGGCATCCGGACCTCCAAATCGAATCAAAAGAAAAGCAGCTGGAATAATTACTAAGATATACCGAAACAGGGAGATAACGAGGGAAGGCATCCCTTTTCCCAGTCCTTCCAGAGCACCGGACGAAGTGACCGAAACTGCAGACACGATAAAGCCCCCGCTGATGATTCGAAGAGCACCGGTTCCGATCTCAATGGTGGCTGGATTGTTTGTAAATAATTCCAGTAGCGGACTGGCATAGAGAAGACATAGTATTGTACCAAAAGCCATAATCGAACCACTCATCAAAAGGGTTACTTTGTATATGTTCTGCACTCTATTGTATTCTCTGGCTCCATAATTATATCCGATGACCGGGCGCATCCCCTGAATAATACCATTTGCCGGTAAATACAGGAAGGTTTGTAGCTTATAATAGATTCCCAACACAACCACATAGCTTTGGGAAAATGCAGCTAAAAGGCCATTCAGGCAGGAGATTAGGAGAGAGGGCAGTGCCATATTAAGCGTTGCCGGTATTCCGATGGCATAAAGCTTTTTATCAATACCTGTTTCTTTACAAAAGCATTTACTTGAAATCTTCACAGGAAAATCCCCAACAAAATAAATAACTAAATAGATCATCAATGTAGAAATCTGTCCAATTCCCGTAGCCAGCGCAGCTCCCTTAATACCCATTCTCGGGAAAAATCCAATTCCGAAAATCAGCAACGGATCCAAAATAATATTGGTCACGCAGCCACACATCATAGCAAACATTGATACTTTCATCTGTCCCATTGCCTGAAAAAATTTTTCGAAAAACAGTCCGATCATGATGATAACAGAAAACGAAAAGGCAATACGAGAATATTCCAGTCCGCAATCAATTACATCTTTAGACGAAGTAAAATATTGAAGAAAAGTCGGCATAATACAAATGCTGCTGACCGTAACAACAATTCCATGCAGAATAGAAAGAAGAAAACCATGAGATGCCGCCACATTTGCTAGCTTTTTATCATTTGCACCCAAATAAAAAGCAATCATGGCATTTACCCCGATTCCGAAACCGACAGCTATAGCATTAATGAGATTTTGCACCGGATAAACCAGAGACAACGCCGTCATGGCATTTTCGCTGATCTGTGCCACAAAGAAGCTATCAATAATATTATATAGAGAATTTACCAGCATGGAGATGACCATGGGCAGGGCCATGGAAGCGATCAATGGGAAAATTGGTTGTTCTTTCATAAATGTTTCATTCATAATAAACCTCCTATCACAGAACAATGAGTTCCGTTCGCGGAACTCTAGCGCCGAGCGCGGTCGCATCAGCGACATTTTCTTATCGTGCGAGTGTTCATCCCCCGAAGGGTTTTTATTTGATAGGAAATGGAGTGATTTCCTATCAAATAAAAAAGCCATACAATTATTCGTTTATGAATAATTGTATGGCGAAAAAAATCTATTCTTAGAATTTATCTTAAAACAGATTATAAAAATCCACACGAAGTTTTAGTAGTTCAATTCTAACAGATTATCAGAGTTACGTCAAATGAAGATAACCCAGAGGCGTTCTTGAATAAGATTCTCTGGGTTTTTCTGGATTATTTTATCCATGCCTATTTTTCAATCCACATTGTATAATAAAATATTATTGCAATGACTTAATCATAATAACATAAGAATTGTATATATACAATATTTTTTCATAGGAATGGATAAGAAATATTGACAATTATATAGGATTGATGATATTATAATTGTATATTAATTATTAATATTATTTGCATTCTATTATAATATGATAAAAGCTACTTGAAAGGAGCTTTTTTATGAAATGCCTTGCCCATATCACATTAGAGAATAAAATGAGAATAGAACAGACTTTACAAGAGCATTGTAGACAAACAGCCTCATATGCAGCAGAAGCTATGGCTCCTCTTCAGTTGTATCATACCGGCTATCTTGCCGGTCTATTACACGATATGGGGAAGGCCACCTGTAAATATAACAATTATCTGGAAGCCTCTTTTTCCGGAGAGCCGGTAAAAAAAGGAAGTGTGATTCATACTTTTACAGCGGTAATCTATTTACTAGAACATTTTCATTTTGTTTCATCGAATCCTTGGGAAAGTATGTGCTGTGAGATTCTTTGCTTTGCTATAGGATCTCATCACGGAATGTTTGATTGTGTTGATCAGAATGGAAATAG
>JALERO010000154.1 GCA_022764265.1 Eubacterium sp. | reverse complement strand
AATAATGTTTTCAAATAGGACATACCTTTTGTCGAACGGTTTCTTATTCCTCCCTTCGCATGTTATTCCGTCCAATTCATATATACCATACCGTCAAAAAAAGAAAAAACAAATAATCAAGCCGCATAACAACCGTCATTTGTAATTGATCAGTAGAAATAAAAATAGGAATCAATCCTAAAAAACTGTTGACACCCTCACTTTTTCATGTTAAATTAAGTCTTGTAAATGCAATGACGAGGAATAGTAGAATCATGAATGTATTCAGAGAACTGCTGGTTGGTGTGAAGCAGCTGCGGACCTGATTTGAACTCGCCTCTGAGCAGCATGCTGAACCGCAGTTTTGCAGTAGGCAGCGCCGGAGCCTGACCGTTACAGCAGGAGGATATAAGGTTTTTTATTAACCCGTATCTGTGATGAGTGCATACTTTGTATGAATAAGAGTGGTACCGCGTGAGTTTTCTCCGTCTCTTTAGGAAGTTAAGAGAGGGAGTTTTTTTTATCGTTTTTTTCAGTTACACAAAACTATCATCAACAGCGGTCCTTATCACGGATAAATGAACTGTTTTATGCCAGCCGAAATAAGGCTGCGCACAGATCACGCACATACAGGTGCAATCAGAAGGAGGATTTTATTATGCAACATGCTGAAAAGTACAAACCGATGTATTTCCCGTCACCAACTCATACTTTTAAATGGGCTTCCAAGGATCATATCGAGAAACCGCCGATCTGGTGTTCTGTTGACCTTCGTGACGGTAACCAGGCCCTGATCATTCCAATGAGCCTGGAAGAAAAAATTGAGTTTTTTAAATTATTGGTGAAAATTGGCTTTAAGGAAATCGAAGTTGGTTTCCCTGCTGCTTCCGAAACAGAATTTGAATTTTGTCGTACCCTGATTGAACAGGATCTGATTCCGGATGATGTTACCATTCAGGTATTAACTCAGGCAAGAGAACATATCATCAAGAAAACCTTTGAGGCAATCAAAGGTGCAAAACAGGCAGTAGTTCATCTGTACAATTCCACTTCCGTGGCACAGCGGGAACAGGTTTTCAAAAAATCCAAAGAAGATATCATCAAAATTGCTGTGGAAGGTGCGGAATTATTAAAACGTCTGACAGAAGAAGACGGTGGCAATTACCGTTTCGAATACTCTCCGGAAAGCTTTACCGGAACCGAAATGGAATTCGCTCTGGAAATCTGCAACGCTGTTCTGGATGTTTGGAAACCAACCAAAGAATGGCCAACCATCATCAATCTTCCGGTTACGGTATCCCACTCCATGTCTCACATCTACGCAAGTCAGATTGAGTTCATGAGTGAAAACCTGAAATACAGAGACAGCGTTATCTTATCTTTACATCCACATAATGACCGTGGTACCGGTGTTGCCGACACAGAGTTGGCTCTTCTGGCAGGTGCTGACCGCGTGGAAGGTACTTTATTTGGTAATGGAGAGCGTACCGGAAATGTGGATATTGTAACTCTGGCATTAAATATGTACTCTCACGGAATCGAACCGGGACTGGATTTCACCGATTTGCCTTCTATTGTAGAAACATATGAAAAAGTGACCAGAATGCATGTTTACGAAAGACAGCCATATGCCGGCAAACTGGTATTTGCTGCGTTCTCCGGATCCCATCAGGATGCCATCGCAAAAGGTATGCTCTGGAGAGAAACCCATGATTGCAGTAAATGGACCGTACCTTATCTGCCAATCGATCCGAAGGATCTGGGTCGTGAATATGAAGCAGATGTTATCCGTATCAACAGCCAGTCCGGTAAGGGCGGTATCGGATATTTACTGGAAACGACCTTCGGCATCCGTATTCCTCCAAAAATGCGTGAAGAGGTTGGCTACACAGTAAAAGAAGTATCCGACCATGCTCACAAGGAATTACAGCCACAGGAAGTTCTGGATGTCTTTAAAGAAACCTATGTGAATATTTCCAGCCCAATGGAAATGTTGGAAGTTCACTTCAAACAGGATCATGGTATCTTGGCAGAAATCATTCTCAACAAAAATGGCGAACACAAGATTTATCATGGTAAAGGAAATGGTCGTCTGGATGCGGTAAGCAACGCATTGAAAAAACATTCCAACATCGATTACACCATCTCCACCTACGAAGAACATTCCCTGCAGATGGGTTCCAATTCTCAGGCATGTGCATACGTTGCCATTGACGGAGATGACGGAAACACCTACTGGGGTGTTGGAATCGATGATGATATCATCAATGCATCTGTAAAGGCATTGATCAGCGCCGTTAACCGTTACGAGAAATAAAAAACAAAAAAGAATCTGTCCATAACATTTATCAAGTTGATGTTATGGACCAGATTCTTTTCTATTATGTAAAGAGTTCCATACTATTTCGTTCTTGAATTACCATTCTTCTCCCGGATATTTCATCTCCCATTCTTTTCGAAGACCGGTCATGATGTCCATGACATCACAGCTTTCTTCTAATTTCATGGTTGAAATTTGTCCTTCCAATACGGCTGCTTCCATATCTTCGATCTCATAGCGAAGGGCATTGGCGGTTTCTCCGGCAAGAATCTCTTCTCTTTCGCCGGTTTCCGCATCTACGATCACCGCTTTATCTGCCCGAGGGAATTCCATGATTTCAATGTAGCCCTTTTCACAGCTGATCATACTTCTTTTTGGCTGTTTGGAATGCATGGTAAGAGCAACGGTGGCCATCTGTCCATCCGAATTGCGAAGGAGGATGGTTGCCTGTTCATCGGAGCCGGTCGGTGACGGTTTCATCTGACTGAGAATCTGATCCGGCTTGCTGTTCATAAAGCTGCGGACGATACTCAGGGCATAGACGCCGATATCCAACAGAGCACCTCCAGCCAGATTCATATTAAAGAAACGATTTTTCATATCGTATTCTTTAAAGCTTCCAAAGTTCACTGTGATCATCTGTACCTTTCCCAGTTTTCCGCTGGAAATGATTTCCCACAGTTTCTTATATAATGGCATGTGCCAGATGGTCATAGCTTCTGCCATCACTACATTTTTTTCTTTGGCAAGAGCCACCATTTCGGAAAGCTCACGGCTGTTTAAGGTAATAGATTTCTCCACAAACAGATGCTTACCCTGCTCCAGTGCCTTCTTCATCAACGGATAATGGGTATTATGCGGGGTAGTAATATAAATCACATCCACCTCTGGATCATTGATGGCATCATCATAGGTATCAAAAACCTTTTCTACATGATATTTTTCTCCAAAGGCAACGGCTTTCTCATAGGTACGATTGCCCACTCCGTAAAGAGTTCTCCCCATGGATTGTAAAGCCTGTGCCATCTGATTGGCAATGACACCTGTTCCCAGAACAGCCCATTTCAATTCTTTTTTTGTTTCTGACATGTTGTTTCTCCCCTGTTTCTTATATTATTGAACAGCAAAAGTATATCATTTTTTTAATGTCAGCGCAATTCTTCCACGGTACTCTCTTTCCATTTTCCCATAACCAGAAATATCAGATACACGGTGACCGTGACCGTCGTGCTGATCGGATAGGCAATTCCGATTCCCAATACACCAAACCCGGCGAGCTGTGAAAACACATACGCCAGCGGCATTCTGGAAATGACTGCACCACACAGATTGGCAATGGCCACATACATGGTGTGCCCTGTTCCGATATAGAGTCCACCAAGACAATAGGCCAACGGCATCACGACGAAATAATCCCAGCAATGTCCCTTGAAATACTGGGCACCCACCTGAAGGGTATTCGGATCGTTGGTGAAAATCTGTAAAAGTTCTTTTGAGAAAAACCACATGATTGCACAAATTATCAGACTGTAACCGGCCGAAATCAAGAATTCCAATCTGACTGTTTTCACTCCCCTCTCCAACTTTCCGGCACCCACATTCTGCCCAACAATGGTCGCCAAAGAACTGTGAAGCGCCACATTTGGCAGAATAAAAATTACATTGATTTTTGCCGCTATACCCACTGCAGCTGATGCATATACTCCAAGGATATTGGCCATTCCGATGAGAAAAACAAGGGATACGTTGAGAATGGTATTCTGAAAGGCAGATGGTATTCCGAGACGCATCAGATTCCGTAAGGTTTTCCGATCAATGCGAAAACTGGATAGACGGAAATCAAATGGAAAGTCAATCTTTTTCAAATATATGACAGATATGACAACACTGAATGCCTGGGCGATCACAGTGGCAAGGGCAGCACCCCCTGCTCCCATCTGAAATCCTCCGACAAAAATCAGATCCAATATAATATTACTTACTGTCGCAATCAAGACAAAAAACATGGGATGTTTCGAATCTCCCATCCCTCGAAGAATCGATGCGATGGCATTATACATAAAAATAAAAATGACGCCGGCCATCACCACCACATAATACCGGTAGGCTTCCTGATAGCTCTCCGCTGGTGTCTGTAAAAGATTCAGAACCGGATGGACAAGTGCAAGCATAACCACGGTGACAATCACACCCAGCATCAGAATGAAAGTAAAAGATGTCTGAATAGTCTTTATCATGTCTTCTTTTTTTCCCGCCCCAAGGTACTGAGCAATCAGCACTGTCGCACCGGATAAAAAGCCAATGGCAAAGCACAACACCATATCAGTAAGCTGTGCCACAATATTCAAGCCTGAAATACTGTAGGTTCCGGCAAAATGACTCACGATTAAAAGATCCACCACACTGTATAAGGCCTGCAGCAAAAAAGAGCCGATAAACGGCAGACTGAACACTACCAATGTTTTTGTAATCGACCCTTCGGTTAGTTTATTCTCTGTTTTTGACATATTTTTCTCTCCCAATTCATTTTATATGTCTATTGTATCATCTACGAACTGTTTTTTATATACAGAAGAAGAGAAAAATGTCGAAAATCAAAACACAAAAGTCCACACAATGTCAATCACCAGCAATACAGCCCAGATTGCTGTCACAAAGGTAAGCTTCTTTCCGCTGAGCCAATGGGTAAGCTTTTCAAACAATGGTTGAAGCACATATAAAAACAGCATTCCACCTGTACTTTCCGACATTTTGTTTTGGATTCCCCTCTATTCTTGTTTTTTTCATATCATTCTCCAATGTAATTATGTACTGTATAAATCAATTTTGTTCCAGATATTTCTTCGCTTTTCTACCCTGTAATTTGTCCAGAATCTTATCACCATTGGCAAGAATCATGAACAGAAAAGAAGCCGGAAGAAATATCTTATCATAGCTCGTGAAAATCGCCACAAGAAGACTGATATCGGCTGCCAGCACCAGGAGCAGACGAATCATCTGAGTCTCTTCCATTTTTTCAATTACTACTTCCATAAAACGTTTCATAACACATTTCCTCCTATCTGAAATCATCAATAATCCACTTATTCTCTTATTCTACAAAAAAAGCGTTATTGTCGATAGGTGAATTCTTGAGTGGATTGTGTTCGTTTTATAGAAAAAAGTTACTTATTTATTAAGGAAGGCATCAACTATATACTGTTTCACTTTCTCACCTCCGTCGTGATTTCCACCTGAATCAATTGTTCATAAAAACAATCGAAACTACAGTAATTATTTCCGCTCCCAGAAATGAGAGCCACACACCTTGCATTCCCCAGAGTTTTGCCATCACAATAGCGCATACCGCAATCGCCAGAGCTCCCCGTAGGATTGAAGCCAAAAACGCCTGTTTCACCCTTGCCGTTGCCGCATAATATCCAACCAGAAAGATATTGATACCTGCAAAAAGGTAACCAAGGAAATAAAGTCGCAAGCCATCATGGGCATAGTATAAAAGAGCTTCATTTCCTTCACTGTTGAATATGGCAACCAGTCCATCGGTATATTTCCAGATCACTCCAATGATCACAATCTCTACAATAAATGATACCAACAAACCTAAACGCAGCAATAAGCTGACCTCCTTTTGTCTTCCGTATCCAAAGCTCTGACTGAGCAGAGGCTGTGCTCCCTGGGAGATTCCATTGAAAATTGCCATGGCAACCAGCGATAGGTTCGCCACAACACCGTAGGCGGCAACTCCCACATTTCCGGCAATATCAAGAATCAACATATTAAAGATTGTGGTGGTGACAGCGGCAGACATTTCACCGACAAACGCAGAAATACCGGTTCCGCAATAAGCTGTAAATTGATGCACAGAAGGCAGCATCCACCGAAATCCAACCTGATTCTTTTTTCCAAACAAATGTATACAACATATCAGGCTTGTGACCACCGGAGAAAATATAGTTGCCAAAGCAGCTCCTTTCAGTCCCAGTCCTGCCGGAAACATTAAAAGGTAATCAAAAATAATATTAAACAAACTGCCGGCGATAGAACCAATCATTGCAATTCCGGGTGCATGGTCATTTCTGGTAAAGTCAGTAAACACATGATTTATCATAAATAAGGGAGCCGCAATCATGACAATTCTCACATACTCCCTTCCCAATGCCATTATATTGGCATCCGCACCCATGAACTTGAGGACATATTCCGGCACGAAAACTCCAAGCAATACAAATGGAATGCTAAAGATAATATCCCACATAATTGTCTGGGTAAAATAAAAATCAACTTCTTTTTGTCCCTGAGCCTTTCCTATGGAATATCTGGTCGCTGCTCCTACGCCAAGCATCGCACCAATGGCAAATATCACTCCAAAAATGGGCAAAACCAGATTCAAAACCGTAATTCCATCTGCTCCGGCACATACGGAAATAAAATATGTGTCAGCCAATATATATACAGAAACCCCGATCATTCCGGCAACATTCTGAAATACGTATCTGAAAAACTGTCGTTTCATTTATATTCTCCATCCTATCACGAAACAAAGGGGCTAATGCCCCTTATGTTTCTCTTTCTTTTTGTGCTGTTTCAGCTCAAACATGCGCTCTGCTTCTGCCAGCTTCTTCTCACGGCTTTTCACTTTGCGTGTCTGTTTGTTCTGTTCCTGTTGTAATTTTAATGCCTGCTGAGATTTCGTTCCGGTCCCATTGTTCTGTAATTGTTTTTTTACCTCCCGCTGCATCCGTTTCGGATTTCTCTTCGTTTCCTTTACAACCGCTGCCACAGCCGGGCTGAATCGCAGACCATAGTAATGTTTTAAGGTGAACTCATATACTTCGTAATCTTTCGGTTCCGCACCGAAGGTCACCTTTGCCGCGGAGAGTTTTCCATCTGAGAAGCATTCAAAAATGCCTATCCAAAATGGATCCTCAAAATATACGGTTAATCTGCTGCTCTCGTTGCCCATTACAATCCCTCCTTCATTAAAATGAACAAAGAATGGACAACCCGGAGGGGCAGGTTACTTACCCTGTATACAATACAGGACGGCCGGGCTACCTACCGGCTCTGGCATATCTGTTATGATTTTTTCGTGCTGACATGCGTTGCGTTTTTATCTTTGCTTTTCTTTATCGTATCTTATTAACTAAATAAATGCAACATTTGATTGTTACTTTATCGCCTTCACATCTACATTCGTACAAAACAGTCCATCTCTGTTACAGTAAAAGTATAATTTCTTTACTCCCGTTATCTTGAATCTTCCTTCCGCATTTCCTTCCGGATAAAGCTTTACGAATTGCATCCGGTCCGAGGATGCCGCTGCAATGAATGAAATGTAGTGCTGTTTTGTCATGTCATGGTCAATGTGTACATATAATTCGTCTTCGATTTGTTCTATTTTGATATTGTGCTTCTCGTCCGCTTCCTCCGGTTCGGCAGGCTTTAACTGCACTCCGTGACAATGAATCACCGCTTCTCCCATGGTATGGATCACGTTTCCGGCTATTCACCAATATTCATTTTCCTTTACATTTTCCAAGGCTTCCTTCCGTTCAGCCATCCTTTTTTCTCCCAGTAGGCTTTTTCTGATGGGGATGCACCCCAGTTTGCTTTCTGCATTCCTCCATAAAACCAGAAAAGCATACGTGTTTTGATGCCAACCTTCACCGATGTATTCCCTGATAGCTTTGACGCCAGACGCTTCATATCTTTTTTAATTTTGTCTTTTTTCTTATCCGGTACCATCTGCCAGTTCATTGCATTGACACTGAGCCCATACCTGATCACTTCCGGAATCCCCCAATGAATTAGGTTATCTGCCACCAGCTTATTTGCCTTATCGGCTCCTGCTCCGGCGGCAGTCGAAATCACAACTGCCCGTTTTCTGAACATGGTTTCCGAAGGTTTGTGCGTCATCCAATTGATAAAAAACAGATCAAGGAATGCTTTCATTGGGGCACTTGGCATCATGCAATAGTTCGGTGTTGTAAAAATAAGAAGATCCGCTTCGTTCATCGCTTCATCAATCGGTTGTTTATCCTCCCAAAATGGGCATTGTTCTTTGCCTTCAATGCAGGAATAACAGCCTGTACAAAAATGATTTAAGTCTCTTGGCAAGAAGAATTCCTTCACTTCTTTTTCGCCAGGTATATTCTGCAATAATATGTTTGCCACATTCCATGTGCTGCCTTTGTGATTTTGTCCATGTATCATAACGATCTTCATGTAGAAATTATCATCTCTGGACATTCATAATCCTCCTAATCATTTCATAGCTCATCGATTTACAAATAGCCAACCGACAGGTAAGGATTCGTAAATCCGGTGAAATAATTCAACTTTCTGCTCGTCATTCAAATGATGAATAGACAGTGCAGAGGTAATCGTGTCAAATTGTCCATTCCCCATATCTGACATTTTTTTGATTCTTTTGGTGCTCCCCGATGATTTTTTCCATCCAAATCATGTCATACCAGGTATTGAACTTGTATCCGCTATTGTGAAATGTCCCTACAAGATGAAATCCCATTTTTTCATGAAAATAGTAACTGTCATTACTCAAATGTTCATCCTCCTCTTTTGGCATTGCTATACATGCGTTCATATTCAAGACGCCAATACGTTTCAGAGAACATTCCAAGGCATGATAAAGCATTTTTCCAACACCCACTCTTCTGGAATCCCTTCTTACATAAACCGTCACTTCCACGGACCAGTCATAGGCTTTCCTGTTTTTGAATTTATCTGCATATGCATATCCAAGAATTTCACCTTCTTCTACCGCTTTTATGTATGGCAAGAACGATGAAATATTTCGTATTCTTTCCTGAAAATCACACAGAGAAGGTACATCGTATTCAAATGATATGGCGGTATCCCGAACATACGGTGCATATAATGATAGAAGTTCTTTTGCATCTTCTATTTTTACCGGCATAATTTCCATTTCTTCTTCTCCTTCCAACTACCTCTACTGAGATGCAATTCTTTTCCTTCGCATCTGTCTGTAATTGATAGACCACATAAAGTTTTTTTCTTCGTCAAGCTCTGCATCATATTTTCGCTTTATCTGTCAGTCAAAATTCCGGATTGGAAGGAATGACGATCGCAGCAATAATATACGCCAGAAATCCGCTGCCACCCATGGCACAGAAAAGTATCCATCCAAGTCGGACTAATGTAGGGTCAATATCAAAATATTCTGCGATTCCTCCACATACACCATCTAACATTTTATTATTATTTGATTTATAAAGTCTCTTATTCATAATTAAAATCCTCCAAAAAAATATAGTACCACATACAATTTGATACGATACTTGTACACATTTTTATCTCATCCTTTCATGGAATCGTTGTTTAAGAATTCTCTTCTGTACTGAGATGGGGTGATTCCTTCCGCTTTTTTAAAGGCTTTGGTAAATACCCGATAGTCTCCATATCCTACCTGTCCGGCAATTTCTGCCACAGAATATGACGTGGAAAGAAGCAGTTTCTTCGCTTTTTCCATGCGGATATTTGTCAGATAGGCTAAAAATCCCACTCCAATCTCATTCTTAAACAGCTGGCTAATATACTGGGGATTCAGGTGAAATTGTTCAGACAGAACCGAAAGGCTCAGATCCTCTTCCAGATGCTCCTGCAAATATCTGGTAATTCCCGTGATTACCCGCTCTTCCTGTTCCGTCGATTCTTCCTTGGAAAACACTTTCTTTTCATAGAGGGAAATCTTCAGATTATCAATGCAGGTTCCAAATTCCTCGTAATTGACCGGTTTCAAAATGTAGTCGGTGATCTGAAGACGCAGTGCCTGCTGACAATAGGAGAAATCATCATA
>JALERO010000144.1 GCA_022764265.1 Eubacterium sp. | reverse complement strand
GATCCTGAAACTCCCGTAAAAACAACAATCTTTCCTTTTGGGATGTCCAGCGATACATTTTTCAGATTATTCTGACGCAGGCCCCGGATGATAATATGATCCTGAGAAGCTGTTTTTATTTGTTGATGATTCATTTTCAATCATGCCTCCTTATCGTTTTTCAACCATTCTACAGTCTCCCCTAAGGGACGAGTCAAGATGGAGTTTTTATATTTAAAGACAGGCTGACAGGGCACAATTCTTCACTGGATGATGTGAGAATGGAATCAGGAAAGATCTTTAACATCTTGACTTCCTGCTCCATGCCATACATGGTCAAGCGAGGCATAATGGCAAAGCCAAAGCCGCTTTTGACCATTTCAACGGTGGTCTTGTCATCGACCACATGACAGATAGTGCGGACTTCCAGATTCAGCTTCTCCATGATTCGCCTGGTATCGGCATCACAGGATTCACGCTGCATGACAAAAGGAGCATTCGCAAGCATTTCCAGTCGAATTTCCGATTCAGACTCTGTATGAGTCTCTTTTGGAAGAATGCACATGAACAAGTCCGTTTACCTCGGCAACCAGCTGCCGTAGAGCATCCTCACGTTTTACGATATCTGCGATAGAAGAATGCAGAGTCTCCCCTGCAGTTGTCAATGATACTCTTCGGCGGTTTCTCACAAACAAGGAAAAACCGAACTCTTTTTCCAGCTGTTTGACTAAATGGCTGATGGCCGGTGGTGTATTCCTGATCATATATCTGGTGCTAATTGTTACGGCAGGCTTTACATTGCTGACAACAGATATTGCGATCGGACGAAAAACGGGAATGAGCGCGATTCATGCTTACGAATCCATGAACAAAAAGTGGAAGTTCCTTGGCGTGATTACGTTTCTGGTACCGGTTTTGATCATGACTTATTATTCGGTTATCGGCGGTTGGATTCTGAAGTATATACTGATGTTTCTGATGGGCGGAACGAAGGAAGCAGCATCCGATACCTGTTTTACAGGATTTATCACATCGACTTCTTCGGTTTGGTTTGCGCTGATCGTTATGTTGATTACAGCACTGATTGTTTATAACGGTGTGGAAAAAGGTATCGAAAGAGTTTCGAAGATGGATATCATGGATTATATCAGCAATAGTTTCATGATGCCATTTATTGCATTCTTGTCTTCGATTTTCATCGGATGGGTTATAAAGCCGGCGTGGATTGCCGAAGAGATGGAATACGGCGGACGCAAGTTTCACAGAAAGCAGCTCTATAATGTTATGGTGCAGTATATCCTGCCGGTGATCATGCTCATAAATGGACGATTTGCTCTGTATTATCTTGTTTATAAATCAGTCTTCGACTCCTTACTCTCAAAAGATATAAATTTTGTTCCCTTGAATGATAGTTTTCCCTCAGTACCTTCCGATAGTATATTATATTTTGAACCATCTACAATAAACTCCCTCGTGTCACCGCTTTCTATTTCAAAACATACATAGTAGGTAGTATCCATTATTACTGTGTAACCATGTGCCCCGGACATATCACCCGCATTGGGCTGATTGTGTTGTACTGTATTCTGTCTTTTTCCCACAACCTTAGCAGCAACAATAAGCAGAGGTGCTTTATTATTATCATTCCATTCTTGCATACCTTTAGCAAAAGAAAATATCACAATTGCAATTACAGCAATACACATTACTGGAAATACTAAATCCATTGTTCCATACATTGTTCCATACATTTTTCTATCCTCCCCAGATTCTCTCTATACTCCTTTGCTTATAATAGCTCCGGCAGGACAATTTACATAGCAATTTCCACATTCTATACATTTATCTGTTATTGTGAGGCCGGCTGGTTCCACTTCCATTCCACCATAGGAAAAGCGTTCTCCTTTTGCACGATAAATCAGAAAGATTCTTGTAGCAGGATATTTTTTTATGTCATACACTGCCACATTAAAATCACGGTTATTCACAGCCTTTTCCTCCACTTCTTCCATTGACAGCTCGCGAACATCACCCGTCAGACGCATTGAGTACCGTCTTCATCCCATGCAAAAAAATGTGCAATTCGAGATTCTACTCTTCTATCGTGAATTGTGGAAAATGTTGTGCAACCAATTTTGTCAAATTTTTCATAGATTTCCTTAA
>JALERO010000124.1 GCA_022764265.1 Eubacterium sp. | reverse complement strand
GTCTGTTATTCTACAGATACTCCTGCATTTCTTTTCCAAGATCTTCTTCAACTTTGATCACTTTTTTTACCAGAGCTTTGGCTCCCTCGCTGGCACCGGTGTTGTCATTGAGGGCTTTATAAAGATTTCGAATCCCCATATCGCAGCCGGTGCTCATCAGATTAGCAACGGTGTCATCCCCTGGGTTGACGGACATTTGCAGATTTGTTTTCATCCAGGCCATTCCTCTCGCCATCATTCCGGGTTCGCCGCTTTCCACTCGATACTGTTTCAGCAGATTTTCGGCTTCCGATTCCAGTTTTTTGTGTTCCTTTTCAGAAGCACTTAATTTATCTTTCATTGTCTGACTTTTCACATTGGGAAGGACTTCGCGGATGGCATCAATGGCCATTTTAATACCGGAAGTACATTCTTTTAATAATTGACAGGTTTCCATTTGGGACATAGTATGACCTCCCTTGCATTTAGTAGTTAAAAATGAAATGAAGAAAAAAATATTCCGGTGATAGTATTTGTATTTCACCACAAAATATTACAGGAGAATTCTTGAAAATTATATTTTTTATTTTTTTTGAGTCAGGAAATGTATAAGCAACACTTCAGAAAAGGATTTGGTAATTTGGTTAGATAATGTTATAATAAAAAACAGGGACAAAATGACGGCAGAGCGAAGTGAGCCTGTCGGATGGGTGTGTGAGAAATGCACATGAATATAGAAACAGGAGGAATAGATATGCCAAAGTGGGTGGATCTCAATCAGGTCGATGATGATGAGCTCCTTTTAAAAAAGAATCGTATGAGTAAAAGTCTGGTACTGTCAGAGGTATCGGATGCGGCAGACGCCATGGAAGATGATTTCCTCGATACCATGGAACCGGCCAAAAAGAGTATGACAATCTTTTTTCTGATCGATGTTTCCGGAAGTATGAAGGGAACAAAGATCGGTTCCCTCAACGGAACGATGGAAGAACTCCTGCCATCGCTGATTGGTGTGGGAGAGGCATCTACGGATGTAAAGATTGCGATTATGAAGTTTTCAACGGATGTTGAGTGGGTCACACCGGAACCGGTAAGAATCGAAGAGTATCAGTATTGGAACCGATTGGAGGCTGAAGGGCTGACCTTTATGGGGGATGCTTTTATGGAACTGTCCAGAAAGCTGTCCAGAAGTACCTTCCTGAATTCTCCATCCCTCTCTTTTGCACCGGTAATTTTCCTGTTATCGGACGGGTCGCCGAACGATGATTGGAAGAAGGGTCTGGAGACTTTGAAACAGAATAAATGGTTCCAGCATGGTCTGAAGATTGCGTTGGGAATTGGCTCCAAGGTCAATATGGAAGTGCTTCGGGCCTTTACGGGCAATGATGAACTGGCAGTGCAGGCGAAAAATGCGGATCAGCTTCGGGAACTGATCAAATTGCTGGCAGTGACCTCTTCCCAGATTGGAAGCCGGAGTCTTGCACTGGTGGATAACAGTGGCGCACAGCCGGGAGAAGAAGTGATTGCCAAGGCAAAACAGCAGGTACTTGTGGAAGAAATCCGTACCGGTACCAGAGATATTCTCGGAGAAGCGGTGGATCTGGATGCCGTGAACTATGACGAAGGATGGTAGAAGAACTATGAGAGAGTTAAAAATAGGTGAGCGTGTTCCGGTGGAAGCCGGAGGCGAAGCGGTAGTGTCCAGAGAGCTTGGCCGTGGTGGTCAGGGAATTGTTTATCTGGTGCGCTATAATGGCAGAGAGTACGCTTTGAAATGGTATTTTATCAGCCGCATAAAAAACCCGGAAGCGTTCCGGGACAATTTGCGGAGAAATATTGAAGACGGTGCCCCGGAGGGAGGTCAGCAGTTTATCTGGCCATTGTTTCTGACGAAGCAGAAACCGAATGGTGCATTTGGCTATCTGATGCGTCTGGCCCCATCGGGCTATGATTCTTTTACAGATATTTATAATGGATATCGTTGGGAGAAGCCATTGCGGAAAGGACAGCCGGCAAGAAAGCGCAAGGTGAAGTTCGCTTCCCTCGATGTGATGATCACGGCGGCCATCAATATTGTAAAAGCATTCCGTGCACTGCATCTGGCAGGAAAGAGCTATCAGGATCTCAATGACGGCGGATTCTTTATCGACACCAATACCGGTGATGTTCTGGTCTGTGACTGTGATAATGTGGCGGCAGACGGAGAAAACTTCGGAATCGGAGGAATGCCTGGATTTATGGCACCGGAAGTAGTTCGGGGGATTGCAAAGCCAGGTGTGCTGACAGACCGCTATTCCCTTGCGGTGGTATTGTTTAAACTCTTTTTCCGCGGGGATCCGCTGGAGGGCAGTAAAGTGCTTCAGTGCGTGGTCATGACGGAAGAAAATGATTTGATTCATTATGGAAAGGATCCGGTTTTCATTTACGATCCGAACAATGCGTCCAATCGTCCGGTCAACGGAGTGCACGACAACGTGATCAAGCTCTGGAAGATTTATCCGGACTTCATCCGGAAGGCATTTACCATGTCCTTTACATACGGAATTCAGGAGCCGAATGCGAGAATTATCGAGAAAAACTGGATTCAGATGCTCATACAGCTGAAGCTGGATATCATTCACTGTAGCTGTGGAAAGACCGCATTTTCCTCCGCTTTTGAGGATCAGGGTAATCACACACTGGTCTGCAGAAAATGTGGCAGTACCATCTACACCATGGGTGTAAAAGATTATGAAGTGCCACTGAATCTGGGAGCGAAGCTTTACCGGTGTCTCACCGAGAAAAATAATGATGATTTTGAGACCGTCACAGGTACGGTTATCGAGAATCGTCTGAAGAAAGGGCTGTTCGGTATCAAAAACATGTCGAATCAGACCTGGAAAGCAGTATTTCCGGATCAGTCCGTCCGCGAGGTGGGCCCTGGGAAAGGCGTTCCGATCTGGAAAGGATTGGAGATTGATTTTGGTGACAACATTAAGGCGAGTATTCTTTTATAAGGCGGTACTATGAGTAATATTAATGAAAATGAACTGGTTTCGCTCAGGGAGATTTGTGACGAAAGCTGCCTTCGGAAGGATCCGGAAACGGGCAGAATAGTCCGAAAAACAGCCTACTTTTCTTCCATGGAGGCAATGATCGAGGGAGCATTTCAGTTCGTGGGCTTATTTGAAAAAATGCACCGGGAAGGCAAGGTTTTTTGCAGTAATTCACCGGAAGCATTTCGGTTTTCACTCCGAACCGGACAGGTGGTTTTTCAGGAAGAAAATGTTCCGTGTACTATTGATATCTCTGAATTTCTTGCTCCGGAGCTGGTAGAAGTGATGGCAGAAGAGGGAAATCTGTCTGATGACAGTTTTACGATAGAAACCGATTATTATTTTATGTCGGTTTTTCTATTTGAATATTTTTTTCATACAGGGTCTCCTTTTGAGGGGAAAAAGATGGTCAATCGCTGTTTCCTTTCTCCGTTGGAAAAAGAATTGTTTCGGGCCGAACAGGGACAGTTCTGTATGGATATTGGAGAGAATGAAAATATGCCGGTTAAAGGGATTCAGGATAAACTGATTCGCTATTGGAAGGAATATCCGGATATTTTGCAGAAAATGTTTCAGAAAGCTTTTCTGGATCGGGGAACCCTCTGTGAGCTTCGACCGACGGAGGTGGATTGGAAGCAGACTCTGGTTCGGATGGCCATGGATTACAGAAACTGCCGATGTGGGTTCCATGGATTTTCTTACCGGCTGGTTTCACAGGAAAACGGAACCTTCACTTGTCCGAAATGTGGCAAAGTATATTATCCTTTAAGCAATGGGATGGACCGAATTCTGTTGGCAGAGGGCGAGAGGCTTTACGAATGTCAGACAGGAAGAGATCCTTTTAATAAAGATAAAGTGACAGCACTGATCGTTGAGAACAGGCAGCGAAAGGGGCTGTACGGAATAAAAAATATCAGTCAGGGTGTCTGGAGAGGCATCTTTCCCAATGGCTCCGTGAAGGAGATTGGTAAGGGGCAGGGTATTCCAATCTGGAACGGCATGATGATCCGCTTTGAATCCGGGGAAGAATGGAGTCTCCGACTGGTACAACAGACCGAAGAAAGTGAGGTTGAAGAATATGAGCAGTAATTATCGTGAACAGAGCATAGATGCGATTGATCCGCTGGAAACCATGCCACCAGCGAAAAAGAGTATGGTGATTTTCTTCCTGGTGGATACCTCTGAAAGTATGGAGGGATCCAAATTGGAGTCTCTGAACAGGGTTATGGGAGATATTCTGCCGGAGCTCATCGGAGTGGGGGAGGCCGGAACCGATGTGAAGGTTGCGGTTATGTCCTTTTCCTCAGGATGTGAGTGGATCACACCGGAACCGGTTTTGATTGAGGAATATCAGACCTGGCAGAATCTGACTGCCGGTGGAGTGACAGATCTCGGTGAGGCTTGTGAAGAGCTGAGTATGAAGTTGTCCAGAAATTCCTTCCTGCGGGCACCGTCCCTGTCTTATGCACCGGTTATCTTCCTGATGACGGACGGGTATCCGACGGACAATTACAAAAAAGGTTTTGAAATGTTAAAACGTAACCGCTGGTTTCAGTATGGTCTGAAGATTGCGTTGGCCATCGGATCCAACGTGGATATGGAAGTACTCCATGAATTTACCGATGATGAGGAACTGGTACTTCAGGCCTGTGGAGCGGAAATGCTCCGGAAACTGGTCAGAGAGATCGCAGTGACCTCCTCCAAGATCGGAAGTACCAGCATGACGCTCACCGATGCCAGAGGCGAGCGTGCCCTTGCTGATGTGGCAGGAGCCAAAAAAGAGCAGATGATTGAGGCGGTTCAGGAAATCAAACAGGATATCATGGGTGTCGAGGATCTGGATGATCTCGCAGACATGGATATCGAATTTGATGAGGGATGGTAGGATGTTTCAGGGAATTCATTCTACTGTAATCGGAGACAGTCACATCAAAAAAGGAATCGTCTGCCAGGACAGTTCCGGCATCTGTGTCACAGATACCTTTGGAATTGCGGTGGTGGCCGACGGTCACGGAAGTGCGAAACATTTCCGCAGTGATGTGGGTTCGAGGATCGCGGTGAAGATTACAACAGGATTATTGAAAAATTACATGAGCCGCACAGATTTCAGAGAACAATTTCTGCAGCATCCGGATTTTATTCTCCAGCAAATGGAAAAACAGATATTGATGAAATGGCGGGAAGCCGTGGAGGAATATCATCTGGAGAATCCTCTGACCGAAGAGGAGGATCAAAAGATGGAATCCTTCGGAAAAAAACTGCGAACAGCGGTGATTTATGGGAGTACCGTTCTGGCGGCGGTGATTGCCGATGGATTTTCTTACGGCATGGTTCTGGGCGATGGAGGTTTTGTCGTTCTCGATGGGAGCGGCAGGTTGTTCATTCCCATTGAAGATAAAAATTCTCATGCAAACTATACATCTTCTCTTTGTAATACGGACGCTATTCATTATTTTGAGCATTGGTATACCGAGGAGAATCCGTCCGCACTGTTTGTTTCCACCGATGGATTATTCAAATCCTTTGCCTGCGAGGAAGATTTTCTGAAATATCACGGACTTCTCTCTCAGATGCTGACAGACAAGGAGCGGACGGAGAAGAGTCTGAAGAAGAATTTTGAGAAGAGAACCAGAGAGGGCAGCGGAGATGATATTTCCATTGCCATGGTATATCAACGAATGAGGGAAGGAGGAATTTCATGAAAAAAGAAGCAAGTGTAATATTGGCCAAATGTGCTGAAGATAAAATGTACGGAATCCGTATTGAGAAGAGAGAGAATGACTGGGTTCGTACCTGGGCTTTTAAAGTAAAAGAAGAGATGGCTCAGAAAGAAGGTTTCGATAAAACAAACTTTTCCGGAAGCTTTTATACCGATGAGGAATATCCGGGATGCCCTTACTGCGGAGCAAAAAAATGTTTTGTGTGCGGTAATTGCGGCAAGGTAAGCTGTTATGACGGTTCGGATAAGGTTGTCTGTAACTGGTGTGGTTCCAATGGTACTGCTACCAATGATGATGAGAAGATGGATGTGACCGGAGGCGGATTCTGATTGATACAGAAGGGGCTGTCGCACCAAAAACAGTCCTACCCTATGGCAGTGATTCATGCATTATATGGAATCGCTGCCATAGTTTTTTGAATAAGCGTGGCACCTATGGCATAATCGCTTTTTCATAAATCTTCGTAATCCGATTCCATTGCGAAGACTAAAATCGCGAATCTCGTAGAGGATTCGCGGGCGAGCTGCACAGCAACGAAGTTGCCTTCTTCTGTGCAGCTCTGCCATCCGCCGGAGGCTCATCTCAGTAGGGTGGCTACATCCCTACTGAGATGACTTGGTCCGCCTGTAAGAGGGATATCAATTTCATTTTAAAAGCATGATTTGTTGACCGCAATACATATTTTTTTGAATATAGTCACCATTCAATACATATTTCGTTGACTGCAATTTATTATTTTGAGATTGCAGTCAACTTTTTTTGTCTATAATGGTTATTTTGATAATGGAAAAAATTGACAAAAACCAAAAGATGTGTTATGATGATTGTAATTTTCGCCTGACAGGATACGGCAATGTTATTGCTATATTTTGTAAAAGAGAAGAGCTTATGAGAGAAAAATGATAGGAAAAGAGTGTGAGTTGATAAAGTGATGATAATCGCAAGGAAGAGAGAGACAGAGAAGTTTGAGAATCTGCTTTTTTCAAATAGGGCTTTGTGGGCATTGATTCTTCCACTTTTTATGGAGCAGTTGTTGACGACTCTTGTGGGAATGGCGGATTCCATTATGGTGGCCCAGGTGGGAGAGGCGGCAGTTTCTGCAGTTTCTCTGGTGGATTCTGTGATGATTTTACTGATTAATATTTTTAACGCCCTGGCGACAGGCGGTGCCGTTGTGGCTGGACAGTATCTTGGCAGTAGAAATCCGGAGCAGGCGAGGAAGGCCGGAAAACAGATGATGCAGTTTATGATATATTTATCTGTTGGATTGGTGCTTCTGATTTATGTGGGGAAATCATTCTTGCTTCATGTGGTATTCGGTTCCATCGAGCAGGATGTTATGAATAATTGTAATATATATCTGATGATTTGCGGGGCATCCATTCCATTTCTTGCGTTTTATTCCGGTGGTGCTGCACTGTTTCGCTCCACAGGAAATTCCAAAATATCTATGATCGTTTCTACTGTGATGAATGTGATAAATGTGGCAGGGAATGCAATTCTTGTGTTTGGATTACACTGGGGTGTGGAAGGTGTTGCTATTCCGACACTGATTTCCAGAATTGTGGCAGCAATTATGATGCTTGTGCTGTTGTATAATCAGGATTTCATTTTAAATATTCGCGGGATGCATTTGTTTCAGTTTGAAAAAAATCTGCTTAAGAAAATATTATTTATCGGGGTGCCGAATGGGGTGGAGAGCAGTATGTTTCAGCTGGGGAAAATTCTCCTTCTCAGTCTGATTGCCACTTTCGGAACCTGCTCCATCGCTGCCAATGCAGTGTCAAATGCGCTGGCATATTTTGAAATTTTGCCGGGAATGGCTTTGGGGCTGGCAACCGTGACGGTAATCAGCCGATGTATTGGTGCCGGTGATTATCGACAGGCAGAATATTTTACCAAAAAACTGCTTAAGTATACTTACATCAGTATGTGGATCACAAATATAACGATGATTATTTTGTTGCCGACCATGTTGCGGATTTATAATCTTTCACCGGAGACAACCCGATATGCCACCCAGATCATGCTGTTTCACAGTGTGATGGCAATGATTTCCTGGCCGGTGGCCTTTACCTTGCCCAACGCATTCCGGGCCGCCAATGATGTCAGGTATACCATGGTGGTAGGTGTCATATCCATGTGGGTTTTCCGAATTGTTTTTGCATTCCTCCTTGGAAAATATATGGGGCTGGGTGTATTCGGTACGTGGATTGCCATGGTTCTGGACTGGTATGTTCGTGCGATATTTTTTGTGGTACGATACAAAAGCGGAAAATGGAAAAATCGTCAGCTGATTCAACATTTCAGAAGGAGTCCCACGCCTTCAAGCGCACAGAGTCTAAACGGTGGGAAATAAAATAATTTCGGTAGCGGGTGACAATCTCCTTCTGAAATGTTGAGCTTCCGGTGGAACGCAGGCGTGGTCAATGGAAGAATGCTACGCATTCGACCACGCCGCGGCAAGAACGTCAGATACGTTCTTGCAAATATTGGGATAAATGGTATGATAGAAGAAGGTAATGCGAATACGCTGAAATAATTTTTACAGAGAGAGAACTATGGGAAACGACAGAGCAAATAAATACAGGATACTGATTGCGGATGATTCAGAACTGAATCGTGAACTTTTGTCAGAAATGCTGCAAGAGGAATATGATATCGTGGAGGCGAAGGACGGGAAAGAAGCCGTTGCAATCCTTCGGGAGCAGTCGCAGGAAATTTCGCTTGTCCTGCTGGATATCGTCATGCCGCAGATGGATGGTTTTGAAGTGCTGACATATATGAATACCTATCATTGGCTGGACGACATACCGGTCATCATCATTTCATCGGAAAATTCATCCTCCTTTATGCAGAAGGCATATGATTTTGGTGCGACAGATTATATCAGTCGCCCCTTTGATGCGATGGTTGTTCACCGCAGAGTGGTGAACACCATTATGCTGTATGCAAAACAGAGAAAGCTGACCGGTATGGTGGCAGAGCAGATCTATGAAAAAGAAAAGACAAATAAACTCATGGTTTCAATCCTGAGCCATATCGTAGAATTCCGAAATGGTGAAAGTGGGCTGCATATCATACATATCCATATGCTGACAGAGTTGTTACTGAAACACCTTGTAAAGAAAACAGATCAGTATAGGCTCAGTGCCGCAGACATATCGCTGATCAGCAATGCCTCTGCACTGCATGATATTGGAAAGATTACAATTCCGGATGAAATATTGAACAAGCCGGGCAGATTGACGGCGGAAGAATTCGAAATTATGAAACAGCATTCAAGGGCCGGTGCATTGATGCTTTGGGAAATGCCGTTGTATCAGGGGGAACCATTGCTCAAGGTGGCATATGAAATTTGCCGGTGGCATCATGAGAGATATGACGGAAACGGTTATCCGGATGGACTTTCCGGTGAGGAGATTCCTATTTCGGCACAGATTGTCGCGTTGGCGGATGTATACGATGCGTTGACCAGTGAGCGGTGTTATAAGAAAGCCTTTTCCCATGATACTGCTGTGGAGATGATTCTGAACGGACAGTGTGGAGCATTTAATCCGTTGTTGCTGGAATGCTTCAGCGAGGCGGAAGAGGAAATCAGGCAGAGTGTGAAAGCACATTATGAGGCTGATTACAGTAAAAAAGAAATAAGAGATGTGGCCGGCGAACTGATGCAGCATAAAGAATTGGGGGCTCCTGAGAGAATGCTGCGTCTGCTGGAATTAGAGAAAACAAAATTTCAATTCCTCGCGTCAAAATCTGACGATATTGTATTTTCTTTTACAAATGAACCGCCGACTCTGAGCCTGGCAGGGGAAAAAGCGGAGAAGCTTGGATTGGGTGAGCTGGTGATTGACCCATATCACGATGAAAGAGTGCGGAAGATTCTGGGAAATAGCAATCTGGAACGGCTTTCGGAACGGATCAGTAAAACGACACCGGAAGAGCCGAAGTTTCAATTGGATTTTGAAATGCTGATAGATGGGGAATTCTGTCTGAGCCGATTTGATGGAATGGCAATCTGGCTTACCTCAGATCATACAGCACCCGGAGGCGCCGTGGGTCGGATTAGCGATGTACAGAAGGAATATGCACAGATTGACCATGATAAGCGGGCGGCGATGGATTGTGTGCTGAAAAGTGGAAGAGAACATGCGGTTCAAAATCACTTCCCTGTGGGGAATAAGATGACCGGTCAGGAAGCATGGATTCTGATGGAAAACTTAAAACTGGCCTTTGATCAGGTGCGGTTGGTGGACGCCACAGTGACGACGGCGATCCGTGTCGGCGAAGATGGAGAGATGGTTGAGGAACCTTATCACTGTCACAGAGTCTGGGGGCGGGAAGAACGTTGCGAAAACTGTGTATCAGCAAAAGTTTTGTCGACGAAGGACAGGTTGTCCAAGTTTGAGTTTATGGGGGATGACATTTACCATGTGATTGCCATGTATGTGGAAGTCGAGGGACAGCCATTTTCCATTGAAATGATCTCTCAGATCGTGGATGAGGCATTGTTGACCGGACACGGGAGAAATAAAATAGTTGAATCCATTGTAAAACACAGCAAAAAGCTATTTGCTGATCCGGTGACGAAGGTGTATAACCGCCGTTATTTTGAGGAGCAGGTTCGGGGTCGCCAGGAGATTGGTGCAGTGGCGATGATCGATGCGGATAACTTCAAATCGATCAATGATTCCTTCGGGCATCATGCGGGAGATCTGGCGCTTCAGGCAATTGCAGCGGCGATTTTGTCCTGTATCCGCGAAGAGGATGTGGTCATTCGGTACGGAGGAGATGAGTTTGTCCTGGTGTTCCAGCAGATTCCGAGCAATATTTTTTCCGAACGTCTTGAAGAGATTCGGAAAAAAGTGTGTCAGATTGTTCTGTCGGAGTATCCGGAGATTCATTTGTCTGTTAGTATCGGCGGTGTTTACGGAGAAGGAAAAGTCGATGATCAGATTATCGCTGCGGATAAATTGCTTTATCAGGCAAAAGACAGAAAAAACAGTGTTTGCATTGAATTGAATGAAACATAATGGAAAACAAAAGCTCTGCTGTATCGGAGTATGCAAAACGTGTACTCCTATGCGGTGGGGCTTTTTTGTGCCAGAAAATTCTGTTGCTGTTCACACGAACCTCCCCTCGCATGCGCAATTTTCTTTCGATTTTCTGAAGCTTTTCTTAATGTGCTTGACAAACAATATTATACAGCATATAGTATTAATCATAAAACAATATCACATAAAATGATAGTTGAGAAGTCTGGAGGGATGACATGGTTTTCAATACAGGTGCTGCGTTACTGGACGCGATTGTGCTTGCGGTCGTTTCCAAGGAGCAGGAAGGCACATATGGATATAAAATCACTCAGGATGTGCGAAAGGCGATTGATATCTCAGAATCCACGCTGTATCCGGTTTTGCGCCGTCTGCTAAAAGACGAATGCCTGGAAACTTATGATATACAGTGCGGGGGAAGAAATCGCAGGTATTATAAAATCACAGAGCGGGGGGCTGCACAGCTGGCCTTATACCGGTCAGAGTGGGAGATATATTCTTCGAAAATTTCACAATTATTTTCAGGAGAGGAGAGTCTATGAATCAGGAATTATTTTTGCGGGAACTGGAAAATCTCTTGTCAGATATTCCTGCGGAAGAGCGCAGGGAGGCAATGGAATATTATCGGTGCTATTTTGAAGATGCCGGGGAGGAGAACGAGGAACAGGTTCTGCGGGAGCTGGGTTCCCCGGAGAAAGTGGCTGGGACGATCAAAGCGGATTTGTCCGGTGAGACGAGAGACGGAGGATTTACAGAAAAAGGGTATGAGGAATTCATGCCGAAGGATGTACCGGATACAAAAAAAGAGGAAAAACAGACCAGACGGGCTGATAACAGCGTGGCGCGCATTGTATTTGCTCCGGTTAAATTGCTGTTGATTCTGATCATGTGCGTAGTGACCGTTGTCGTGGTGGCCGTGATGATTGCAGTGGCTGCAGGGCTTGCCGCATCTGCAGTTGGAGTGGCTGCGGCAGCAGCGGGGCTGGTCGGTATTGGAATCGGAAGCTTCGTGGAGGGGCAGATAGCAATCGGTGTTGGATTGTTCTGCGGAGGATCCTTTTGTGCGGCAATCTTTTTCCTGCTGTTGCTTGCTGTTGTTGCTTTTTGTGCCAAAGCGCTTCCGGCGGCGATCCGCGGGGTATGTAACGCGACAGCAGCGGTATGCGGAGGAAGAAGGAGGTAGAAGATAATGAAACGATTTAGAAATATCTGTCTGGTTCTTGTTCTTGTATTTTTCCTGCTTGGGATTGTGTTGGGAGCGGTGTCCTGCAGTATGGGAACGAGCAAAATCACCAGGGCATGGATCCGGACGGCAGTGCAGGAACTGAACCTGGGAAAATGGTGGAATCACAGTGGAAAAGCCGAAGAGGTGGATCTGGAGAATCTGACAGAGGATGCGACAAAGGAAACATTTTCTGCGTCTGAGATCCGTAAAATTGAGATGGATGTGCGGACTGCGGATATTACATTTTGTCCGGCGGAGGGATCCGGTCAGTGTGGGACAGATCAGATTCTCGTAGAGAAGAAATGGTACCGTGAGCTTCAGGATATCTCGGTGGCGGTAAAGGATGACCGATTGGTTGTACAGGAGTCAGATGAAAACCGGATGAGCCTGTCAGAGGTTCATGAGAAGTACCGGGCGAAAATCAAAATCTATCTGCCGGCTTATGGGGAACAGGATCAATTTGAATTATCTGTGAAAAATGGTGTGGGAGATGTGACAATCAGTCAGGCACTGGTACTGGCATCTCTTGATCTGGAACAGGGGGTCGGCGATATCGAGATACCTGCGGAAATAAAAGTGAGTGGTGATACCATTCTTCAGGGGGGAACCGGTGATATCCGGGCAGAGAATATGAGCTGCAGCGGAAAGCTGAGGATAGACAGCGGTGTTGGTGATATCCTGTATTGCGGAACTGCGGAAAAGGGTCTGGAGGCAAATACAGGAACCGGGGATGCGGAAGTTCGTCTGGCAGGTGATTCCCATGCGTACCATTATGATATTTCCAATGGTGTGGGAGATCTGACCGTGAATGGAAAAACATATGATGGTCCCGGCCATGATCTGAAAGAAAAATGTGAACATAAGGGTGCTCCCACGATAAAGATTGACAGCGGAGCAGGGAATATTACACTGGATATCCGGTAATATTGCGAAAGAGAATGAATTGATAAGAAAAAACAAACAATAATCATATTACAAAATCTTATAAAAGTACAGGAGGACATTATGAAGAAGAGATTATACAAATCAGAAGATAACAGAGTATTGTGCGGTGTTTGCGGAGGCATCGGAGAATATATCGGAATTGATCCGACCATCATCCGTTTAATCTGGGTGCTGCTCGGTTTTGCGGCAGGCGGCGGTATCATTCTCTATATCATCGCGGCAATAATTATTCCGAGAATGCCGATTGACTAGAATTGGAGGAAAGGGATATGAAGGTAATAGATACACACTGTCATTTTCTGACAAAAGCATATGTAGATGCATTAGTTCGGTATGACCGGATCAATGAGGACGGATTTCCGATTCCGGACTGGAATCCGCAGATGCAGCTGGAGTATATGGAAAAAGCGGGGATAGAACATGCGGTTCTGTCCCTGTCGACACCGCATCCCCACTTTGGTGAGGATGCATTTTCCAGAGATCTCAACAGGAGTATCAACGAAGAGGCGGCCATGCTGGTGAGAAAGTATCCGGATCGGTTTTCCTTTGCGGCAACTCTGCCCCTCCCGAATGTGGGTTATGCGTTGGATGAGGCAAAGTATGCTCTGGAAACGCTGGGAGCCCGCGGGGTGAAAATAGCGAGTCAGTCCAATGGGTTATATCTCGGGGATGAGCGTCTGGAACCGCTGATGGAATACATAAATGAGAAGAAATCTGTGATTATCATCCATCCGTCCAAACCGCAGGCTGTGCCGGAGGGATGTTTTACCAGCGGACCGCTGCCGCTTCTCGAATTTATCAACGACACAACCAGAGCGGTGATCAACCTGCTGGCCAACGGCACGCTGGAAAAATATCCGAATGTGAAAGTGCTCGTGCCTCATTGCGGTTCTTTTTTGCCGAATATCATTGATCGTCTGAGCGGAATCACGAGACTGTTTGAACAGAAGGGAATCGGAAAAGCAGTGGATGTTCAGAAAGGGCTCTCCTCTCTCTACTTTGACATTGCGGGAGATGCCTTCCCGAGGGGAATCAAAATCCTTCAGTCTCTTGCGGATGACGATCACATCATGTTTGGCGGAGATTTCCCGTATACACCGGTTCCGATGATCGTGAAAAAGAGGGAGGATCTGGAACAGATGGGGCTTTCGCAGGAGTGTTTTGACAAATATACACACTCAAATGCAGAAAAACTTTTTGGCATAAATTGCCTGTAATCCGTTTTTTGCATTACAAAATATTGTTTTGCCGAAAAAAAGGGAAAAAATCATTGGTAAGACCAGTTTGGGACTTTTTTTAATGCAAATTGTACACTGGACAATCATTATCCGAGAAATTATAATAAAAATATACAAAAAATGGGTTTGTGTGTTAATATAATAATATCGCATAGGAGGATAAAAGATGAAAATTTTAGGCATTTCTTATGGTACCAAAAATGGTAACAACGATGCAATGTGCAAAGAAGCTCTGATGGGTGCAAAGGAAGCAGGAGCAGAAGTTGAATTTATTCAGATGCAGGATCTTGACATCAAACATTGTACCGGATGTATCGCATGTGTAAAATCACTGTTCAGCGGAAGAGGAAACCTCTGTGTATTAAAAGATGATTTTCCATGGTTACTGGACAAAATGCTGGATGCAGATGGAATCATCTCTACAGTTCCTATCTTCGAAAAAGGTTCTACCGGTTTATTCCATACAGTGACAGACCGTTTTGGCCCTCGTATGGACAGAGGAAATAACATTATTGCAGATAAAATGTCCAGAGAGCACGGCGGACCGGGCGTAGATCCGAGAATCTTAAAAGAAAAACCGGTATCTTACATTGCAATCGGCGGTTCTGACTGGGCTACCCGTGTACAGAATGACTGTGCAATGCAGGCACTCACTCCAAAGTGGACAGTTATTGACAATCTTGTATTTGGATGGTCAAAGGGTATCGTGATGAATGATGATGCCATCGCAAAATGTCATCAGGCAGGTATCAACATCGTAGAAGCTGCAAAAGCAAATGCAGAAGGCAAAGAGATGAAATACATGGGCGAGGAAGGCGTATGTCCGCATTGCCACAGCAAAGAGTTTTACATTGATCCGGAGCAGAATTATGCTGCAGTCTGCGATCTGTGCGGTATGGTAGGTGAGCTCGTAAAAGACGAAAACGGAAAAGTAACATTCGTATTTCCGGAAGAGCAGCTTGGTCATGCACATGATACCATTCCGGGTAAATTCATCCATGCAGATGATATTCAGAGAAATGAAGGAAAGCTTGCTGAAATGCAGAAGAGCAATCCGGAATTCAAAGCCCGCAAAGAAAAATACAAAGCATTTATCGAGGGAACAAAACCGGAGAGATAGGAGAGGTTATTTCAGGGAACGGGAGACCGTTCCCTGTCAGAATATCAAAATTAAGAAAGAGGGTATATAACACATGGCAGATTTTAAATTTGAGCCGATGCGCAGCCTTATTTACGTGGACTGTGCAAAAGAAGATTACAGACCAAATTTACAGAGATGGCTTTACAAGACACATGTTCCGGACAGCATTTCTCAGTTTGAGCCGTATGTAACAAAATATGCATTTTATCCGTCCTTCCCGATTCCGCCGGAGGGAGATCGCTTCGGATATGCGAGAATGCAGCTGACAGAGCACCACTGGCTGGTAAGCGATCTGGATCCGCGTCTCGGAATCAAGGCAATTGCTGAGACGTTCCCGCTGGATGTCCTTGTATGGCAGGGAAATCTTCCGGAGTCTGCACTTCAGGGTGGACAGATCCAGACAGAGGGCGATGCAGGAAATGAGGCACGACAGACAAACGATGCTGAGGGAAATCCTTTCATCTTCTGTTTCCTTCCAATGTGGTGGGAAAAAGATATCAAAGGAAAAGGTCGTACGATTGAAGATGGAGCAAACTACCGTTTCAATATGGCAATTGGCTTCCCGGAAGGGGTGGACAAAGCAGAGGGCGAGAAATGGTTATTTGAAAAAGTAATTCCGATTTTTGAAGCTGCACCGGAGTGTACACGTATTCTCTGCAGCAATGTAAAGAAAGATATCAACGGATGTGTCATGGACTATGTATTAGAGCTCTGGTTTGAGAATCAGTCCGGCTGGTACAAAGTAATGGTAGAGGATACCAAAGCTCTGGAAAAACCGGAATGGGCTCAGCAGGATGCATTCCCGTTCTTAAAACCGTACCACAATATCTGCAGCGTTGCAGTGTCAGACTACACACCGAGCAACAACCTTGCAAATTATCGTGGTTACATCACAATGAGATAATACGAAATCCTTTTTTGGACAGGCAGAAGCGATATGTTTCTGTCTGTTCTTTTTCTATATAAAAAAACACTGGTATTCCGGCGGTATTGCTGTTAAAATGAGATGGAGTTATCCGGATATGCGATAATGTAATCAGATATTCTGATAACCGTATGCAGAGAAGTGTGTTATACTAATCGCAACAAAGAAAGAAGTAAGAATATTGTGATAGGCCTCTGGCGAAAGTCGGAGGCTTTTTGCAGAAATACAGGTGTATCCCTGCGATACACCAGGGTAAAAACCATAGGAGGGTATATGAGAGTAGGTGTGATTACTGC
This sequence comes from Eubacterium sp., assembly GCA_022764265.1. Taxonomy (GTDB): domain Bacteria; phylum Bacillota; class Clostridia; order Lachnospirales; family Lachnospiraceae; genus Anaerobutyricum. Next base: position 23,911 of record JALERO010000124.1, on the reverse strand, counting down.
CAGCGATAAAGGTTATGCTGGAGAGAGAGAGGATCTGAGCGGAAAGAAAATTGTTTCCATTATGGAGGAAAACGGCTATGATGTTGTGAAGACGGTCATTTTGCCGGATGACAAACAGATGCTTGCGGATGAGATGATTGCTATGTGCGATGCGGGGATTCATCTGATTCTGACGACCGGGGGAACCGGATTTTCAAAAAGAGATGTAACACCGGAAGCGACAAAGATGGTCATTGAGAAGGAGGCTGCGGGAATTCCGATGGCAATTCTCAACTATTCCCTGACCATTACGGACCGTGCAATGCTTTCCAGGGCAACAGCGGGAATTCGCGGGGAAACTCTGATCATCAATATGCCGGGCAGCCCGAAAGCCGTGGAAGAAGCGTTGCTGTATATTCTTCCGTCGCTGAAACACGGACTTGAGATCCTGCTTGGGCTGGACAGCGAGTGTGCGCGCAAAGACTGATCTTTATAACATTTTATCAGGAGGCAAATTATTATGAAATTGATTCGTACAGAGGATGCGGTAGGGCATGTGCTCTGCCATGATATCACGCAGATCATAAAAGGAGTGACAAAGGATGCGGTTTTCCGCAAAGGACATGTAGTACGGGAGGAAGATATTCCGGTGCTGCTTTCCGTCGGAAAAGAGCATTTATATGTATGGGAAAAAGATGAAAACATGCTTCATGAAAATGAGGCTGCAGAAATACTATTCAAAATCTGTGCAGGCGAAAACATGCACGGATCTGATGTGAAAGAGGGGAAAATCGAGCTGATCGCTGATGTGGACGGACTTTTGAAAATTGACCATGAGCATCTGCTGGCAGTTAACAGTCTCGGTGAGATGATGATTGCATCCAGACATGGCAATTTTGCGGTCCGCAAAGGGGATAAGCTGGCCGGAACCAGAATCATTCCGCTGATCATCGAAAAAGAAAAGATGGAGCGCGCGGTAGAAGCTGCAGGAGAGAATCCGATTTTTGAGGTGAAACCGTTTCGCCAGAAAAAGGTAGGTATTGTGACAACCGGAAGCGAAGTGTTCAAAGGGCGCATCAAAGATACATTTGGGCCAGTCATCAAAGACAAAGTGGCAGAATTCCCGACTGAGGTGATCGGACAGATTTATGTGGACGATGACAAAGCACACATTACAGAAGCGATCATGAAACAGATTGAGAATGGCGCGGATCTGGTGATCTGTACCGGAGGTATGAGTGTGGATCCGGATGACTGTACACCGGGCGCAATCATGAATACCGGAGCGCGGATTATTACATATGGTGCACCGGTGCTGCCGGGCGCAATGATGCTGGTATCTTATTATGAGAAAGAGGGAAAAACAATCCCGATTCTCGGATTGCCGGGATGCGTTATGTATGCAAAACGTACCATTTTTGATCTGGTGCTGCCGCGTATTATGGCAGATGATGAGATTACAAAAGAAGATATCGCAGCTCTGGGAGAGGGCGGACTTTGCCTGAATTGTGACATTTGCACATTCCCGAACTGTGGATTCGGAAAATAATAGAACAGGAGGAGCGAAATATGTCAGGGTTAAAACCGGTAAAAGTACACTGGGAAGAAATTGAGAAGTACAGTGTGTTTAAAATCATGCGTTTTGAGATAAAGGATGGAGACGAGGTAGTGGGATATTATCGAATCTGGCATGACCCGGAGACAGAAAATATTGCATTTTACAGTGAAAAAGACAAACACGGAGTCCTTCCTCCGAATGAGTATAAGGCTTACCCGTCCAATCATAAATTAATCCGTTATATCGAGGAAGATTTGAACAAAATGGGATACACAATTCCGGACGCCCACGAGCGTGTGACAGATGCTATGCTGATCGGAAGCATGAGATTTCCGAAAGACTGGGATGTGCTGTACTAGGAGGTGATTCGGATGGAATTAACACATATTAACGATCAGGGTCGGGCAAAGATGGTAGACGTGTCAGAAAAGGCTGATACACAGCGCATCGGCGTTGCCTCCGGAAGAATTTCCATGCAGCCGGCCACCTTTGAATTGATTACGCAGCAGAAGATAAAAAAAGGAGACGTTCTGGCCGTGGCACAGGTTGCCGGTGTGATGGCAGCCAAGAAGACATGGGAAACAATTCCGATGTGCCATCCTCTGCTCTTGACAGGGGTGGATATTCATTTTAAATTGTATCCGGAGACATCGGAAATAGAGGCAATCGCGTCGGTAAAGACTACGGGGAAAACCGGAATAGAGATGGAGGCACTGAATGCGGTTTCCGCCACACTGCTCACCATCTACGACATGTGCAAGGCAGTTGACCGCGGAATGGTGATCAGAGATATCCTTTTGCTGGAAAAGGATGGAGGAAAATCCGGGCACTTTGTGCGTGAATAAAATGTGAAACTGGAAATAAGAAAGGAACGAATCAACAATGAAGGATGCGAGAATACATTCCATCTGTATCGCAAAAGAACGCGGACAGTTAAAAAAAGAAGTGGAAGAGGCAAATGTGATCAAAGATCTCGGTATTGAGGGAGACGGTCACTGCGGTTCCTGGGGAAGACAGGTGACCTGCTTAAACTGGGGCAGCGTTGTGAAGTCCAATGAAGAACATCATCTCGGAATGGGACCGGGGGATTTTGCGGAGAATATCTGTATCGAGAACATGGATGCCCTGGATCTGCAGACCGGAGATAAATTTATGCTTGGTGATTCTGTTGTTCTGCAGGTCTCCCAGATCGGGAAACCGGATCATCCGAGTATTGTGACAAAAACCTTTGGGGTGACACTCCTTCCTTTTGAGGGTCGTTTTTGCCGAGTGTTACAGGGCGGCATGATTAAAAAAGGCGATCCTGTATATAAGATGTAAAAACAGTGTGAAGATTGCAGTATTGACTGATGCCATGGAATAAGTAAAAGAGTAAAAAGAAACCGCCGCGCGTGATGCACAGCGGTTTCTTTTTAGGTATATAAGAAGTAAGAATAATACCTGATGAATATTAATCTTCTTTATCCGCTCCGGATTTTTTTGCTCCGAGGAAGCAGATTAATAACAGCACGATAGCTACTGCAAGAAGATATACTGAAACGATTGTAATTGCCATAAAACAATTCCTCCTTATAATTTCTCGCCCCTATGAGTGATTTTCCAAATTCCGAAAATAATTGCACAGAAAACGATGCCCATTACATATTGAGTAACAATGTCCTGAAGAACCCACATATCTATTTCCTCCTTCTATTTAGATGTGCTAGTTACAAGCTCGTCAGCATGTGTTTTTTTCCATGCTTTTTCACCCGGCATAATCAGGTGGAATACAATACCAAGGACTACAGATGCAACCATAACTGCGTACAGGTTCATGCTCCATACACCCGGGAAGAATTTCGACATATCTACGAAAGTCCAGATGCAGTTGATGATGTAACATACAATGATTGTCGTCCATGCAGCCTTCTTGCTGAGCTTGAAGTTGTATCCGATGATAAATACCACGAAGATTGGCATACCAAAGGAGAATACCCACAGGAACAGATTGAATACGAATTCGTTTGCCATGATCAGAGCGCCCGGAAGCAGTAAAGCAGCTGCGATAATGATGCAGATTCTGTTTACGAAAAGTTTCTTTTTCGGGTCAGCTTTCGGCATGCAACATCCGATTACGATATCGTTAGCGATAACATTGGAGTTAGCAAGTACAACACCGCCGCCTGTGGAAAGTGTAGCGGACAGTAAAGCTACCATCAGTAAGCCGATAGCCGGAACAGGAAGACCTTGCTGAGCAATCAGCGGAACTGCTGTTAAACCGTTTGCATTAACCTGGGAAGCAATGGCAGGAATAGCCATAGCTGCGATTCCGAGGAAAATCCACGGTAAGGAAGACATGATGTTGAAAGAGCATCCAAGGAATACACCTTTGCGGCATGCGCTCTCGTCTTTTGCTGCGAAGAACGGCTGCATCATTGTCTGGGAAACAGCACCTGCTGTTGTATGTAATACGATAACCGGGATGATAACGCCTAACCATACCGGAGGCAATCCCAGAGTACCTGTCTGTGTCAGAATGCTGGTGTATCCTGCTGCGTCGTAAACTGCTTTGACACCATCCCAGCCACCGATCTGTGAAAGGTAGTTCACTGCGATGATACCGATTGCTGCGTAGGAAGCAACGATCATAACGACTGCGTTGATACAGTTCAGCCAAGCCATCTGAAGCATACCACCGAAGAATACGTAGCATACAATCAGGATGAAACCAAGGATGATTGCCTGATAGATGCTAAGCGGAATATTACTTGCGTGGCATAAAGTATAGATAGCTGTACCGGTTGCAACCAGCTCGGAACATCCGATACCGGTCCATGTCATTGTCTGGAATGCTGCGTGGAACCAGCCCATTTCTTTTCCGAAAATTTTGGAAAGAGCACCCGGAGCTGTCGGAGCACCGATTTTCTTGTATAAAGGTCCCATCCACAACATTGCGATAGGAAGGAAGATAGCGCCTGCACCGATTGCCCACCACATTGCGCCGGCACCGATACCGCCAAAGTCTGCCCAGTCAGTGAAGCCGCCGCCTGCAGCTTTCTGCCACAGTGACATTGTATGACCGGAACCTAAAGGTGCAAGTACGAATGAGAATGTAACCATTACCCATCCAAGTCCGCCGCCTGCGTTTGCGAAATCTTCGGCGGATTTAACTTTCTTTCTTGAGTATAAACTTGCTACGATAATCAGGGCAGCAAAATATACTATCGCGATTACTAGAGCCATGTAATAACCCTCCTTAAATTAAATAGATAACATAACATTTTCCTCTACTCATGTTAAAAACTTACAGTATGTAGTAGGTATACAGTCAAGGAAAAATGTTAAAAATAACAAAAAAATTGTACTGGAATACCAAAAAATATACAAAATGTGACATGCAGAATTGAAATAACACCGGGTGGTTTTTGGATTACTGAGAATGGGATACACTGGTATACTGAAATTGTTCGATCGAGAGAAAGATGATTGACGAATGTGAAAAAAGTGTGTAATCTGTTGTATAGTAGTTTGACTGTATAGTAACTATACAGTTTATGATGTTATGATCTAGGAGAATATAAAAAAGGAGAGGACGCAATATGACAGATTTACAGGTAAAGTGCTTTTTGGAGGTGGCGCGTTGCTTGAGCTTTACAAAAGCGGCGAAAGGTCTCTTTATATCTCAGTCAAATATAAGCAGACAGATCGCTTCTTTAGAAGAAGAACTGGGGCTTGCATTATTCGATAGAAATACAAAAGGGGTTAAGCTTACCATTCAGGGACAGATGCTGGCAGAAACATTGTCCGAAATGGTGGGTGAGTGGAACGTTGTGCTCACACGTGCAAAAAATTCTGTGAAAAAGTTTAATGGATGTATCACAGTCGGCTGTCAGGAACATATCAAATCAAACAGCTACATATCTCAGGTATTATCCGGCTTTCGGGAGAACAGACCGGAAATACAGATTATCAAAGAACGCTGTACCCAGAAAAAACTGGTGGAGGGTCTGCTGAATGATTATTATGATACGATTCTGATTGCAGATCATGATGTGAAGATGGTCCAGGGAGTTGAGAAGCTTACTTTATTTTATTCCCGGGTCGGTATTGTGATACATAAAAAACATCCGTTGTTTCATAAGAAAAATGTAAAGTTATCTGATTTTAAAGACAGTGTATTTTTGCGTTATCTTCCTATGAAATTAAAACCGGAGGATGACTATCTTCATAAAATCTGCGCGGCTTTTGGATTTGAACCGAAAATTGCGGCGGAATTTGAAGACTTTGAGGAACTTCTCTTTTCTATAGAAATGGGCGAGGGAGTATCGCTTGTGTTCGAGGAAAATGAGGTGACTTCCAATATGAATCTGAGGTTCATTCCGATTGAAGAAGATGTCCCCCAGAAATACCTTCCAATGCAGCTTGTGCGGAAAGAAAAAAATAAAAATCCCGCCTTAAATGACCTGTTCCATTATGCACAGAAGTATTCAAATTTACATGCAAAAAAAGATTTTTAAAAAAAGAAAATTTGATACTTGACTGTATAATTGCAATACACGCTATAATCAAAATCACGAAGAGAACGGTATCCTTCCGAACTCTTTCGGAAATAAGAAATATCTGATGTTTCACAAAAAAGGCTGCAATAATCCTCTACTCATGCGCCGGATGTGAAATGGATGATATGGAGAAGATTAACTACAACATATTAAGGAGGTCTAGCCATGGAAGGCGAAATTCGTTTGACAAACTCCAGTACCGGAGGTCCAGTGTTCGTATACGTAAAGGACGGAAAAATCGTTCGTATTACACCTATGGACTTTGATGAGACAGATCCGGAAGGCTGGAAAATTGAAGCAAGAGGCAGAGTGTTCAAAGCACCTAGATACACTACGATTGCACCATTTACAGCAGGACAGAAATCAATGATCTATTCTGACCGCAGACTTCTCTACCCGATGAAACGTGTGGACTTCGATCCGAACGGCGAGAGAAATATCCAGAACCGTGGTATTTCCGGATACGAGAGAATCAGCTGGGATGAAGCTACAGATATCGTAGTAAACGAAATCAACAGAATTAAGAGAGAAAGTGGCCCGGCATCTATCATGTCAACACCATCTTCTCACCACTTATGGGGTAACGTAGGTTACCGTCATTCTACATACTTCCGTTTCATGAACCTTATGGGCTTCACATACGCTGACCATAACCCGGATTCATGGGAAGGCTGGCATTGGGGCGGCATGCATATGTGGGGATTCTCCTGGAGACTTGGTTGTCCGGAACAGTACGACCTGTTAGAGGATGGTCTGAAATATGCAGAGATGATCGTATTCTGGTCATCTGACCCGGAAGTAAACAGTGGTATTTATGCAGCATATGAATCACACATCAGACGTCGCTGGTTAGATGAACTTGGCGTTAAGATGGTATTCATCGATCCGTTCTTCAACCATTCCGCAAATATGTGGGGAATGAAATGGTTCTCACCGAAGACAGGTACAGACCATGCTATTTCTTTCGCTATTGCATACACATGGTTAACAGAAGGCACATATGACAAAGAATACGTTGCAACTCATGCTTATGGATTTGAAGAGTGGGCTGATTACGTATTAGGTAAAGGCGAAGACGGAATTCCGAAAACATGTGAATGGGCTGAGAAAGAATCAGGCGTTCCAGCATGTGATATCCGTGCTCTTGCTCGTGAATGGGCTAAGAAAAACACATATCTTGCAGCCGGCGGTATGGGCGGCTGGGGTGGTGCTTGCCGTGCTACCCATGGTATTGAATGGACTCGTGGTATGATCGCTCTTGCTACAATGCAGGGTATGGGTAAACCGGGATCCAACATCTGGTCCACCACACAGGGTGTTCCGACTGACTATGAATTCTACTTCCCGGGTTACGCAGAAGGCGGTATCTCCGGTGACTGCGAGAACTCAGCAGCAGGATTCAAATTCGCATGGAGAATGTTCGATGGTAAGACAACATTCCCATCACCTGTTAAAATGAATACAGAAGCTGGTCAGCATATTCCGCGTCTGAAAATTCCAGAGTGTATCATGAATGGAAAATTCGAGTGGTATGGTAAAGGATTCTGCGGACGTTCTATCGAGACACAGATGCATCCGTATCAGTATCCGGCACCAGGCTATGGCAGCATCAAGATGTACTGGAAATACGGCGGACCACACATTGGTACAATGACAGCTACAAACAGATATGCTAAGATGTACACATCTGAGAGCCTTGAGTTCGTAGTATCTCAGTCAATCTGGAACGAAGGTGAAGTAATGTTCGCAGACGTTATCCTTCCGGCTTGTACAAACTATGAGCGTTGGGATATTTCTGAGTTCGCTAACTGCTCCGGTTATATTCCGGATAACTTCCAGATGGCAAACAACCGTGTAATTTCCTTACAGGCTAAATGTATCGAACCGCTTGGCGAGTCCAAATCCGATTACGATATTTATGCAATGATTTCCAAGAAACTTGGTATCTATGATATCTTTACAGAGGGCAAGACAGAGCTTGACTGGGTAAAACAGTACTACAATGCAACAGATTGTCCGAAGTTAATGTCTTGGGAAGACTTCTTCAAGAAAGGATATCTGGTTGTTCCGGATAATCCAAACAGAAAGAAAACACCTGCACTTCGCTGGTTCGCAGAAGATCGTGTACGCGATACTCCTGACTGGGGCCCGGCTCCAAACCAGACTGTCGGCCTGAAAGGCTTACAGACAACAACAGGTAAGATTGAGTTTATCTCAACTTCTCTGAAACGTTTCGAAGAACAGGGATTTGTAGATGAATATCGTCCATCTATGCATAAGTATGTACCTGCTTGGGAAAGCTGGCATGCTGAAGTTGCAAAGAAATACCCGCTTGGTATGTTATCACCTCATCCAAGATTCTCTATGCATACTATGGGTGATGCAAAAGACTCATTCATGATGGATATCAAAGACCACCGTGTATTAGTAGACGGCTGGTATTACTGGATCATCCGTATGAACACTGTTGATGCAGAAGCTCGTGGAATCAAAGATGGCGACTTAGTTCGTGCATACAACGACAGAGGATCTGTTATCCTTTGTGCTCAGGTTGGTGAACGTGTACAGCCTGGTACCGTACATTCTTACGAATCTTGTGCAGAGTACGCACCGCTTGGTAAACCGGGATGCTCCGCAGACCGTGGTGGTTGTGTAAATATTCTGACACCGGATCGTTACATGTCCAAATATGCATGTGGTATGGCACCGAACAGTGCACAGGTAGAAGTAGAAAAATGGGATGGAGGTATTTACGAAATTTATTAATTTCGTGAGTACAGCTCGAAAGGAGAATAAGAGATGAAACAGTGGTATTTAGTAATCGATGTCAGATGGTGCCATGACTGCAATAACTGCTTTATGTCTTGTAAAGATGAGCATGTAGACAATGAGTGGCCAGGATATACAAATGCTCAGCCACGTCACGGACATCGTTGGATCAACATTGAGAGAAGAGAACGTGGAAGATACTCACGTAATGATTATATTTATCTTCCAATGCCATGTCAGCACTGCGAGAAATGTCCGCTTGTTGATGCAGGATATGCAACAAGACGTGAAGATGGTATCGTAATGATCGATATGGAAGCTGCAAAAGGCAAACAGGATGCAGTAGCTATGTGCCCGTACGGTGCAGTTTACTACAATGATGAAGCAGATGTTGCACAGAAATGTACAATGTGTGCACACCTTCTTGACGATCCGGATTGGGTTCCGGGCATCCCGAGATGTGCTCATTCCTGCCCGACAAAAGCATTAAAAGCTTACCACATCGAGCCGGAAGAGATGGAAGTAATGATCAAAACAGAAGGTCTTGAAGTATACAAACCGGAATTGGGAACAAATCCGCACGTATTCTACAAAAACCTTTTCAAATTCACAAAGAACTTTGTTGCAGCAGGCGTTTTAGTAAACGGTGACTGCTATGAGAACGCAACAGTTGAGCTGAAGAAAGACGGCGAAATTGTTGAGATTCAGAAAACAAACTTCTTCGGTGATTTCAAATTCGATGGTCTTGATGATGGCAAATATGTGATCAGCATTGACGCTGCAGGCAACAAGAGAGATATCGATGTAGAAATCGCAGGAAAATCTTTGAACCTTGATTTTATTGAATTCTAAGAATCATAACGGTTTATAAGTTAAACTATGTGCCCATGCTGTCACAGGTATGGGCACGTTTTCTAAGCGGATATGGATTCTGATGATTAAAAATGCTTGAAAAATGTCTAAAAATCCGCAAAAATAGGTATATGTAAAGGAGAAGAATAGTATGAAGAAAGTAGTTATTTTTAATGGAAGTCCCCGTATGGATGGTAACACAGCTACTATTTTGCAGATGATCGAGCGCGGGGCAAAAGAGCATCATGCAGAGGTGAAATCCTATACACTGTTTAAAATGAAATTTATGGCATGTCAGGGATGCTTCGGATGCCGCATGCAGGATGACTGTATGGTAAATGATGAATTAAAGAAAGCTCTTCAGGATGTAAAGGATGCCGATGCAGTCGTAATCGGTTCTCCGGTATATTTTATGCAGGTGACAGGACCGGTCAAAAATATGTATGACCGTTTCTTCCCTCTGATCGGTGAGGACGGAAAACCGAGATTTGGTGAAAAGAAGATTGTCACCGTATATTCTCAGGATAATGAGGATCCGAATATGTTCCAGATGTATTTTGATTATCTTGCAGCAATCTTTCCGGGATTCGGATTTGTGGATGAGGACAGACTTGTATGTGTCAATGCAAACAATCCGGAAACTGCAGACAAGAATCAGCAGTTAAAGAAACATGCATATGATATTGGACGTATGCTGGCAATGGGAGAGTAGAAAAATCAATGAAAAATCTGGTGTTCGATCTTTACACTGCACAACAGATGATTTTAGACAGATGCCAACCTCTCGATACAGAAAAAATATCACTGGACAAAGCATCCGGCAGAATTCTGGCGACAGATGTAAAGGCAAAATACAATGTTCCGCTATTCGATAAATCCCCGTTGGATGGTTATACATTTCGGGCAGAAGATACAGAAATGGAAGAAGGACAGGAGTCTGTCACTTTGCCTGTGACAGGTGAGATTCCGGCTGGTTCCTGCGCGGGAAAGCCATTGAAAAAGGGATGTGCCATGAAAATTCTGACGGGCGCACCAATCCCGGAAGGGGCAGATGTGGTGGCAAAATTCGAGGAGACAACCGCGGAACCGGGATATGTGACGCTTCACCGCACGTATCATTCCGGTGATAATATCGTCCGAAAAGGCGAAGATGTGAAAGAAGATGAGCGGATTGCCGATTGTGGTGAAATAATAGATGCTGCAGTTCACGGAATGCTTGCCTCTCAGGGAATTGATGAGGTAGAGGTTTATAAAACACCTCTGATCGGTATCATATCCCAGGGAAACGAGTTGTTGAATCCGGGGGAACCTCTTCAGGGAGGCAAGATTTATAATTCAAACCGCTATATGCTTGGCACGGCATTAAAATTAAGACATTTTTCTTCTATTTATCTTGGGGATGTTCAGGATGACGAGATGAAAATTGCTGAGGTTCTGAAAAATGCGGTCAGCATGTACGATGTTGTGATCATGACAGGCGGAGTGTCTGTAGGTACATATGATTATACAAAATCAGCTTTGGAGCGCGCAGGAGCAGAAGTGCTGGTGGACAAAATCAAAATGAAACCGGGATCGTCCTGCTGTCTCGCCATTTTGGATGGAGTTCCTGTATTCGGACTTTCCGGAAATCCGGCAGCGGCTATGACGACGTTTCATCTTGTCGCGATGCCGGTGATTCAGAAAATGGCCGGAAATAAGGATTTCCTTCCGGATAAAATTACGGTTGAACTGGATTCTGATTTTAGTAAAAAAAGTCCGAATATGAGAATTTTAAAGGGGAAATTGGATCTGACGGACGGAACTGTGCGTATGAAGCTGAATGAAAATCAGGCAAACGGAAGCGTCAGCGCGATGTCCGGAGCAGAAGTGTTTGCCATTGTGCCGGCAGGAAGCGGACCGCTGAAAAAGGGCAGTTTACTGGATGCTTATCTGCTGTAGGCAGATACTCAGAACAGAGAAAAGGGATGGATGATAGAAATGAAAGATAGCTATGGAAGAGATATCACCTATTTGAGAATTTCAATAACGGATGAATGCAATCTGCGCTGCATTTATTGTATGCCGGAGGACAAGGCAGACAGCTGTGCAGCACCATGCAGTTCGCAGATGAGTGCGGATGAGATCGTGGAGATTGCGCAGGAGGCAGTGAAACTCGGTATCACAAAAATACGTATTACCGGTGGAGAACCGTTGATTCGTCCGGATGTAGTGGATATTTGCCGAAGAATATCATCACTTCCCGGTGTCAGGGAGCTGGCGATTACGACAAACGGAATGCTGTTGGCTGACATGGCATATGATTTGAAAAAAGCAGGTGTATCCAGATTGAATATCAGTCTGGATACACTTCAGACAGACAAATATACGAGAATTACAAGACGGGGAAAATACGAGGAAGTCGTGGACGGCATCAGAAAAGCAATGGATGCCGGCTTGACACCGATTAAGATCAATACTGTTTTGATCGGCGGATTTAATGATGATGAGATACAGGATTTTGCAGAATTGACCAGAGATGGCCAGGTGGAGGTACGCTTTATTGAACTGATGCCGATCGGAGCCTGTGCGGGATTCCCGAAACATGCCTTTATCAAGGGAAAAGTTGTTCTGGAAAAACTGCCGGAACTGGTTGAAATGGCACATTCCGGTGTGGCGCGGATGTACAGATATCCGGATGGAAAAGGCAGAATCGGAATCATCAGTGCTGTAAATCAGCATTTCTGTCTGGATTGCAACAGAATCCGTCTTACCTGTGACGGAAAGATTAAACCCTGCCTGCATTCCAGAGAGGAAGTGCTTGTACGCGGACTGCACGGAGAAGAGTTGTCAAGAGAGATAAAAAGAGCGATAATAGAGAAGCCGGCACAGCATGTAAAGCTGACTTATGGATATACGAGTGAGACAAGTAGGTACATGAATCAGATTGGCGGCTGATTTGATAGAATAGAGAAAGGGATACGGGAAATGAGTACACAAAAAACAGAGTATATGAATCCGGGGATGACGACCAAAGAATCTATGGTATATAATCAGATCAAACAGGCAATCTTACACAATGAATTCGAGCCCGGTACGGTACTGGTGGAGCGCAAGCTGTCAGAGATTTATAATGTGAGTCGTTCTCCAGTGAGATATGCACTGCGCCAGCTTGCAAAAGAAGGTCTTCTGGCAGATGAACCGGGGAAAGGAATTGTTGTTCCGGTCTATACTCTGGAGGATATTCTGGAAGTCTATGATTTGCTGGAGGTACTTCAGGTATATGCATTACAGGTTTCTTTAAAGAACTATGATATGATTGCGGACGCCACTCTGGGTCAGATACTGGAAAAAACAAAGCAATACATGAGTGAGGAAGATCTGATTGAGCGTATGGAGTGGGATGTGAAATTTCACAATTTTATTATCCACTATGTGAACAATAAGAGACTAGATATGATGTTTGAGCTTCTTGTAAACCAGAAACGAAGATTTGACATTACATCATTCCATGATACAGAACATGCGGAACTTTCCACACAGCAGCATGAAAAAATTTATCAGGCAATCAGGGACAGAGATCTCGATGCCAGCATAGCCGCTGTAAAAGAACACAGTCAGTACATCAAACAGTATTACATCAATAAATTAGTGACCGGAAGGTATAACGTATAATGAGTGAGACAAAAGAATTGCTCTTTGAGCAGGAATACAATGTAGGGGAGAAACTGATTTTTTCCCTGTACCGGGAGAAAGAAGGAGAACGGATAACTGTTTCGCTGTGTTACCGTTTTGACCAGCCGGGGATGGAACAGGTGACCTGCAAGCGTATTTTTTTCTCTGAGAAGGCAGAGCAGTATCAGAGCACGTATTTAAGCTGGTACAATTTGATCTGCTGCAGTAATAATTACGGGCCGATTCCGGTGGTGGATTATATGAATCATGCGGTTCAGAACGGGAAAAAGCTGGCAGCAACGATTTATCCGGAATCTGCACAGGCCTATATGCAGATTCTTGCGGAAGTGGGAGATGATTATTACTGCTATCCGTATCATACACGGGAATACAATTATCTGCTGTACATTAGCAAAAAGGGTACACTGTCGGATTATTTCGATCTGGAACGTGTGATGCAGGTGTATGAAGCGTGTGAGGTGTCTCTTGACCGCGCAAAAATGCAGGATTATTTTAGCAGAGAATTGTCCTGGTTTGGCAATGAGGAGCTTTGTCCGATCCAGCTGCACGACTGCATCGGGGAGGAAGAATTGGCGGTGACAGGTTTGCTGCTTGGATACCCCATTGAAAGTACGATTGCTTTGATTCGGAAAGAAATCGATATGTGCGAATAAGGGATAGGTTTTTATAGAAGAAAGGCTGCTGGTATCGACCAGTGGTCTTTTTTTGGGATACGATAATTTTCTTCATGCATAAAAGAGAAAAATGGAAGAATAACTGGAAAAATGTATCGTGGTATACTAATTCTATCATTATAATAGTATGAGGAGAAGATGTGCAATATGGAATTTCGGAATGTAAAAGATGCAAATTATGGAATGACAACAAAAGAAACCGCCATTTATCATAAAATAAAAGAGGCAATCCTGCATAATGAGTTTGAACCGGGAACCATACTGGTAGAGCGAAAGTTGTCAGAACTTTATCAGGTGAGCCGTTCTCCGGTACGATATGCACTGCGTCAGCTGGCAAAAGAAGGGATTCTGGTGGAGGAACCGGGAAAAGGAATCATCGTTCCGGTCTACACTCTGGAGGATATTCTGGAAGTATATGATCTGCTGGAAGTGCTTCAGGTCTATGCGTTGGAGGTTTCTCTTAAAAATTATGACATGATTGCCGATGCAACCCTGGGGCAGATTCTTGAGCAGACGAAAAAATATATGAATGAGGGAGATTTGATCGACCGGATGGAGTGGGACGCAAAATTCCATAACTTTATTATCCAGTATGTGGGAAATAAGCGGTTGAGTATGATGTTTGAACTCTTAATGAATCAGAGACAGAGGTTCGATATCACTTCCTATCATGATGCGGAACACGGGAAAATTACAACGGGGCAGCATGAAAAAATCTACAATGCGATCAAAAATCGAAATCTGGAGGAAGCAATTGCTGCTGTAAAAGAGCACGATCAGTACATAAAACAATATTATATCAATAAACTGGTGACAGGAAAATATAATCTGATGATACCAGGGTAAAAATACTCTGTACGCACGCAATCCGTGAGTATCATCAGATAGCAATATTCTTTTTTGCCACGATTCAAAAGACTGCCGGTATACCGCCGGCAGTTTTTTTGTGTAATTCTATTTGACCAGAGAAAAACAATTGGTCGAAGTGCATAAAATCATCCCGTATACGATGATTTTTGTTGTGCATAATTGAGAATTGCTGATGAATAACTGGAAGAAAACAGCAATGATATACTAATTCTGTCAAAAGGAAGGCAGTGAGGGACTGCCACAAATAAGGAGGATATTGTAATGAAAAAAAGGATGGCAAAGTTAATTTCAATTACCCTGATTGGGGCAATGATGGTGAGTCTCGCAGCCTGCGGTAAGAATGACTCAAATGAGGGAAAAGCTTCAGCTGGTGCTGCAGAGCAGGATACAACACAGTCTGCAGCGGCAGAAAGCAGTGAGACAGAGGATATCAGTGTTGGTATTGTCGTAAAAACAGCAACAAATGCACATTTTCAGGATATCGCCTATGGCGCAATGCTTGCAGGAAAAGATCTGGGTATCACGGTAAAAGTAGACAACACTTCAACAGAGGCGGATGTGGAAGGCCAGGTTACAAAATGTGAAAATATGATTTCAGCCGGCGTGGATGCCCTGATTCTGACAGCAAACGATTCCAATGGTGTTGCCGGTGCAGTAGATGCGGCACATGATGCGGAAATCCCATTCGTCACTGTAGATACAACCATCACAAATGAGTGGGGCGATGATGTGAAAGAGTATATGCCGAACTACATTGGTGTAGATCATACCAATATGGCATATGAGCTGGCAAAAAATGTGTTTGACAAATTAGGCGGAGAAGGAAACGTTGTAATTCTTCGTGGTGTGGATGCGGCAAGCTCCTCTCAGGAGAGAACAGCCGGTTTTGAAAAAGCAATCGCAGAATATGAGAGCAAGGGAATCAAGCTGATTGAATCTCAGAGTGCAAGCTATGATCAGGATACCGCAGCAACAACCATGGCAGATATCCTTCAGGCACACAAAGACGTTGATGCAGTTCTCTGCTGCAACGATCTGATGGCAGTTGGCGCGATCACAGCTCTGGAAGAGAATAATATTGAAGCAGGCGAAAATGGTGTATTAGTTGCAGGTATTGACGGAAATGTCATTGCTTTACAGTCCATCGATGAGGGCAAAATGTATGCTACCGCTTATGACTGGTCTATTTTACAGGGTTACTATGCAGTACAGCAGGCATATGATCTGATTCAGGGCAAAGAAGTTCCGGAAGAAACCTATACTCCGGATACCATTATCACAAAAGAAAATGTGGCAGACCATCTGGAGCACGGAGAAGAGTTGGCTCAGTGGACAATGGGTGATAAGATCACAGAAGTATCTGATTACATGCGCAGTTATGTAGAGATGGGCGAAGGCCTGTAATAATAAGTCAGTCGTGCGTTCGACCTGATTTGGCCACCGGCATTTCTGCCGGTGGCATTCTTGAAAAAGGAAAGGCTTGATTTCTATGAATAAAATTGGAAAAGAAATATTACGGATGGAGCACATCTACAAATCCTTTGGCGGGACTCCTGTGCTGGAAGATGTTGAATTTGATCTGAAAGCGGGAGAGGTTCATGCGCTGATGGGTGCGAATGGTGCCGGAAAATCCACTTTGATGAAGGTTCTGGCCGGCGTGTATCTGCCGGACAAGGGAGATATTTATCACAATGACCGTCATATTCCTTTAAAGGGAACCGTTGAGGATGCACAAAAAGACGGTATTGCTATGGTTTTTCAGGAATTAAATATTTTGCCGCATCTGAGCGTGCTGGAGAATATCTTTATTGCAAATGAAATCGTGCACAACGGCGTCTATGACTGGAAAAAGATGCGTGTTCGCGCGAAAGAGGTTATGGAAGAAGTCGGAATTGATCTTGATCTGGATACCCGCGCGGGAGATCTGCCGGTGGCAACGCAGCAGATGATAGAGATTACCCGTGCACTGAATCTGAATTCAAACGTATTGATTCTAGATGAACCGACCTCATCGCTGACACTTCAGGAGACAGATCACCTGTTTGACCTGATGAATCGCCTGAAGAAAAAAGGGGTGGGAATGATTTATATCACACACCGCATGTCAGAAGTGTATCAGATGTGTGACCGGATTACACTGTTGAGAGATGGAAAAAATGTTTTTACAGATGAAATTGCCAATGTAGATAATCAGAGGCTTCTTGCAGGAATTGTGGGCTCCGAGGATACTAACCAGTTCCCGGAAAAATATCGCCATGAGGGAAAGGTGATATTTGAGGCAAAAAATGTAACCTGTAAGGGAAAATATGAAAATGTAAGCTTTGAATTAAAAGAGGGAGAAATTCTTGGCTTTGCCGGTTTGGCAGGTGCAGGCAGAACAGAAATTGCAAAAACAATCTTTGGCTGCTACCAACTTGATGAGGGCGAGTTTTTATATAAAGGTCAGAAATTAAAAATAAAAAGTCCGGTGGACGCCGTAAAACAGGGCATCGGATACGTCAGCGAAGACCGTAAAGTAGAGGGAATACTTGCAGTCCGTTCGATCAAAGAAAATATGAGTGTTGCAAATATGAACCGCCTTGGAAAAGGCTTCCGCATTCGGAAGAAGACCGAACAGCAGGAGGTAAAGGATCAGATTGCAGGTCTGAAAATAAAAACCACCGGTATGGAACAGCGGATCGAGAATCTGAGTGGTGGAAATCAGCAGAAAGTATGTCTTGGAAAATGGCTGATGTCGGAGCCAAAGCTTTTGCTTCTGGATGAGCCGACACGAGGTGTCGATGTAGGCGCCAGAGCTGATTTTTACAATATTATCCAGAACCTGGTAAAGCAGAATATCGGTGTCATCGTGATTTCCTCAGAAGAAGATGAGCTGATCGGACTCTGCAATCGCATTATTGTCATGCGTGAGGGAAAGAAAGTGGGAGAGTTTGCGGACTCGGAAGAAAACTTAAAAGAAAAAATGTTGAAATTGATGCTCGATATTTAGGGCAGCAATGATTGGAGGCTTATTATGCAGGTATCTACAGGAAAAAAGATATATGATAAATTTGGTACATATATCATTTTAATTGCATTAATTGTATTTTTCTCGATTGCCGGTGAAGGATTTTTCTCCGTCGGCAACCTGACCAATATATTACGTACAGCAGCGGTGTATGCGCTGTTCGGATGCGGTATGACATTTGTCATGATCAGCGGTAAAATCGACCTGTCCATCGGTGCGATTGCGGCACTGGTTGGATGTGTCGTTGCACTTTGTGTGCAGGACGGCATGGGAGCATTGCCGGCTTCCGTCATCGGTATTGTCGTGGGTATTATCTGCGGATTTGTCAATGGATTCTGTATTGCGAAGCTGCGGGTGCCGTTCTTTATTATGACGGCAGGTATGATGTATGCGGCCAGCGGTCTGGCACTGGTAATCACCCATGAGACATCCATCCGAATCAAAAATCCGGAGGGAGCAAAAATTCCATTTGAATTCTGGGGAGCGAAAACAATCGGAATCATCCCTTCTCAGTTTATCGTAGCGATTATATTCTTTGTGATCTGTCTCTATATTATGAAAAACACAAAAATGGGACGTTATACCTATGCAATCGGAAGTAATGAAAAGACAGCGCGTCTGTCCGGTGTAAATGTGGATTTATATACGATTCTCATCTTTACACTGAACGGCCTGGCTGCAGCAATTGCCGGCCTCGTACTTGCATCCAGACTTCGTACCGGTAATCCGAACGTTGCAGATGGAAGTTACAATATTCTTGCCATTGCAGCTGCGGCCATCGGAGGAACAAGTCTTTCCGGCGGTGAAGGTAACATAGCGAAAACGATGGTCGGTGCCTTTGTAATCTGTGTCATCAGTACAGGACTGAACATTATGGGTGTTACTTCTTCGGTACAGAATATTGTCATCGGTGCGGTATTGGTTATCGTCGTTGCAGTGGATATGCTGGGAAGAAGAAAATCAGATTAAAAAGATATCATACAAAAAAAGCATCCGCAGGGATGCTTTTTTTGTACGATTAGGGTGTTTTGAGTATTTGGAAAGATATTGACATATCTGTTAACCGTGTTTTACGACCCAGATGATAAGAAAAATAATCAAAACGATGACGCAGCCGACAATCTGAAAGAAAAAGCGGCGTTCTCTTGTATCATACGGTTTCTGCTCTTTTTCCGGTTCTTTTTTGTCCTTCTTGATATAATAGGCCATTTGGTTTTCTCCTCTCTGATTTGTCAGGATTTTTTCCGGATCGGAATCTGAATCTCACAGAAATCCAGTTCACAGTCATCATCGTAGAAAATAGTATCTAACAGACATTCGTCGTAGATATCGCCGATGATTTCATAATTATTTTCTTCAATCCAGTGAACCAGCTTGTAAATATGCTCTGTGTCATAGGGCATGCCGAATTTTGGCATACAGACATAGTCGCCTTCTTTTAATATGCGCAGTCCGGGAAGATCCGGAATGTTATGATTGATGAGACAGCAGCCCCCGGCATGGTTCAGCGGAGTCCCTTTTTCCAGTTCCTCTTTGAAAATCAGGGCTCCCCAGCGCTTAGATGGAAGAATGCCGAATTTCTCGGCCTCATTCCAGATTTTCATCAGCGCATAATGAAGTCCGTGGCGAGTACGGTCGGTTTCATCCCACTCATAATACAGAACCCGGCGTTCAGGGAAATACTGAATGGTTGGTTTATAATCTGCATTGGCATAATCGGTTGCATTGTGATAAATATGAACACGTTTTTCGATTGCTGCCTGTTGCATCTGCAGTTTTTTGATTTCTTTACTTATTTTTTCGTTCTGGGATTCCAGCAATTCAATCGTAGATTTTGAATTGTTATTTTCATTGTGTTTCCGAATGTCCTCCAGTGGCATACCAATCGAGCGCAAAAAACAGATTTCCCGAAGCAGCGGAATCTGCAGTGTGCTGTAATAACGATAACCATTTTCCTCATCAATGATAGCCGGCTCAAATAAACCAATCTTATCATAATAAATCAATGTCTGTCGGCTGATGTCATGGATTTGTGCCATTTCGGAGATGGATAATTTTCTGTTAATCGAATCAAAATTTACACACATATACGTTCCCCCATCGATTGATCTATGTTTCGTCACATTGTTTTGCTCTAACATATAACAGTATATTATAGGTAACTGGGGGTCAGTGATTCAGATTGTGCAATTAGTTATCATGAATTTGGATTGCGTAAATTTTTTCCCCGATAAACAGGTAGAGTCATCAGTTTTCAGGATTCCATCTGCGGAATTTGTTGTATTCGATTCCGAAAACATCCAATATTTTTCCGGCAATATGGTTGACAGAATCCTGGAGTGTATCGGGATGATTATAAAAAGTCAGCATCGGTGGCATGATAATCGCACCGATCTGGGATAATTCCAGCATGTTTTTGAGGTGGATCGTGTTAAAAGGAGTCTCTCTGGCAACGAGCACCAGTTTCCGGCGTTCCTTTAACGTGACATCCGCTGCTCGCAGCAGAAGGTTGTCAGAATATCCGTTTGCGATTCCGGCCACAGTTTTCATGCTGCACGGAACGACGACCATGCCTTCGGTCTTAAATGTACCGCTTGCAATCGAGGCACCGATATTTTTTATGTCGTAACATTCATCGGCAAGGGCACGAATCTCCTCTACTGTCTCGGAGCACTCCATCTCAATGGTTTTTTCACCGCCGTTTGAGATGACCAGACAGCTCATCCAGTCCGGCTGTTCTTTTAAAGCTCTCAAAAGTTCCACAGCGATGGGCATACCGCTGGCTCCGCTGATTCCAATTACTAAACGTTTCATAAATTAGGTTCCCCCTGATGTATATTTTTATTCAACTGTCACACGCAACTTCTGACCCGTCCGGAAGCGCCACCGGAATCTGCAGCTGGCAGAAATCGGCTTTGTGTTCTTCGGTATAGAAGGTCGTATCCAGAAGACATTCGTCCAGAATATCTCCGGTGACAGTATAATGATTTTCCTCAACCCACTGATATAACTGATCGACGTACCGGGTCTCATAGGGCATTCCGTATTTGCACATACATGCAAATGTTCCGGCCGGTATAATGAGATAGTTCTCCTCCGGAATCTGATAGATGTTTTCGAAGTCCGAAGGAAGATTGACATATGCCCCTGATTCAAGAAAAGGATGATCGGTGTACAGAGTGTCTTTTCGCAGAAGAGCTCCCCATCCCCGGTCCACTTTAATATGAAACTCATCACATCGGTTGCGCAGTTTCATATGAGCAAAATGAAGGACTTTACGGTCCATTTCTCTGGCATCCCATTTGCAGAACAGAATTTTACGTTCCGGGAAATGCCTCAGATATGGCTGCAGCGGATGTTCCGTTTCCTTCTGAGCATAATCGTAATATGCCAGTCTTTCGTCGATGCTTTTCAGTTTGCGCTTCAGTTCTTCCATCTCTTCTTCCAGATTTTGCTTTTTAAAACGCAGGAGATCCTGGGTGTTTTTGATATTTCTGTTTTCAAAATTGTCGGCAATATCTTTTAAAGAGAGGTTGTTGGCTTTTAAAGCGCAGATTTCCCGTAAAAATGGAATTTGAAGTACTGAATAATAGCGGTAGCCTTTTTCATCCATGTAATACGGCTTGAATACATCATGTTTGTCATAATAAATAAGTGTCTGTCTGCTGATTCGGCAGATATTGGCCATTTCACTAATGCTGAGCAAGGCATTTTCATCTTTCATGTACATTCATCCTCCCAATAGAATGAGTCTATTATAGAGTGTAAAGTTGCTATACTGTCAATGCGGGCACCTTTGGCATTATTTCACAAAAAAAGGAGGGAAAAATTGTGAAATAAAACGGCAAAAATTCAATTGACGTATATCTGCTATACACGGGTAAAATAATAGTATCGAGTAATTACCATACAGATACTATTATACAATCAATATGGAGAATTATAAAGGAGGTTTATGAAATGAGTGACGTAAAAGTGAATGATTTACGTTCCGCACTGGAATTAATCAAATCAATTCCGGGCGAGTACGTAGAGACAGATGTTGAGGTAGATCCGAGAGGCGAATTATCCGGTGTTTACCGTCACGTAGGCGCAGCAGGAACCGTTATGCGCCCGACTCAGGTTGGCCCTGCAATGATGTTCAATAATATCAAAGGCCATCCGGATTCAAGAGTTATTATTGGTATGCTGGCAAGCCGTAAGAGAGTAGCTGCTTTACTCGGAACAGATCCGAAACAGTTAGGCTGGTATATGAAAGATGCAGTTAAGAACCCGATCAATCCGGTTGATTTTAAAGGTGAGCAGGCTCCGTGTCAGGAAGTCGTTTACCGTGCAGAGGACGAAGGATTTGATCTTCGCAAACTGATTCCGGCACCGACAAATACACTTGAGGACGCAGGTCCATACATCACAATGGGTCTCTGCTACGCAAGTGATCCGGAAGATCCGAGCGTATCTGACGTAACAATCCACAGACTTTGCATCCAGAGCGAGAATGAGTTATCCATGTGGATCACACCGGGTGCAAGACACATCGGTGCTTTCTATGAAAAAGCTGAAAAACTGGACAAACCGCTGCCAATCTCCATCAGCATTGGTCTTGATCCGGCAATCTACCTGGCAGCAGGCTTCGAGCCTCCTACAACACCGCTCGGATACAACGAGCTGGCATGCGCAGGCGCACTTCGTCAGGAGCCGGTAGAACTGTGCAACTGTATCACAATCGGTGAGAAAGCTGTTGCAAATGCAGAGTATGTCATCGAGGGTGAATTACTTCCGAAGATCCGTGTTCCGGAAGACCGTTCCACAGGAACAGGAAAAGCTATGCCGGAGTTCCCGGGACAGACAGGTCCTGCACCGATGGTTCCGATTATCCGCGTAAAAGCTGTTACAACAAGAAAGAACCCGATCATGCAGTCCACCATCGGACCATCCGAAGAGCATGTACATATGGCTGGTCTTCCTACAGAGGCAAGTATCCTGAATCTGGTAGAGACAGCTATGCCGGGCAAACTGCTTAACGTATACGCACATCCGTCAGGAGGCGGAAAATACATGGCAATCCTGCAGTTCAAGAAGAGCGTTCCGAGTGATGAGGGACGTCAGCGTCAGGCTGCACTGCTTGCATTCTCTGCTTTCAGCGAGTTAAAACATGTCATCCTGGTAGATGAAGATGTAGATCTGTTCGACAGCAACGACGTGCTGTGGGCATTAAATACACGTTTCCAGGGCGATATCGATACCATTACAATCCCGGGTGTAAGATGTCATCCGCTTGATCACTCTCAGGAGGTAAGCTACAACCCGATGCTCAGAGGAAACGGTATTTCCTGCAAGACAATCTTCGACTGCACAATGCCGTTTGACTTAAAAGAGCACTTCGAGCGTTCCAAATTCATGGATGTAGATCCGGCACACTGGCTGCCTGACATGTTCAAGTAGGCAAGGAGCCGTGCAAAAAAAGAGGTGAGTTAGACCTATCATGCTTGCATGTAGGGGGCTAACTCGCCTCTTTTTTTATGTCATAGTAAATTCCATGAATTTCCTATGACATAAAAGCCCTGCGGGCAAACGATGCGCACTCGCACGAGAGGACAATGTTGCTTCGCAACCGTGCTCGGCGCGGGAACATCGCGGAGCATCCTTTAGGAAAAGCTGCGTTTTCAGAGTTTTATATCGCGAGAGTGCGTGTTAACGCACTTTTGTTGTAGGGCGAACGCCCGTGACCGAGATGGAGCGTTAGCGGAATCGAGGTTGCACGGCTTTGTGGAGAAAATATGGTGATGTAACCGTAGTGTACAGCGGGCGGTACGGTTATTTGAAGAGAAAGTGAAGATGTAACCGTAGGAAGCAGTGTGTCGGTACGGTTATCTGGAGAGAAAGTTGAGAAATAACCGTAGTGAGCAGCATAGCGGTACGGTTACCTGAAGAGAAAGTTGAGAAATAACCGTAGTGAGCAGCATATTGGTACGGTTATTTGAAGAGAAAGTTG